>NZ_JAMAUV010000004.1:0-391224 GCF_023714155.1 Neobacillus sp. MER 74
GAAGACTGAGATCTTAATAAAGCCTCAAAAAGGAAAACAACAAAAGGTTGAAAACGGATTTGATAAATCAAACTTCAAGTATGACCAAAAAGATGATGTTTTTATTTGCCCGATGGGCTACTGTTTGAATTTTAAATGGAATGGAAAGCAAAACGGCAAAGATTCCAAACGTTACACGTGTGTAAACTTTAATGAATGTGGGAAAAAGGAGTTATGTACTTCTGCAAAAGGCGGCAGATCTATTGTTAGGTTTAATAATGAAGAAATCATTGACCAGGTGACTGAAAATACAATTAAAAAAGATAATATTTACAAGAAAAGGGGTTCTATAATAGAACATCTTTTTGGAACCATAAAACGACATTTTGGTTATACAAATTTTTTAACAAGAGGGCTTGAATCAGTAAACACTGAGGTAAGCTTTATTTGTCTTGCCTATAATTTTAAAAGAATGATAAATATAATCGGAGTAAAGGAATTAATAACAAGATTTAGGGGGGATTCGCCCCCTTTTTATATGATTTTTGGGATTTTTATTATTTTCGCCATAAATATTGTTGAATTTATTAAAGCTTTGATAAATTCAACAACAATTGTTAGACAGACTCACGTACGGATCTGTGAGAGGCGCATGAAATTTTTTCATGCGCCTACTCTATTTATGGTATAATTAGTACCAGATAATAATATCAACTAATAGGCGCTGGCCCTGTTAAACAAACTAAATACGCCTAAACTGGAGATAGTACTATGTTTATAGATAATAAATTAAAGTCACAAAGTGTTTCTGACTATTTTAAGTCACTGGGTATCAAAAACTGCTTTACCAAAGAAGACTTTTGGAGGCATGTAACCGAGGTTGACTCCTTCTTGGCTAAGGAACTCCAACCCATTATGGAGCGCAAACTAAAAGGAAATCTTTATGAAGTGAAAAACCGAACACTGGCCTTCAGTTTGGCGGTAGAATCATGGACGATGAATTTCCATCAGTCCTTGCTCAACTGGATCAGTCAGCAAACTCATTTAAAGCCGAAGCGGATTTTGGAAATTGGGTGTGATAATGGGTTGCTGTCTTGTTGGTACGCCTCGATTTTTCCAGATGCGGAGATCGTTGGCATTGAACAGTGTCGAAATGGAATTCAATGTGCACAGCAGTTGGCAATAAAGCAAGGGCTTAATAACGTGAGTTTTTACCAAATGGATTTTATGGAGGTAACTGAGCACTTTTCCCTGAATTCTTTTGATTTAATCATTTCATCACGGACCTTTCACGAGATTATGGGGCCTATCATGATTTCAAACTATTGGTCACTTCAAGAGTACATGAAGGAGAATCCAACTTATGGTGACAGTCGTTATTTAGAAATCGTCCATCGTTTGTTAACGGAGGATGGATTGTTTCTCTCTTGCGAACAATTGAAAAATTCCGCAGATCTCGGAAGGTGGACAAATGTGCTTCAGGCTGCGGATTTACATATTCAATGGGATGACAGTGGTACCATCGAATACCATGAAATAGGAGTAGATAGGCTGTCTCCTGTGATTGTGGCGACAAAAAGGGAAACCAGTCTTGAAACCTTGAAAGGTATGGAACACCTATATACGAAAGGTTACCCGCTTGTATTTGAGGAGGGTAGGTCCTATAAGGGAGGGACAGCGGAATTTGCTTATCAACAGCTGGGGGAGAAAACATTCTACACAGGGATTCAATTGAAAGTGAGGAACCATTGGCATGTGTTTCGACTTGAGCTTTGGGAGACAGATAGGTTTTTGCTTGTCTATAACTATGGAAATATGGGGTATCATGAATTGGATATTTTACCTGCCGGCGCATATGAAGAGGCACACCGTTTGATGGAGGAGGCGGTTGGGGAGTTCGGTCACCTTGGTCCGTTTGTTCGGTATCACACCTTGGATGAACGACCAGAATAGCAGCTACAATCCCCATGCTATTTTAACTATAACCCGAACAATGGACCTTTTAAAACAAGTCCATTGTTCGGGTTTTTGTATGTAATGGGTCGTCCAACAGTACAATTAAACTAAAAGAGGGAAGGAAGAATTAGTCATTATTTGCATAATTTTTGTGCCTTAGGTAATTATACCAATGTTCTTATAAAAATTTGAATAACTTAAGGAGGTTTAAAGTCTGAAAGTGGAAAAATTCATCATCAAAAATCGATGTTTTATTTCATAATGTCAGGAGGGTATTTTCGTGATGCGATATTTAAAGTCATTAGGTTTAGTTTTGCTATCGAGTATGGTTATAGTTGGCTGTCAGTCGAATAATGACAAGAATAATGCAAAAAACAAAAAAGAGGAAACCAAGGAATCCAACCAGGCAAGTCAGGAAGATGTGACAGGGTTCCCAAATTGGGGGTATGACCTTCAACATACCCGACATGTGCCCTATAAAGAGATTACAAAAGATAATGTGAAAAAAATGGGGATTGCATGGCAGCAGGATATCTTAGATTGGAATAAGGATATTCCAAATTTACAAGAAGATTTCCCTGTCGTCCACGACGGGGTCATGTATGTGACTAGTTCGAAAAATCATGTATTTGCAATCGATGCCGCAAGTGGAAAGAAGCTTTGGGCATGGACACCGCCCAAGGAAGTACTTGATCATATTAATGGTTTGCCATGGCAGTCCAATGTGGCAAGCAGGGGTGTCGCAGTGGCCAATGGGAATGTATTTGTCTTGATGATCGATAATCGGCTGGCCAAACTGGATGCGAAGAACGGAAAACTGTTAAAAATGGTTAACTTTTGGGATTATGAACCTACGATCAAATTAGAAAACAGATACTATGAATCATCAGCTCCGATGTATTATGATGGCAACGTTTACGTTGGAAGCAGCGGCGGTGATAATGGTACACGAGGTTTTGTTTGGGCGTTTAAAGCAGATACCCTGGAACCGCTATGGAAAGAGCCGTTTTGGACCGTTCCTAAAAGAGGAACGGGCTGGGCGAAAGGTAAATTTACAGGCGGAGGCTCCGTATGGACACCGATGTCGTTTGACCCAGAAACTGATATGATGTATTTTGCAGTAGGGAATCCAGCTCCGGACTTTTATGATGCAGATAGAAAAGGAAAAAATCCATATACCGATTCGATCACCGCTTTAGATAGTAAAACAGGGAAGTTGAAGTGGTATTCTACTCAAGTTGATCATGATATATGGGATTATGACGCTGCCGCAACTCCGATGATTCTCAATGCAAAGGTTGACGGGAAAAAGCAAAAGGTTGTGGTTGAAGGCGGTAAGAATGGAAAGTGGTATGCGTGGGACGCAAAAACAGGGAAGACCATTTATGATGGGGTACCTTTTGTAAAAATTCAGCATTCGGACGTACCAAGCGATGAGAGTAAAGCCGTTCTCCAATGGCCAGGAACACCAGGTGGAGAAAGCTATGCTCCACAGACATATGACCCTGACACCAACTATGTGCTTATTCCAGGTATTAATAGTCCTAATTTAATGGTAGCCGCTAAAGATGCAGAAGAGATTGCAAAAGATAATAATACCTTCCCAGGAACAAAGATCCTTCCTTTGCCAAAGGATGTTGAGGTTTCTGGTACCATTACAGCAATTGATATGAATACAGGGAAAAAAGTCTATCAAAATAAAACGAAAGATCCGATGTATGGCGGATTCACAAGTACGGCTGCCGGTCTTGCCTTCTACGGAGAATTGGATGGAAAGGTAAATGCTCTTGATATTAAAACAGGTAAAGTATTATGGAGCATGCAAAGTGGAGGAAAACAAATCAAAATGGCACCTTCCATATATACTGTTGACGGCAAAGAATATGTTGCAGTCATTACTGGTGGTACGAAAGTTGTTGTTTATGGTCTCGGAGGTAAGTTAAAACCTGGAGCTATAAATAAAAATGCAAAATTACAAGGGGAAGCAGACGTTGTTATCGATCCGGAAAAGGTTTACAAAAAAAGTTGTATTTCCTGTCACGGGGATAATCTTCAAGGCGCAACAGCACCAAATCTTCAACACATAGGTAAAACGATGTCTAAAGAGGACATTTTGAATAAAATTCTTAATGGTGGCGACCGTATGCCAGCAGGTATGGCCAAAGGTGCAGAGGCTGAAGCACTAGCGGAATGGCTATCCAAAAAGAAATGATTTTTACTCCTGAAACAATCCGAGTCTGATTCTCTTATTCGGACTCAGATTGTTTCTTAAAAGGATAATTATAAATTGGCGAAACATCAGATATTCACGAAAAATAAGGATGGTGTTAAAATGAGGAAATTACCGATTTATACCGTGCGATTCATTGGTGCCGCCTTATGCATTTCCTTACTCTTTGGATTTGCCTATCCAACATTGACCAATGCTCAGTCAAGTAATGGCTTAGGTTCATCCGAGGATAACGGAATCAGGTTAACTATCAATGATTATTCGATCATAAACCACGGCCAAGACATTCAGTTGCATTATACGATAACCACAAATTCAAATATTCCAGTTAGTCCGGATACTAAAAGTTTGATTGGGAACCCGTATATTTGGATTGGGAATACGTTAGTTCGTGAGGAATCAGAATCGTTTCAGAAAATAAGTGATAATGAGTATAAAGGAACAATCATAGCACAGCTGCAACATTACAGATCAGATAATTCTGAATTGTCATTTCACACACATGGAATAATGAATCAAAATGGACAATGGACCGTTAATTTTCATTTAAGGAGCAGTCAGTACTGAAATAAAACAACGTGAGTTAGATCATTTAATAAATCATTATATTAGTAAGTAGATAATCATAACGTAAACAACCTGAGTTCAATCATCATCCAGACTCAGGTTGTTTCTTTTTTTGTTCTTGTCCCTTTTTGCAATATATTGCCAAATCCAATGCCACATAAGGACAACTTCATGTCAAAATTAAGGTTATTTTGAGATATTTCTCTACATATGATTATTTTGAAAGGGAAAACCAGACACTCCCGCGCAGGTTTCAGGGTGGGTGTCATGAAAGGGGGTATCTAACATGTGGGTGAAGCCTGAGTATGAAGTGATCAATACATCTCCTGAGGTGACAATGTATGCCTATATTGACTAGCAGCACAGCTTGCTTGCGCATGCATAGTTTTATAAATCAATGGAGGTGGGGCATATGAAAATAAGGCGTTACCTAAAATCAATAATTGGCGTGATTATTGGGTGTGCAATGGCCGGAGGATGGCTGGTCGTCGATCTCCTGCTCCCAGAACCATTGGGTGACTATCTCCTGTATCCCCTCATGGCTGTAGTGAATATGGCGATTGGGTGGCAAGTGGGAAGGGCATTAAGTAAACCTAGGGATATTGGCAAAGAAGGTGTTCAAGTCTCTAGTGAAAGGACTGAAGCCAAATTCGAATTAAAGTCTTAGGAGCAGCGGCTGGTGGCGGCTTTCCGCAGTGGAACTGTGCATGTCCAAATTGCCATAGTGTCCGCGAAGGAAACGATTCGCACCAGCCGTTATTACAATCATCGCTTGCTGTAAGTGCGAATGAAATGGATTGGTATCTCATAAATGCGGGACCGGATGTTCACAAACAGATTGAATCGTTTACTGCCCTGCATCCGGGTCCAGGTATTAGAGAGACTCCGCTGGCAGGTGTTATATTAACTGATGCCGAGTTCGACCATACGATTGGGTTATTGTCATTACGGGAGGGTTCTTGTTTAACCATCTATGGGACTGAGACTGTACGAAAGAGTTTGCAGTCGTTTTTTCCAGTGTTACCCCTACTAGAAAACTATTGTTCATGGGAATGGCAGTCTCTTCACCCTGATCATCGCAAGCGGATAGGACATACGGGTGTAGGAAAAGAAGAAACCATCGTCATCGAGACGGTCCCCGTTTCTAAAAAACCGCCGCTTTATACCCGGTCAAATAAGGGGGAGAATGACACCGGAGATTGTTGGGAGGTTGGGCTGGTTCTTCATAATGAGAGTACCGGCAGATGCCTAGCTTACTTTCCTACCTTAGAAAGGATCACCCCGGCTATAGAAGCTTGCTTTCAGAAGGCGGATATCTTGATGGTGGACGGAACCTTTTGGTCAGAAACCGAATTGGTTGAGTTGGGTGCAACCAAGCGCGATGCAAGAAATATGGGACATCTACCAATTAGCGGGCCATCGGGCATTGCTGAAAAGCTTGCCAAATACTCATCCAAACGGAAAATTCTGATTCACATAAACAACAGCAACCCGATTCTAAATAAGGACTCAATAGAAAGGCATACATTGGAACGGCTTGGTTTTGAGATTGCCTATGATGGTATGGAAGTGGAGGTGTGAACATTTTGGATCAAGGTGATTTCGTTAGCCTAGAAAAGGTGTTAAATGAAACAGAGGAAGAACTATGGACGAGGGATGAATTCACAGAGCAATTAAAAGCTGTTGGGAGTTCCTTCTATCATGACAAACATCCATTTCATGTAGCGATGCATGTAGGAAAATTAAGCAGAGAACAGATCCGCGGTTGGGTGGCTAACCGGTACTATTATCAAAAATCAGTTCCGATTAAAGATGCAGCTATTCTTTCTAGGCTGCCATCAAGGGATATGCGCCGTGAATGGATTGGGCGAATCATTGACCATGACGGAACGCAAGGGGAAGAAGGTGGAATTGAAGCATGGCTTCGGCTTGGTGAAGCTGTGGGGTTATCCCGGGAAGAAGTTGCACAGGAAGTCAGAGTCGTTCCGGGTGTTCGATTTGCCGTGGATGCTTATGTAAACTTCGCGAGGACAAAACCATGGATCGAAGCCGTCGCTTCCTCCCTAACCGAATTGTTTTCTCCTGATTTAATGTCAAAGAGAATGAAGGTTATTGAGCGCCTTTATCCGTGGATTGACCGTGCAGGACTGGAATATTTTCAAAATCGCCTTTCACAGGCGCCGCGTGATGCCGATACAGCCCTTAAACTTGTGTTAACCTATTGCCAAACTCCAAAAGATCAAAGGCGGGCTGTTGCCGCACTGCGTTTCAAGTGTGATGTGTTGTGGGCACAACTTGATGCCATCGAAAACGCATATCCCCTATAAGAGTGAACGATGATTTTATCACTCACCGAAGAATAAATGAAAGGTGGTGGAGTCAATTTTAGCTGACAGTATTCCAAGACTCGCAGCAAAGGCGCGATTAAAATTTGATAAGGTGAGGGAGAAGAATCTTCTTTTGTTACCGGAAAAGGTCGTGGTCTTGAACGAAACGGCTGCAACTATTCTTACTTTGTGTGACGGGAGACAAACCGTGAACACCATCACTGAAAAAATAAGGGCTTCACTAAAGGAAGACACAGAAAATTCAGATATAAGTGCTCTGCCTGATTTGAAAACGATGAAGGCAGATATTTCTGAGTTTCTCCGGGAAATGGAGGATCAGGGTTGGGTGGTGATCCATAAACATGGTTCAGTCGATAACAAAGAATAATAAGGGAGCACCCCCTCCATATTCCTTGGTCGCGGAGTTAACTCATCGCTGTCCTTTGCATTGTCCATATTGTTCGAACCCTTTAGAAATGATTTCAAAGGCAATGGAAATATCGACCGGGGAGTGGTGCCGTGTTTTATCTGAGGCGGCTGATCTGGGAGTTGTAGAAGTTCATTTTTCCGGTGGAGAACCTCTTTTACGAGACGATTTGGAAGTTTTTATCCGCCATGCAAATAAATTAGAAATGTATACTAATCTCATAACCAGCGGCATTGGATTAACAACTGAAAAGGCGGCCCGGCTCTGTGATGCCGGACTGGAAAATGTGCAGGTGAGCTTTCAGGCAGGCGATGCAAAGCTTTCAGACATCATCGGCGGTTTTAAAGCTTTTGACAAGAAAAGGGAAGCGTGCAAAGCAGTAAAAAAAGCCGGATTGTATTTATCATTAAATGTCGTGTTGCACCGAATGAATATTGATCATTTGGATGAGATTATTAAACTCGCCGAGGAGGTGGGGGCTGAACGTCTGGAACTGGCGAATACACAGTATTATAACTGGGCTTTGCTCAATCGGGAGCAGCTGTTGCCAAGCCGTGTTCAGATTGAGCGTGCCCGTGAAATCTATGACGCCGCAAAAGCGCGCATTGGGAAAAAAATCGAAATCATTTGGGTTATTCCTGATTATTATGCTCAAGCACCTAAGCCTTGTATGGGGGGATGGGGGACGATTGGCTTAACGGTAGCACCAAATGGGGCAGTCCTTCCTTGCCCGACAGCCGGGATGATTGAGGGTTTTTCCTTTGAAAATGTTCTTGATTCTTCACTAAGTCATATTTGGTATGAATCAGAGTCTTTTAACCATTTCCGCGGTGAAGAATGGATGCCAGAACCCTGCCTTTCGTGTGAACTAAGACACCAAGACGGAGGTGGGTGCCGTTGCCAGGCTTTTGCTTTAACTGGGGACGCTTATGCGACGGATCCAGTCTGCCAATGGGCGCCAAAACATTATCTGATTGAAAAAGCTGTACAGGACGCTAATTGCACCCCCATTATACAGTCATCACCTATCATCTATCGGAGATTTCAGCTTGACAGACCCGCATCAAAAAAAACATAAAACTCTAATAAAATATATGATTACAAATTTGGTGCTAAGGGACTGCGTACATAACCTTTGCACCTTTTTTATATGACCCATTTGAAAAGAACCGTGGTGGCGAGACTGATCCAAACGAGGAGAATAACAATCGCTGCGGCCCAATTTTTCCGCAGCATTATAGGCGTTCGGGAGGCCATCACCCTGCATTCTTGCAATACTTGATTCGGTATCAGGGTGAACACTCCTAATATCCCCAAGGGAAGCAGAATAACTTCATCCAAATAACCTAATACGGGAATGAAATCTGGAATAAGGTCTATGGGGCTTAACGCATAGGCAACAATCAATAATGAAAATGCTTTAGCATACCATGGTGTTTTTGGATGACGGTATGCGAGATACACAATATAGATATTTTGTTTAATATTTTGTATGAATTCCTTCCATTTGTTTGGATGCTTAATCATGTCGCTTCCTTCCCTCTCTAATAAACTATCCTCGTTTTTCATCGATCAGCCAGATCCTTTCGGATTATTTTGCTTCGAACATCACCATTTTAAACAACTTATGCTGTATCCGCTATTTGGGTTTCTGTTTTCTAAAGGACATAATGCACCCATTGTGATGTTTCCTTTATAGGTAAACCGTAATGGATGTGAATAAATCACAGGAGAATTTGGAACTCTTTTAAGTAGAGTAAATCACCAATGGTTAACAGATATCCCCCATAATTATTTAAAATGATGGAAGAAAAATAGAAAAGAAGTGATAAACTTGAAGTTTGTGTTTGGTAAGAACGATGAAGAAGGAGCCGGACAAATTCATCCGGCGGCCAAAAAACTTATGCTGGTCAATGCTATTCGAAGTATTGGACAAGGCATGTTAGTTGTTGATTTGTCTCTATACCTCGCTGCACTGGGTTGGAGTACAGCGGCCATTGGAAGTGTGCTTGCTGCCGGAGGTTTGCTTGGTGTAGGACTAGCCCCAGTCATAGGTATTTATAGCGATCGACTGGGGAGAAAACCCTTTATCTTTTTTTCTGAACTATTAACAGCCGGATGTGCGTTGATTGGGATATTATCTACAAATACTATTTTGTTATTTATGGCAATCACACTTTCAGGTTTTGGGAAAGCGGACGCCGGTTCTCCCAGTCCTTGTGCCCCGGCGGAGCAGGCTTGGCTAGCGGCCTTTATCCCAAAAAAAGAGCGTGGAAAGGTATATAGTCTGAATAATGCTCTTAGCTTTTTCGGAATGGCGGCAGGTGCATTGCTGGCGGGGATTACGGCCTTATGGAATCATAATCTTAATGGAGATACTTCCTATCGCCCTATATTCTTCTTTATCTTCGTTTTCTCCTTTGTGACAGCGTCAATCATTTTAACCATTCAGGAAGGAAAAATTGATAAACAACCAGGATATATTAAAGAGGAGTCAGGGAATCAAGAAAAGAGAATCCTGCGCGAAGAAAATTCTGCGGTCTTTAAGCTCGCAGCCATTAACATCCTTAATGGGATTGCCATTGGGCTTACGGGACCCATGATGTCGTATTGGTTTTCGGCTAAATTCGGGGTAAGCAGTATACAGATTGGAGGCACATTGGCTGTCACTTTTTTTGCGACAGGTGTTACCTCGGTCTTACAAGCAAGATTATCCAACAAACACGGGACAATAAGGTCCATTGTGCTGGTTCGTTTCATTGCAAGCCTGCTTTTGATTTTGATGCCCTTACTATCATCCTATGCACTTGTTTCTGTCTTGTATATCATACGAACGGCTTTAAACAGAGGTACACAAGGGGCACAGCAAGCGTTGAGTGTGAGTTTGACTCGTGACATGCGCCGTGGTTTCGCTTCAAGCATCAATATCTTTTCAATCAGGCTGCCCATCTCGATTGGACCGTATTTTACCGGCTATCTTTTTGGATTTGGTTCACTGGCCCTGCCTTTCTACATAGCTTCCGGTTTACAATTCAGTTTTGCTTATTTATATGGAAAAGTCTTCAGCTCCTACGAAATTCGAATGAAATCCCATGCTTCATCGGGGTAATCAGAGCGTTGAACTAATTAGTATAAACATAGAACTTATCAGTTTATATTTATAAATTAGAATTATAGAATAAGGGGAGCAGGATCAAACGAATAAATAAAAGGAAGTGCTCGCCTTGGATCAAAAGTTTGCAGGTCATACTTTGTTACAATCTGTCCCATTTGGAAATGAAAGGTTAGCTAGCCGGTTAGTGATGGCCCCAATGACAAGAATGTTTTCACCAGATGGGCTCCCGGGGGAAAATGTTGCACAATATTACCGAAAACGTGCCGAGAATGGGATTGGGCTCATCATTACGGAAGGCACAGCGATTAATCACCCAGCTGCAGTCATGAGCCCCAATATTCCCCGATTTTATGGGGAGAAAGCCTTAAATGGCTGGGCAAATGTAGTGAAGGAAGTCCACCAAGCAGGCTGCAAAATCATTCCACAATTATGGCATGTAGGTGCTGCCCGAAAAGCAGGCAGTGAACCAAATATTGACGCACCCCCAGTCAGTCCGTCTGGATTTACGTTAAAAGGCCAGAGAAATGAGAACATAAAGGCTTTAACGAAAGACGAAGTGGCTGAAATGATTGATGCATACGCTGAAGCGGCCGCAAATGCAAAGCGTATCGGCTTTGATGGCATTGAGTTGCATGGTGCACACGGATACTTAATTGATCAATTTTTTTGGGAACTAACGAACAAACGTACAGATGAGTATGGCGGGGATATAGGAGAGCGATCAAAATTCGCAGCAGATATCGTTCGGGCTTGCCGGAGAGAAGTCGGGCCTGATTTTCCAATTGTCTTTCGTTATTCACAATGGAAAGGAACCGATTATCAAGCTAAATTAGCAAAGAACTCTAGAGAATTGGAACAATTACTTACCCCATTGGTTGAAGCTGGTGTAGATATTTTCCACTGCTCTACAAGACGTATATGGGAACCTGAATTTAAAGAGGAAGATCCTTCATTAACCTTAGCCGGCTGGACGAAAAGAATAACCAATAAACCAACAATTGCGGTCGGATCTGTCGGAATTAACCGTGCCTTTCTGAGCAATCAGGATAATGATCATGTATCAATAGAAGACAATCTTAAAATTGTCGATGAAAAAATCAAAGCAGGCGAATTTGACTATGTAGCCGTTGGCCGTGCCATACTAGCGGATCCAGAATGGGCAGTAAAGCTCAAAAATGGTCATCTTAATCAAGTCGTGCATTATACGAAGGAATCCGAGAAATACTTGATTTAATTACATATAGTTTTGATAGAATAGTGTCCCTCCTCGAAAGGGAAGTCCTGTACTGATCTTTTTGCTTGAGGAAATGTTCATCTAATGTAAACAGCACCATCCACACTCATTGGAATGGTGCTGTTTCTATTTAAAGAGATTACCTCACTTGATTTTGTCACGGTTCACCGTAACGATCTTTATGTGGTTTTAACTAGTGGTGATTATGGGGAATATAGGAATAATCTCTCTTTTATACCATCCAAGACTTCTTCCGGCATTTCCCTGACCTTGATATCCCCACCTAGGAAAAGCAGCCAATTGGTTATTTCGGCCATTTCTTCTGTGTTATTAATATTGATAAAGGTCTTTAGAACCGCCGTGGTTTGGTAAGGATCCATATAGGAAATGGAAACTTTTAAAGGATGGTATTTTTTGAACTGGGCAATCGCCCTTGGACCCAATTCAAGGACCAGATTGATTATTTTTTCCTGTTTGTTGAGTCTTTCCAAAATCCTTTTCTCACTTAGTCTTTGCTTCGTAGTGTAAAGTTCTACATTGGTGAGATTGTCGACAGGAAAAATTCGTTGCTTCTCTTCCATTAAGTCAAAGCCTTCAATTAGCCAAAAGCTTTTTTCACGGTACAGGTGTAAGAGATAAATGGGGTAAGACTTAATTATTTTCTCTTCTTCAATCGTAATTAATAAATAACGATCCACCAGCAGGAGTTGGATTAGTTTTTCTAACATCGGATGGGGAAGGTCTGATAGATCAAGCAGGTCGGGATTATGGGGGTTCGTCCCTTCAAAAAGCAAGATTTGATTTAACAGTACAAGGTCTTCTTGCTGGTTTTCTGAGATGAGGCCAAGTAATTTTTCAGCTAACGACTGTCGACTCTTTAAATAGGGGAGTTGTTGATTTCTTGTGGCCATAAAGGCGATAAATAGAGCTCTAATTTCATTATCCGTAAAGCGAACGGTGGGCAGGACAGAGTTGTTCATGACAAAATAACCCCCATCCCTTCCAACTTCAGCGACTAGCGGCATCCCCATGGCTTCGATTTCTCTGATATCCCGAATAGCAGTTGAACGAGAGATGTTAAATTCCTGCATAATTTCAGTAATGGTAAAGTGGGCACGGTTGTTGATATACCGCATGATGGTATTAATCCGTTCAACTTTTTTCATCGTGGCCTCCAAAACAGTATCATTTTTTGACATGATTTATCGTTATTATAAACTCATCAGGTGAAAAGTGAAATCATTTGATTCCATTTTAAAAAAAGGAAGGTTTTGAATATGACAAATTATACGATTGAAGAAAAAGACAGCTTTACCGTGTTAGGTTTTGGAACGGAGCTTAAGAGTAATTACACGGACTATGCGGGTATAACCAAAGAAAAATCAGACTTCTGGCAGTCTGTCAAACAAGATGGCACGCTTGATACGTTAAAATCTGTTGCGACAAATGACTACGTTTTTGCTGTGAACGAAGCGGTGAATAACAAGATGATGCATTATGCTGGCGTTATGACAGAGACTTCGCTGCCAGAGGCAACTCGAATGATCCAATTTCCTAAAGGTGAATACCTAGTTGTTAAAGGGGAAGGGAACAATGCGGAAGAGTTGAGCAATATGCTTACTGGTATGGCTTTCGGTCAAGCTTTGCCAGAAGCACAGGAATTTGCTTATGTGGGCGGGCCCAATACGTCGGTTGTGATGGGGCAGCGAAACGGTTTAGTATATGGTGAAATGTGGATTCCGGTGGTGAAGAAATAAGATGGGTTGGAAATGCCCTATAGTTTTGATTAAAGTATAGAAATACAAGAATACATGCAACAGCACTCTCAATCAAATCGAGGGTGCAGTTATTTTTTATGAATATCCTCATGCAGTATGCTATTCTTTAGGAAGTGACTGTTGATTAAAATTCAAACTATGAAAAAGGATTTTTAAAAAGAGCTTAATTATGAGGATGACGTGGCGAATAGTGACATTCACTATTCGCCATTTTCTTGATAACAAAAATATACGGCCGAATAGATTGTCCTAATGGGCCATTGCTAAAGGTAGATAATTATGCAAAAAGCAATTATTACAGTTGAGGAAACTGCCATTGGAGCTAAATTCATATCAATTTGCTCGGCGACGATCACGAAATTCCGAAGGATAACAACCAAAATATTCATAGAACAATTTAGTAAAGTGCCGAGTACTAAAATAGCCAACATTTTCGGCGACAGTCTGAACTTGGATGTGCGGATTGGATAGGAGGTCCTTTGCCTTTAACATACGTATACGAGTCAAGTATTTAAGGAAGGTGATTCCCATTTTCTTGCGAAATAGCGTACTTAGGTAATTCGGGGTGACATTTAACTGATTAGCAATTTGATTAAGCCCAATTTCTGTCGCATAGTGTTGATCAATGTATGAGACCACTTGGGTAATAAGGTCAGTTGGACTAAAGGAGTCTTTGGATTTTTCTTTAAGCACCTGCTCACTGTACTTGGATAAATCTTCCGCCAAAGATTTGGGACTGCAATCCATATATAATGGGAGACCAATTGAAACATGAAGGAAATGAGCTATATGTGCTTGTATTTTTGTGAACAGATTGTTAGAAATATCCCTTAAGATGGTTTCAATAGATTCTACTATATTCATATAAGTCAAATACTCAAGATTTTTAAAGCTTTCGGCTAAATCTATCAATAACTTGCTAAGTTCAAGCAACTCCGGGTATGAACCCCAACTGGTTAAATCTTTAACAGACAGACATTTATTCACACCAACCACAGTACGGAGAGGTGAGAGTTCTTGTAGTTGTTTCATTTGTTGAAAGAGTAATTCTACACTGGAGCAAAGGTTTGACTGAAAGAAAGTGATAGAGAATGGCTGCTTGTTAGCGTGTAGAAGTATTTCTTTATTCTCCCTAAAGTCGGTGAATGGTTGAGTTCTCTTTGTTGTTTTTTGGTCGCTGCAGCCCCTGACAGAAGCCAATTCCCCATTGGATAGAAGCATGAGGGCACTTTTCCACAGATTATCTTGAGATTCGTTTATATTCTTTCGTAAATGGTGACTGATTTTTGTAAGTTGTTCAGCCTGAAAAGTCTCCGGTAAGTGGCTGTCGATCAGTAAAAATGAACCGTAGAACCGTTTATTCATTAATAAACAGTTACTTTCATTCGAACAAGGTAAGCTATAATAATGAGAAATTATTTCGCTTTCAAATTGATTATTTAACTTATGATTTTTCTGTTGATACTGCTCTTGAAGTTTTGTTAGAGTTTCAGCTAATTCTTCAGGGCTAACAGGTTTATTCAGATAATTGACAGCACCTAAATTTATTGCTTCCTTAGCATATTCAAAGTTGGAATAACCGGATAATATTATCCACTGGGTTTCGGGGGAGAAGGGTTTTGCTTTTCGGATGACGTCCAGTCCATTACATTTGGGCATTCTAATATCAACAAACACAATATCCGGATTGGAGGTTTTAACCATTTGAATGGTCTCGTCGCCATTTTTCGCTTCACCTATCAACGTAAGAGGTAAATGAAGTTCTTCCAGCATACTAATTAAACTGGACCTTACTAAACTTTCATCGTCAGCTATTAGGACTCTCATTGTTATTATCCTCCTCTGGTATTCTGATTTCAATCACCGTTCCTGCTTCTAATTGGCTTCGAATGTCAAATTGTGCACGAGGAAAACTCATTGTTAATCTTTCTTTCACATTGTTAATGCCGATTCTATTATTTTGATTAAAATCACCATTAAAATTAAATCCAATCCCATTGTCACGAATGGTTATCACTAAATAGGATTCACTATCATATTTTTCACTTTTCCCTTCAATTGTCACATTGCAGGGACGTTCCAGTGGCTCTACTCCATGGATAATTGCATTTTCGACCAATGGCTGTAATAGAAGTTTAGGAATCTTCCACTGTTCAACTTCAGTCTCGATGTGAACGAGAACATTTAAGCGCTCTGAAAAGCGCAATTTCTGCAAATCACAATATTTCTGTAAAAACTGGAGTTCTTCCTTAACCGTGGTCCAATCACCTTGGTCAAGAATGTATCGAAGCATGCCACTTAATCCTAAGATGGCTTTTTCAAGTCCTTTCTTATCCCCAAGGCGATTTAGCCCAATAAACCCATTAAGGGTATTATATAAAAAATGGGGTTGTATCTGTGACTGAAGTGCACGAAACTCAGCATTCTTCTGATTGAGGGCGGCTCTAAACTCTTGGTCTATTATTTTATTAAGTTGTGAAATCATCGTATTTAAGGCATTTCCTAGTTGAGCCACCTCATCTTTACCGTGAGTATGAAAACGCACCTGTAAATTCCCCTCTTGTACTTCCTTCATAACCTTCGTCATTTCTTTAAAGGGTTTAATTAACCAGCGCGATGTGAAAGAGAAAATGATGAGGATTAAAACCATTCCCCCGATTGAAATACATAAACCTGCAATGTACATCCATCTCACTTTAGCTTTCAACTCTGAGTTTGACAGTAAAGCTACTACTTTCCACTTCGTTTTCTTGATGTCTTTTTCTACTGTTACATAGCTCTCTTCATCACTCTTGATGATATTTTTGTTATTATCGACCTGCTGCAGCACATAATCAGGAATGGGATGATTGGAATAGATTAGCTGTCCTTTATCATCAAGTATTGCAGTAGTAGACTTTACATTAAATTTTATCTCACTAAGTATTTTCTTTAGAATCACCGTATCCGCATTTGCCATCATGACGGCAAGAGGTTTAGATGTATCGGGATCTTTAATCAGCCGGGCGACTGAAAAAACCTGGTGAGCTTTCTCATCTTTTAAGTAGTCCTGAGAATGATCACTTATAAATGTCACTTTACCATCCGCCGACACGGCTCTTTTATACCAGTTTTGACTTTTAAATGGATAATTGGGCTTAACTTCCGTTGAATAGTTAGTAGAAGTTACAAAGACAGAACCGTCATACGGGAGAAGAATGGTTCCAAGAATATCGTGTCTCGTATTCTTTAAATAGTTGGGTAACGTATTATACAATGCTTGTTCAGCTTTTAACTTAGTATAATCATTGGCTTCCTCGTATTGACCGCTGGCTCTTAACTTTAAAGAGAACATTACATTATCATTGAGGTAAGGAGTAATTGTTAAACGTTCCAAATCATCTAGATAGGTTTCAATATTCTGGCTCAATGAGAGTAATGTGCTTTCTGTCAGCTTTTGAGATTCTTTTGATAGAAGTGATTGATAATAATAGGGCATCGTAAAGCCGATGATTAACACTGGGATTACGGTGGTCAGTATAAAAAGAATCGTAAGCCTAAAACGTAAAGAATAGGTAAAGTGCATAATTCTACTCCATTTCAACGTATTTAACTCTAGAAGCCTATGTATTTACGAAAATAGATTAAAAATAAGCGCTTACATTGTAGAATTGGTACATATGAAATTAAGTGATTATTATATATTATCTAAATATACAGAATTTAATCTATTTGTAAAGGAGGCAGATTTATTTTACTACGAGGAAGTGGAAGACAATCGCTGGATTATGGGTAGTAATTAGAAATTAAAAGTGAACTTCGCAGATAACAACAAAGCAGACATGGTAGGAATGGAGGGGAAATAAATGCATGTTGAATCCAAGCTTGAAAGAAGTCGTACCCGGCCTGAGATAAAACAAAAGACTCGATTCTTTGAAAAACTATTGAATAGTAAAGCTCTTCTAAATTTAATGTATCTCCCCACGTTGATTCTGTTTTCCGCTTTTATTTTTTTTCCCTTTATTAAAGGTATCGATATTTCCCTCACCAATTGGGATGGTTATTCTCAAGAATTTCGCAGGATTGGATTGGAAAATTACAAAAGAATGCTATCTGACCCGGATATTCTCAATGTTATCAAAAATACCTTCATTTATGGGGTAGGTAGTACATTACTCCAGAATATCATTGGTTTAGGTTATGCCATTTTACTCAATCAAAGTATAAAGGGAAAAGGGATTGTACGAACGATTGTTTATTTGCCAGTCATTATTAGTCCCTTGATTATGGGATACATTTGGTATTTTTTCTTCCAATATAATGGCGGAGCACTGAATGATATCATTTTATTATTTACAGACCAACCCGCCAATCTATTGGCAGATCCAAAGCTGAATGTTTGGATTATTACTTTTGTCAATACCTTTCAGTATATAGGTGTTGCGATGATTGTCTATCTTGCCGGACTCCAATCCATTTCAAAAGATTATTACGAAGCTGCCCAATTGGATGGAGCATCTGCTTTATCTCAATTTAAAAACATTACCCTGCCGCTTTTAGCTCCTTCTATAACGATTAATATCGTATTAAATCTCATAGGAGGTCTCAAGTTATTTGATGTAATTAAAGCGATGACTGATGGGGGACCGGGTTATGCTTCCGCTTCATTATCAACCATGATGTATCAAATTTACTTCGCACGGCAGGATGCAGGTTATGCTGCATCACTAGGTAACCTGATGTTTGTGATCATCTGCGTCGTAAGTTTAACAGCATTATTCTATTTACGTAAAAGGGAGGTTCAGGAATGAATAAAACGAAAAAGAGATTTATTGCGCTGCTATTTATTATTAGTTTATTTCATATCCTGCCGTTCTACCTTCTCACAACAACGTCCTTTAAAGCAGTGGATGATGTAAGTTCGAAATGGGCCTTCCCCGGTTATTGGTATATTGATAATTTTATTAATGTTTGGCACGGGGCAAATCTTGGGCAGGCGTTTTTTAACAACATCATTATTACGGTTGTCTCAGTTGTGTTAACCATTATCATTGGTGCATTTGCCGCTTACCCCTTAGCTCGTTACAAATCACGTTTGAATCGATTTATGTATACCTTATTTATTTCGGTATTGATTGTTCCACCTCTTACGATTCTTGTGCCTCTTTACAAAATGTTCGTGGATGTAGGAGCGATGAATTCTTATTGGGGAATTATTTTGTTACACGTCACCTTTCATTTACCATTAACCATTTTCCTATACACAGGCTTTATCGGTACGATCCCGCGCGAGTTGGATGAAGCTGCTATGATAGATGGCTGTACGAGAGTGGGACTGTTTCTGAGAATCATCATGCCGCTTTTAAAACCTGTAACCGCAACCGTCGTCATACTTATCGGGGTAGGGATTTGGAACGACTATCAATTTTCAGTATTCTTCCTCTCAGCTCCTGAATCACGGACGATAACCGTTTCACTCTCATCTTTCTTTGGTCAGTACACTAACAACATTGGCTGGGTTGCAGCAGGTTCTCTAACCGCAGTATTACCTATAACAATTGCCTACTTATTTTTACAACGGTACTTTATCACAGGCCTAAATGCCGGCAGTGTTAAAGGGTAATGGTGAAAGAAGAGTTACTCGGAATAATCCACTAAGTATAAGAAATGGTCCGGAATTAGAATTCCGGTAGAAAAGGTTTCGTAAAGGAGCAATTCTATACTATGAAAAAGGTGAATATTGGGATTATCGGATGTGGTTTCATTAGTTCTATGTACATTAAGACATGCAAACAACTACCTATAATTGAAATAATTGCTTGTGCAGATCTAGATGTGGAAAAGGCGAAAGACAAAGCTCTGGAATTTGGCATTCCAAAGGGATGTTCGGTGGAAGAATTGCTGTCAAATCCAAACATTGACCTGGTCCTAAATTTGACTATTCCGGTTGCTCATTCTGACATTTCTGTTTCCGCGTTAGCGTCAGGAAAACATGTTTTTTCTGAAAAGCCGTTGGCTGTTTCTTTAGAAGACGGACATCGAATCATGAGATTGGCCAATGAGAAAGGTTTATTGGTTGGCTCTGCACCGGATACCTTTTTAGGCGGAGGAATTCAAACGTGCCGGAAATTAATTGATGAGGGATGGATTGGTCAACCGATTGCAGCTACTGCCTTTATGATGAACCATGGACCGGAACATTGGCATCCGAATCCGGAGTTTTATTATCAAACAGGCGGCGGACCCATGTTTGATATGGGACCCTATTATCTTACGGCCTTAATCAATTTAATTGGTCCGGTTCACAAAGTTACGGGGAGTACGAGAATAACCTATCCTGAAAGAACGATTACAAGTAAACAAAGTTTCGGTACTTCCATTAAGGTGGATGTTCCCACACACGTGGCGGGAGTTCTCGAATTTGAAAATGGCGCTGTCGGGACGATGATTACAAGCTTTGATGTATGGGGGCACCATCTTCCATATATTGAGATCTATGGAACAGCAGGTTCTTTAAAGGTACCTGATCCTGATACATTTGGTGGTCCGGTCTATCTTCAAAAGCAAGGAGAGAAATCTTGGACGGAAGTGCCATTATCACATGGGTTTATTGAAAATAGCAGAGGAATCGGCCTAGCCGACATGGCTAATTCTCTACTGACTAAACGACCACATCGGGCGAATGGGGATATGGCTTTTCATGTGCTTGAAATTATGCATGGATTTCATCTTTCATCTAGTAATCAGGTACATTATCAAATGAAAAGTACTTGTGCCAAACCGGAACCTTTAGCCGGTGATATGTCATTTGAATCGTTTAATGGAGAAACCGTTTATTACTAATCTATTCTTCTTATCTAGACGATGAGGGGTGAGGTTAAATAATTCATATGGAGGTACAGAATGACTGATTCAGTAATCAATTGGGGGATTCTTGGATGTGCCAGTATTGCGAAGGAAGCCGTCATCCCTTCCATCCAACAATCAAAAATCGGAGAGGTCAGGGCAATCGCGAGTCGGGATATCGAAAAAGCAAAGAAAACGGCAGAACAATGTGGAATTCCGGCAGCATATGGCAGTTATGAAGACTTACTGGCCGACCCCTCCATCGATGCCGTTTATATCCCGCTTCCTAATCATCTGCATAGCGAGTGGACCATTAAGGCCATGCAATCAGGAAAGCATGTACTCTGCGAAAAGCCATTTGCTTTAGATACTAATCAGGCAGAGGAAATGATTAAAGCTAGTAAAAGAACAAATAGAGTCCTGGCTGAGGGGTATATGTATCGACATCACCCTCGCTATGCAATGATAAAGGAAATGATTGAAGAAGGTAAAATCGGTGGGATTAGAGGATTTCATGGCGAATTCTGCTTTAATAATTCGGAAGATTATAACAATGTAAGATATCAGCCGGATATGGGGGGCGGCTCTATCCTCGACGTGGGTTGTTATCCAATAAACGCGATTAGATATTTATTAAATCAAGAACCGGAAGCTCTAACCGTCAATGCTTTCTATTCACCTTTACATGGAAATGTAGATATGATGGCGTCCGGACTGCTTGAATTTTCAAAGGGAGTTTCCGCAACCTTTCAATGCAGTATGTGGGCTGATTATAAGAATACTTTGCATATCATTGGCACAAAAGGAAGAATTGAAATTCCGTTCGCTTACTCATGTAGTGAGGAAACAGGAAACTTCTATTTTTCTTCTAAGGGTGAACGTAAGGAGATTACGGTTTCAAAGGTTAATCAATATGTATTGCAAATCGATCATTTTCACGACAGTATTTTACAAAAACAGCCATATCCCATTAGTCTGGAAGATTCCTTGAATAATACACATGTCCTTCAGGCATGTCTGAAATCTGCAAAAGGACGATGTCGTGTGGAATTATCTGAAATAACTAACAAAAGTGTCGGAGGCGTTCTTTAATGAAAAAAATTGCAATCAAGGGTCTAAAAGAAGGAGTTTCCCAGATCATCATGGGCTCCGCCATGTTCACCGAAGATAATATGGAGCAAGTTTGCAAGATTATGGATGCATATGTAGCAGTAGGAGGGAATACTGTCGATTTGGCCTATGATTATGGGGCAAAAGTAGAGCGCGCAGTTGGGAAATGGCTAAAACTTAGAAACAACCGAGACCAAATGATTCTAATCGGCAAAGGAGCCCACCATGATGATAATGGGAATAGGTTGAACCCTGAATGTATTACTGATGATTTGCTTGCCAGTTTGGACCGTGTTCAAACCGATTACTTTGATCTCTACTTATTGCATCGTGATGACCCGACCGTTCCTGTTGCTCCGATTATTTATGCGTTAAATGAACATCAACAAGCAGGCAGAATTAAAGCCTTTGGCACCTCTAATTGGAGCTTTCAACGTATTCAAGAAGCAAATGAATATGCTGCTGAAAACAGGTTATCCGGCTTTATCGTAAATAGTCCAAACCTAAGTCTGGCAAAGCCAAACGAACCAAGATGGGCCGGTTGTGTTTCAGCTGATCGTGCGTATTGTGAATGGCATGAGCAGAAGCAGATTCCGTTATTCTCTTGGTCTTCACAATCTGCGGGGTTTTTCACCGGAAGATATACTCCGGAGATAAAAGACGACGAACATATGGTTCGGGTTTATTATAGTGATGCTAACTGGGAGCGTTTGCGGAGAGCGGAAGAATTGGCATTGAAAAAAGGCGTATCAGCCAATCACATTGCACTGGCCTATGTGTTAAACCAGCCGTTTCCAACTTGTGCCATCATTGGACCGCGAAGTGTGGAAGAACTTCATTCAAGTATGGAAGCACTTCCTATTAATATTAGCAAAAATGACGTTTCCTGGTTGGATCTTATTGACTTAAATGAGGAATATTCGGGGGGGTTATTCCAAGGTGAAGGTACTAAATGCTAGAGTAGAAGCCTTGTTGACTACGGAGAATCCGGAAAACTTTGTTACCTCACGAGTTCCACAAATTGATTTGATGTATGAAGGAATTCCCGGGGATCGGCATTTTGGCTATACTAAGCTGTCTAATGGCAGAGAGCGGATGTACCCGCGGGGGACTGAAATACGAAATAGAAGACAGGTAAGTATTCTATCACAAGAGGAATGTGATGAAGCTGCCAGAAGACTGGGAATTAAGACAATCAAACCGGAATGGCTGGGAGCGAATATGGTCATTAGCGGTTTTCCAAGTCTATCACAGCTTCCCAGTGGTTCACGGATTCTATTTCCCAGTGGTGCCAGTTTGTACTGTGAGGGTGAAAATTTCCCATGCATTTACCCCGGCCAAATAATCCAATCCTACTATGAGGATATACCGAAATTACCACAACGCTTTGTTAAGGAAGCTTACGGACTCAGAGGTATTGTATGTTCTGTAGAAAGGGAGGGGGAAATAAGACCGGATTCTACGATTGATATATATGTAAACCTGGAGTGGCAAGGAAGAAATTGGGTGGAAGGGGGGACCGGTTGTGAAGTTCAATAGCTTTTACGATGATGTAAAAGAATTGACGATAGATTTGGTTGAGACTCCGAGCATCGTACGCACAAAGGGGGAAGTCGTCTTTGGTGAAAAAGTAATATCGAAATTAATGGAAATTCCTTATTTTAAATTAAATCCAACCAACATACGAAAAATCCCAATCCCTGATGATAAGTGGAATCGATTTTCTGTTGTAGCCTGGGTTGATGGTCTCGAAACAAGTGACGATACCGTATTATTATTGAGTCATTATGATACCGTGCCGGTAGAAGATTATGGACAGTTAAAGGAACTTGCATTTAACCCAAACGAGCTCACGAAGCATTATCATCGTGAAAATAATACTGGGGATAATCGTGAATGGTTGTATGGACGTGGAATCCTCGATATGAAAAGCGGATTAGCAATGAATATAGCAGTGTTGAAAGCCTACACGGAAAATCGAGACACCTTTAAAGGGCAATTGGTTTTCTTAACTTGTCCTGATGAAGAAGCAATTGGAATTGGTGCCATAACGGCAAGCCGCTCGATTAGAGATTTAGCAAAAGAGAAAAACTTCAATTATGTAGGATTAATCAACTCGGATTATACTACAGCAAGATATCCGGGGGATCCCTCGCGTTACGTATATTACGGAACAATTGGGAAGTATCTTGTATCCTTCTATATTAAAGGTATACCCTCACATGTAGGGGAAGTGTTCCGAGGATTGGATTCCAATTTAATTTCATCAGAACTGGTAAGACAGGTTGATCTAAATACAGAACTTTGTGATGAACTCGATGGAGAAATCACTCCACCACCTGTTACACTCAAGCAAAAGGATTTAAAAACAAGCTATGATGTGCAGAGTCCTTTTTTATCTCACCTTTATTTTAACGTATACAGTCATGGGAAAACCAGCCAAGAAATCATCGCGGAGATGAAACGAGTAGCCAAGAACGCAATAGATGAGGTCTTGCAAAAGGTAAATAAGGAATATAAAAAGTATTGTGAAAAGAAAAATCTTCCCTTTCATTCTATTAACTATAAAACGAATATTTTAACCTATGAAGACTTAGTGAAGTTATCCGGAGGTATTCCGGATATTCAAGGGAGTCAAAGGAATACAACGTTAGTTCAACAAGAGAGGGATTTGCATGAAATAAGCATGGAAATTGTTCAACGGACCTTTAACAAAGCCGGGATTAAGGATGATGAGCCAACCATTGTCATCTATCTGGCACCTCCATTTTTTCCACGGATTTATATGGATGGTCAAACAGAAAAACAACGGTGTTTTATGGAGGCAGTGGAAGAATCTATCAAAGAAGCGAATGAGGAATTTAATGAACAAATCGAATCCCGGAAATTTTACCCGTTTATCTCTGATATGAGTTGGTTTGGCATCAGTGAAGATGAGGATTCATGCGCTTCAATCCAAAATAATATGGCCGGATGGGATTCATTATTCTCTGTTGAGTTAGAAACAATGCGACAGATGGATCTGCCTGTGGTTAATATTGGCCCTTATGGGTTTGATGCTCACGGACAAAAGGAAAGAGTAGAAGCCTACTATTCTTTTGAGGTAGTTCCGGCGATGATCAGTAAAACGATTTCGAAAATGTTATCCATTAAGGAAGCTAAACCTGATGTGGAGTTGTCCCTTCCGTCGGTTGATTTTTCGTCATAGGATGGAGTTCACCCTTGGTAATAAGCAGATGTTCTTTATATGATGCGGAAGCTGTTATAAATAAATAAAATAAAATTTGATCCAATCGGATCCAGGGGGCGTAAACAATGTCAAAAGGGTTAATGAAAAGCTTTATCATCTTTATGATTCTATGTCTTACATTAGTTGGCTGTTCTAGCAGAACTGGGCAGTCAGATGATCCGAAGCCAGGGTCCGGGGCAAAAGGTTCTGATGAAGGTAAGACAAAAATCAGTGCTTTTATGTTTATCAATGATCCATCCCGTCAGGACTTATATCGAGAAATTGCAGGAGAATTCATGAAAGAGAATCCGGATATTAATGTTGAAATGCAATTTCCCGGTGAGTATGAAAATGTTATGAAAGTGAAAATGGCAGCCAACGATTTACCTGATATCTTTGATACGCACGGATGGGCGAAGGTGCGCTATGGTAACTATTTAGCTGACCTTCGAGATGAACCTTGGGCTGATGAATTGACAGATTCCATAAAAGGAGTCGTATCTGATGAGGACGGTAAGGTGTATGCCCTTCCTGTCATTGAAGCTAAACAAGGGATTGCCTACAATGCCGGCCTGTTAGAAAAGTACGGGATTGAAGTACCACAGACCTTGGATGAACTGATTGCTGCTTCGGAACAAATCCTGGAAAAGAGTAATGGAAAAACTGTTCCATTCTATTTCTCCGGAGTAGACAAATGGACCATTGGACAGTTCTTTGATTTATTTGCCAATTCCCTATTTATTACACCGGAAAAAAATGATAAGGAAGCTTTATTAAATAATTCTTTTGACTGGAGAAAATGGGATGAACTTCCAAAGAAATTCCAAGAAATTCAGAAAAAGGGTTTAATTAATAAGGATGTCTTAACAGCAAAATATAGTGACTTACCTAAGTCCTTTGCAGAAGAGAGAACCGCTTTTGCTTTAGTAGGTCCATATATTAGTGATGAGGTTCATAAGATTAATCCGGATATTAAGATCGGTCTAATGCCTGTACCGGCTATTGCAGAAGGTGATAAGCCTAACTTCTCGGGTGGAGAACATAGTTCAATGGGAATCTGGAAAGATTCCAAGCATCCGGAAGAAGCGAAAAAACTCCTCCAGTTCTTTGCTAAAAAAGAGAACCTTGCCAGACTTTCAGACGCAACAAAGCTACCATCAGGAATTAAGGGAGTTACGGCCAGTCACGAATTGGTAGGGTATTATGAAAAATATAATGATGTCCAAGTTGTTCCGTACTTCGACCGTGTATATTTACCAAATGGAATTTGGGATACCATGTGTGTACAGGGAGCAGAACTTCTAGCTGATCGGATCACGCCAAAGGATTACTCCGATGTCATGAAGAAGGAAGTAGAACGTTTAAATAATAAGTAGAATTTATCTTAACTAGGTAACTCTTAGTCTATGGTCTGATAGTAATGGATTGGATCATAGACTATATTTTTTATCAAATATAGACACGAAGGGAGGAATATTTCGTGTTCGAAAAATTATGGAGAAATAGTGTTAGGGACATGGATCCGTATATACCCGGGAAATCCATTGAGGAACTGAAACGTGAACAAGGAATAGTAGAGATTACTCGCCTTGGTTCGAATGAAAATCCAATAGGTCCCTCTCCTAAAGCAATAATTGCCATGAAAAGGCAGTAGAAGAAAGTCATCTGTACCCGGATTCAACATATTTAGACCTTCGGAGTAAATTAGGGGAATTGGATGGTTTAGACCCGGAACAGTACGTTGTCGCCAACGGTGCCGACAACATTATTAAGTTAATCGGAAATGCATACATCAATCCCAGTGATGAGGTTGTGTATTGCACTCCCACTTTTACTGCGTATAAAAGTATTGTTCTGCTTATGGGAGGTATTCCGGTAGAAGTTCCATCATGTGCTAATTATGACATTGACTTAGAGGCTATGTACAACGCAATAAACGAAAAAACAAAATTAGTAGTAATTGTTAATCCCAACAATCCAACGGGAACGATTGCCAATAAAGAAGAGCTAAGATCGTTCTTAAATAGAATACCCGAACACGTAATTGTCGTTCTTGATGAAGCGTATATAGATTATGTTGAGACCAAAGACTACCCAACAGGAATTGACTTCATTAAAGAAGGCTTTTCAGTCATTAGCATTCGCACATTTTCGAAATTATACGGTTTAGCTGGAATTAGAGTAGGTTATGCAGTCGCAAGCAAGGAACTTCTTTTGCCTGTGCAACGGGTACGCGAAGTTTTTTCCTGTAACCGAGTTGCTTCTGCAGGAGCAATTGCCGCACTTGAGGATAAGGAGCACAAACTTAAAGTGTTGAAAGAGAATAAGAGTGAGAAAGTTAGATTGGTTGAGGGACTTCGGAGGCTTGGATATGAAGTTACCAATTCTTACACCAATTTTTTATTTGTTAATATGTTACGAGATACCACTGAAATATCTACTACATTATTTCGAATGGGGTTAATTATCCGACCATGTGCCCCATGGGGATTATCGACTCATGCAAGGATTACCGTTGGAACAAAAGAGCAAAATGACAAACTCATTTATGCTTTACAGAATTTAGATGAAGCTGCGGTAAAAGGCTGCTAAGTGAGTCTTTCAGGGAATTCTTTTCAAAACGCCAGAAATCTATATTTATAGAATGATTGAAAAGGGGTATAGGTATGTCAAACACTCAAAAATTAAAAGTTGGAATTATAGGATGTGGCGGAATTGCATTTCAAAAACATTTACCGTCATTGGCAAAGTTAGGAGATAAGGTTGAACTTGTTGGATTTTGTGATGAATTAATTGAAAGAGCTGAAAAAGCAGCAAAACAATTTGGTGTGGAGAACGCTAATGTTTACGCAGATTATAAGGAACTGTTAGAAGATTCATCTATAGATGTTGTTCATGTATTAACGCCTAATATTTCACATTCCTTCATAACTGTAAAGGCATTAGAATCTGGGAAACATGTTATGTGTGAAAAGCCGATGGCCATTAATTCTGCAGAAGCAAAGAAGATGGTAGAGGCAGCGAAACGTACTGGTAAAAAGCTTACAATAGGGTATCAAAACCGCTTCAGAAGGGATTCACTAGCTTTAATAAAAGCATGTGAAGAAGGGGATTTGGGAGAAATATATTTCGCCAAAGCTCATGCGATTCGACGTAGAGGGGTGCCAACTTGGGGAGTATTTATGGATCTTGAGAAACAAGGCGGCGGCCCATTAATCGATATCGGTACCCATGCTTTGGATCTTACTTTATGGATGATGAATAATTATAAACCCAAACTGGTTGTTGGTTCTGCCTATAAAAAACTTTATGACAAACCGGATGGGAATATTTTTGGACCGTGGAACCCGAATGAGTTTAATGTGGAGGATTCCGCATTTGGTTATATAAAAATGGAAAATGGTGCTACCATTATGTTGGAGGCATCTTGGGCGTTAAATATCCTAAATGAAAAAGAGGCACAGATTACCCTATGCGGAACGGAAGCAGGAGCAGAAATGTTTGGAAATCCGGATAAGAATCAGGGTTATGTTACTTTCAATACAACAAAATATGGCGAAAGAATCACATCAGAGACAACCAGAGCCTCCGGGGTTGCTTACTTTGGCGAAGAAGAAATAGATGTGGGATATTTGGAAGCAAAACAATGGATGGATTGTATATTAAATGACGGCGAACCACTAGTTAAGCCTGAGGAGGCTTTTGTTGTTACCCAAATATTAGAAGCTATCTATGAATCTGCAAAAACAGGAAAAGCAGTGGAACTTGAATCTCAACAATTTATCACAATTCAGTAGTGACTATTAAAAGCAAAAGATAAACTAAGGAGTGATTTCCGTGGGGCTAAAGGTAGGTATTCAACTTTTTTCAGTACGACGGTCGTTAAAAAAAGAACCTTTTCAAACGTTAGAAAAGATTGCAAAAGCAGGATATAAATATATAGAAGCCGCCAACCATGATGCCCTCGATGATGATGGTGTAGGGTTCGGGGTATCATCCAGGGAAATGAGGAAGGCTCTTAATGACTTTGGCTTGTCAATTGTGGGCTGCCACGTTAATCCTTTAACAATTGAACGGCTTCCGG
Source organism: Neobacillus sp. MER 74 (assembly GCF_023714155.1). NCBI lineage: Bacteria > Bacillati > Bacillota > Bacilli > Caryophanales > Bacillaceae > Neobacillus > Neobacillus sp. MER 74. The sequence goes on from NZ_JAMAUV010000004.1 coordinate 28,862, forward strand.
CCATTTTGGATTACCATCAAGAAATAGGAAATAAGCAAATAGGATGTGATATCGAATTCTATCCTTATCGAGACATGGATTATTTACTTCGTCGATGTGAGTTTTTTAATCAGGTTGGTGAATTATGTAAGGAACGCGGAATGCGATATTATTACCACAACCATTATCAAGAGTTTCAAAAATTTGATGATAAATCAGTATATGAAATTATCATGGAAAACACAGACCCAAACCTGGTATTCATAGAAATGGACACCTATTGGATTATGAGAGGCGGAGAAGATCCTATTAAGTTAATGGAAAAATATAAAGATCGACTGGTTCTTCTTCATCAAAAGGATTTTCCAAAAGAATCTCCACAACCTATTGTTATGTATAACGGAATCATAGATGCAAATCGAGAAATCACCTATCCACTATTTGAAGAAACAAAAAATCCACTGTGCTTTATAGAAGTTGGCACAGGTATCATGCCAATACAAGAAATTATTAATACTGCGGCTAAAGCACCTAACTTAGAATACATCCTCTTAGAACAAGACCATACACAACTCAACGAAATCGAATCAATCCAACAAAGCATGAAAGGCTTCCAAAAATATACTGGAGTAGAAAAAAAGTAACGAGGGCAGGTATCCTGTCGGATACGGATTACTGCGCTAAATTTCAGGATCAATCCCCCGATATTTTTAAACGTTACTTTATCGAGGGATCTTAAAGGGGATTAATAACCTTGTTTCCTAGTATAACCAATAGATTCAATATAACTTTTTTAAAAGTATTAGTTGAAAAAGTAAGAAAATAAATATTAGATTATTAAGGATGCAAGGTTATTGTCATTAATGATGAATTACCTTGCACCATTTTTTAGTGTGGACATACCAAATCATCTTACCATAAACAATTTTTTCTGTTGAGCAGCAAAAAATGCAGGTGCAACACCTATTTTAGTTACGCCTGTTTCAAGAAAATATTTTAATTCAGATGACACAATAAAACCTCATCATGATGCTACTGATACGACAACGGGAACGATTACAACTTCCAATGATGCCTATGTAACAGCTGTTGAGCAGTTAGGTACGGAGCAGGGTGTTAAAGTGATTGATATGTTTGATTTAACAAGTGAATCCTTTGAAAAGGCATACAAGAATGACCCTGTAGCCAATAATGGTAACTCTCCTTTAACAAATGCAATCATGGTCCCTGCAGATTCGACTCAAAATAATAAGATTGGAGGTTTTTATAACGGCGCTTTAATGGCCAATGAAAAACAATCCCTTGGATATAGCACCTCTAACTACGTTATTCCACCTACAAGAGTATGCGGTGTAGAAAATAAGAAGAGCGTACAATTTGAAGTGGATTGTGAAGGATAGGATCATGAAGCACTGCAGAGATATCCTTGACAAAATAACCCCCATCCCTTCCAACTTCAGCGACTAGCGGCATCCCCATGGCTTCGATTTCTCTGATATCCCGAATAGCAGTTGAACGAGAGATGTTAAATTCCTGCATAATTTCGGTAATGGTAAAGTGGGCACGGTTGTTGATATACCGCATGATGGTATTAATCCGTTCAACTTTTTTCATCGTGGCCTCCAAAACAGTATCATTTTTTGACATGATTTAACGTTATTATAAACTCATCAGGTGAAAAGTGAAATCATTTGATTCCATTTTAAAAAAAGGAAGGTTTTGAATATGACAAATTATACGATTGAAGAAAAAGACAGCTTTACCGTGTTAGGTTTTGGAACGGAGCTTAAGAGTAATTACACGGACTATGCGGGTATAACCAAAGAAAAATCAGACTTCTGGCAGTCTGTCAAACAAGATGGCACGCTTGATACGTTAAAATCTGTTGCGACAAATGACTACGTTTTTGCTGTGAACGAAGCGGTGAATAACAAGATGATGCATTATGCGGGCGTTATGACAGAGACTTCGCTGCCAGAGGCAACTCGAATGATCCAATTTCCTAAAGGTGAATACCTAGTTGTTAAAGGGGAAGGGAACAGTGCGGAAGAGTTGAGCAATATGCTTACTGGTATGGCTTTCGGTCAAGCTTTGCCAGAAGCACAGGAATTTGCCTATGTTGGCGGGCCCAATACGTCGGTTGTGATGGGGCAGCGAAACGGTTTAGTATATGGTGAAATGTGGATTCCTGTTGTCAGGAAATAAGGAGGGATGGAAATGTCCTATCGTGTTGATTTTAAAAATGTATCTACGGTGGGTTTAGAGTCTTCACCAGTCGCAGAAGCGCTTGCTGGTTTACGTGCAAATGAAGCTCGTTACTTTATGAATAAATACAAACATGAATTTACGGTAGAACCAGCTAGTGAAAGCCAAGAAACCCTTGATTATGTGAACCAAATTTTAAAAGAACGTGCTATTGAGTTTGCGGCCAAACCTTTGGAAACGTCGCTTTTTCAAGTGGAAAATATCAAAATGGCCTACGTTTTTTATGAGGATGGGCTTAGTGTCAATGCCATGTATACGATTGATAACCCAAAGAAGCGGGCCGTTGGTTTTAAGCTTTCTGAGGGGATGGAGGTACCAAAGGAGTTGGAGGGGAAGTTCAAGTTTGCCAGGCAGAAGTCGAAACTAGCTGGAACGATTCGGGGTTCGTTTTTTGTCATTAAAGGAGAATATTAACGTAAACAAATACTACAATTCATTCATATAGCAGCACTCTCTATCAAATAGAGGGTGGTTCAAATAGTTCCTCTGACATGGAGGTAAACATTGTATGGGGAGTAGATAGACCTGTTCGTTTCTCTTATATCATTGTTTTTGATTTATAAACTATAAAATTATGAGTTCCAGATTCCTTATTTATGGGTTTGGAACTCATTTTTTATCGTTCACTGACAGAAGACTCCTTCATCAATTTTGTAAAGGACGTAGCAGTAAGAAGGTGTGTCTAAATTCAATATATTGACAAATTTTGAAATAATATAAAGCTTTATCCATCGTATAATTTAAGTAAAGAAGGAGGGCAAAGATTCAATTATTTCTCAAAACTATGAAAGAAGGTGCTGGAAATGTCACTCGCTCACTTTGATGATATCATTGAAATCTGTTGTGGAATGATGGAAGAGGAAGAAATGTTAATCAAGTCAAAGCATGTGAATGAAAGGTTAGATTTTTTGAAAAATCGTATTCCAGAGGACCATCGCTGGTGGGAAGAGGCAATTAGAGAGAATTTAAATAAAAAAGAAAGAGAGGTATTTTAATGTTTAAAAAGAAAAAAAATATAAGTTAATGATCCCTCGTTTGTTCCGAATCAAGGAAGACGGGGGATTATTTTTTTGTTGTACCAAGTAAGCTGAACGGAACTGAATGACAATCCTATTAACAAACATGTTCAACGTAACGATGAGGTTTTTACCGGTAAGGGGACATCCTAATATTATAACTACAGATATTGGAAGGGTTGCTGCCATTCCAAGTAATTTTTGAGGAATCAGTATAAAATAAACTTTAATATCATCAAATCCGTTATACAGGGGGGAAATAAAGATGAATATCATTCAAAAAGCAATAAATTTTGCAGCAGTAGCCCATCGAAATCAGACAAGAAAAGCAACAGATATCCCATATGTCTCTCATCCTTTTGCCGTGGGGATGCTTTTACAAAAGGAGAACTGTTCGGATTCGGTCATTGCTGCAGGTATTCTTCATGATACCCTTGAAGATACCGATACAAATTATGAAACATTAGTAGAGCAATTTGGTGAGCATATTGCGAATTTGGTCAGAGCAGCTTCGGAACCTGATAAAACCCTCCCTTGGCGTGTAAGAAAACAACATACCATTGATATGTTAAAAAATCTATCTATAGAAGAAATACAAGTCATTACTGCGGATAAATTGCATAATCTACAATCCATTAAGGAAGACCGTAAAATGATTGGCGAGATGGTATGGGAGCGTTTTAACCATGGCATGAAAGATCAGCATTGGTATTATGCAAGTATTGTAAAAGAATTAGCACCTAGAAAAGAAGAATTTACACTGATACGGGAATTGGAGTTGGAAGTAATCCATTTGTTTGGGTCTCTATAGTTCCCATCAAATGATAAAAATACGCTTATTCTATTAAGTGGACAGAGGATTATTCTATATTTAACCGAAAGAAGTCTCTTTCGGTTATTTTTTTGTTTCAATATGCTGAACATTTGTAATAAAAGTTACATCCTTACCTTACTAACCCGACATCCTTATTTTTTCGGTTCTTTACTTCATCCATTTTTGAATAAAAGCTCTCTTCTAAATCAATTTCAAAGTAATTTGCCATTTTAATAATATAGGCTAAGCAATCAGCAAATTCTTTACCTAAATCCTCTTTGATTGATTCTTTAGCTAAATCAAATGCCTCTTTTTCATCCCTGCCTTTTGCTATGTGACTATTGGTCAAATTAAAAGCTTTTCGAAGTTCTTCAGCAACTTCCGCCACTTCTGTTGTTAGCAGCATATAATTATTTAAAAGTGAAGCACGAGTTCTCTCATAATTATCTTTATTAATTTCCCAATTCATTTCTTCGTGATAGACTTTTGCGAATTTCTGTAATTCTTTCATTACTCCACCTCATAAAAAGTTAATTTTCGTAAGCTTTCCTAAGTCCTAAGATATATTATTAATTCAGAGTTGGTCAAATTAGAAATCTCTCGATGACATACAGGAAGGTTATTATTTAAGAACCCAGTTAAATCCTAAATGTTGATGGAGTAATTTAGATACAAAAAGTAAACACATATAATATAATTAATGGATGTGAGATCTACAGCGAACTATAAATTTTAACATATTGTTACCATTAATCGAATTGACAATAAATAATAAGCCGCCTTATAATTAGGTGGCTTACTATTATGTAGGGGTGATCGATTGAACAAGAATATCAATCCAAATCTAACAATGAACCCTTTTATTGGGGATCGTCACTTTGAAGTATTGATTCAACTATTGGGAGTGGCAAGAGAGTTGGAATATGAGGTGACTTCCAAGTTATCGTATTTCGGATTGTCTAATGGAAAATTAAAAGTTCTACTATCAGTTCTAAACCATGAACGTCCTCTAAACCCTTCAGAGTTAGCGGATGAAATAGGAGTTACCAGGTCCACGATGACGGGTTTACTAGATGGTCTGGAAAAGGATGGTTTTATTAGAAGGGATATTCTCCATGATCGGAGAAAAACAGCCATTTATTTAACTGAAAAAGGAAGCAGTGTTTTGAACACATTATCGCCCTTATATAGTAACCATGTGACAAAGATTTTCTCAAAGACAACTGAAGAAGAACAACAACTCTTGGTGAATTTGCTAGTAAAAATTAAAGATGGTTTACATGAGGCAAAAAAACACAATATTTTCCCGACATAAAGAATCTACGGGCAGCATGGTAAAAAGTATTATGGGGCCGTCTATGCTGATAGTTAGGTACCGTAATAATTCTACGGTTCCAACTAATCTCTTTCAGCAATTTTTTTAATATAGGGTATTCTAAAGGAATGAAGGGAATAAATCCACGGTAATGAAAGGCCAACTATTTATGGGTTAATGTGAAATTCATTCACTAAACTTTGCATAGGAGAATAAATAATGAAAGCATATGAGATCATGATTCAACAAGTCTATAAAGTAAAGGAAAACGATTCAGTGCGATCGGTCATCGAGAAATTCATTACGTATGGTATCAGCGGACTTCCTGTGGTCAATGACAGAAACGAAATTGTTGGGTATGTGAGTGATGGTGATATCCTGCGATATATTGGAAAGCATGAAGATCGATTTTTTGATCCTTTTTCCTATAGCTTTACGATCCAGGGGGATGATGAGGAATTCTTTGAAAGAGTAAAAAGAGTGCTAAAAAAGAATGTTCTTGAAATTGCTAAAAGAAAAGTTCTCAAAGTTTCATGGAATGAAGAAATAGAAAATATTGCAGCCCTCTTAGGAAAAGGACAAATTAAAAAGCTGCCGGTAGAAAGAAACGGAGTGCTGGTTGGGATCATTAGCCGAGGGGATGTCATTCGCCATTCATTTAAAGCTATTATTTAGGATCGATTTGGCAAAATAAAACAAAGGTTCTAAGATTAGATTGGATCCGAAAATCTATTTACTAATTGATCAGCTTTGCTAAAAGGAGACATATATAAATGGAAGAGTTGGCCCAGCAGCAAATGAGTAAGTTAAGGAATATGAAGAACGAATTAATACGGTTTTCATTGATGTATAAATTTGGATTGGATGAAATGAATACAAAAATAAATATTTTAAAAGAAGAATTTATTCACATTCATGAATATAACCCAATTGAACATACAAATTCGAGGCTAAAATCACCGGAGAGTATTCTAAAGAAGATGCATGCAAAAAACCTTAGTTTTTCTTTGGAATCCATTAAAGAGAATATTAAAGACATTGCAGGGATTCGGATTGTTTGTCCCTTTATCACGGATGTCTATAAAATAAGTCAGATAATTGAAAATCAAAAGGATGTAGAGTTAGTTAAAAGGAAGGATTATATAAAGAATCCGAAACCGAACGGTTATCAAAGTCTCCATCTAATTATAAAAATCCCTGTTTTTATGTCAGACAAAGTAGAAATGGTGTTCGTGGAGCTGCAAATACGTACAATTGCCATGGATTTTTGGGCAAGTCTGGAACATAAAATATACTATAAATATGACAAGGAAATACCAGAGAGGATTAAAAATGATTTAAAAGAGGCAGCACTTTCAGCTTCTGAGTTGGATTTCAAAATGGAGAAGATAAATAATGAAGTAACTACCCTCAAAAAGAGGGGAGATGGAGAAGGTGTTCCAATTTTTTTCGATGAAACACTGAATATCCCTCAAACTTTAATAAAGTCTATCTTTAAAGAGGAAGAAAACTAAGCGGGCGGCCAGATATGGCAGCCCTTTTCAAGCGAATTAGGTAATTTAAATAAATGAAACAAATTTAAAAAACCTTTATGGAAAATTAATTTTAGTAGCCACCTGGAAAGTAATCAAAAAGAGACAAAACGAGACAGTTGTTTCGTTTTGTCTCTTTTTTTATACCTGAATTTTCGTTAAAGCATTGAAAATATGGCTTCCGTTTTTTGGCACGGTTCTTGCTTTAATAAAGTTGTAATGAATTTTTCCAGGGAGGCTGAAAAAATGAGAACGATGGATAGTAAAGATGTAGCTTTAACAAAGGAAAAAGCACAATGGATGTATCAAAAAATGCTAGAAATCCGAAACTTTGAGGACAGTGTGCATGAGTTATTTGCACAGGGAATCTTGCCAGGATTTGTTCATTTATATGCAGGAGAAGAAGCCGTTGCTGTGGGTGTTTGTGCCCATTTAACTGATAAAGATAGTATAACAAGTACCCATCGCGGACACGGTCATTGTATTGCTAAAGGCTGTGATTTAAATGGGATGATGGCGGAGATTTACGGGAAAGTAACTGGTTTATGCAAAGGAAAGGGCGGATCTATGCATATTGCCGACCTTGATAAAGGGATGCTGGGTGCGAATGGAATTGTCGGCGGTGGCTTTCCTCTCGCATGCGGTTCAGCTTTAACAGCTAAGTATAAGAAAACTAAGGATGTAAGCGTTTGTTTCTTTGGAGATGGCGCCCAAAACCACGGGACTTTCCATGAAGGAATTAATCTTGCTGCTATTTGGAATCTTCCAGTCGTTTTTGTTGCCGAAAATAACGGCTATGCTGAGGCTACTCCATTTACCTATGCGTCAAGCTGTAAATCCATTGTTGATCGGGCGATTGGATATAATATCCCAGGTATTAAGGTAGATGGAAAAGATGTTCTCGCAGTCTACCAAGCAGCAGAAGAAGCTGTTGCGAGGGCACGCCGCGGCGAAGGTCCAACACTAATTGAATGTGTGACATATCGAAATTATGGCCATTTCGAAGGAGATGCCCAAAAATACAAAACGGACCAAGAAAAGGTCGAGCATAAAACGGATAAAGATGCCATTCTACTTTTTAGAAATCACTTGCTAAGCCAGGGGCTGTTAGCTGAAAACGAATTAACCAAATTAGAAAACTCAGTTGAAGAAGCGGTAAATCAAGCTGTGAAGTTCAGTGAAGAGAGCCCGTACCCAAGTCCTTCTGAGTTGTTAACTGATGTTTATGTGTCTTATTAAAATGGAGAACGCTGAAATTGGTGATTCAAAATGGACGGCTTATATTAGTAGCCCCGATTAATAAGTTTAGAATTTAGTAATTTTATTGATTGACTATTAAAAGGAGGAATTCGATTATGGCAAGGAAATTGAGTATGTCAGCAGCGATTAATGAGGCTATGAAACTTGCAATGCGTAAGGATGAAAATGTCATTTTATTAGGTGAGGACGTGGCCGGCGGGGCTGAAGTGGATCACTTGCAGGACGAAGATGCATGGGGAGGAGTTCTAGGGGTTACAAAAGGACTTGTTCAGGAGTTTGGACGGGAAAGAATTTTGGATACCCCAATTACAGAAGCAGGTTATATGGGAGCAGCGATGGCGGCGGCCTCAACCGGTTTAAGGCCAATTGCTGAATTAATGTTTAACGACTTTATTGGAAGCTGTTTAGATGAAGTATTAAATCAAGGGGCTAAGTTTCGCTATATGTTTGGGGGCAAGGCCCAGGTTCCAGTTACCATTCGAACCATGCATGGTGCCGGATTTAGAGCGGCTGCCCAGCACTCCCAAAGTTTATATGCTCTGTTTACTGCGATTCCAGGTGTAAAAGTGGTTGTCCCTTCCACACCTTATGAAGCAAAGGGATTATTACTCGCAGCGATCGAAGATAACGATCCTGTCATCTTTTTTGAAGATAAAACACTCTATAATATGACAGGCGATGTTCCAGAAGGTTATTATACGATTCCGATTGGTAAAGCAGATATCAAGCAGGAAGGGTCAGATGTAACCATTGTAGCGGTTGGCAAAATGGTACATACTGCATTGGAAGCTGCTGAGCAACTTTCAGCGAAGGGAATTGAAGTGGAAGTCGTTGATCCACGCAGCCTGTCACCGATGGATGAAGAAACGATTCTTTCGTCTGTAGCAAAAACCAACCGTTTAATCGTTATTGATGAAGCCAATCCAAGATGCAGTATTGCTACGGATATTGCAGCACTAGTTGCCGATAAAGGGTTCGATACACTTGATGCCCCAATTAAACGAATTACGGCACCGCACACGCCTGTACCTTTCTCACCGGTGCTCGAGGATATTTATCTGCCTAAAGCAGAAACAGTAGTTAAAGTGGCAACAGAACTAGTAGGTGCACCCCTAGAAGTATAAATCAGAGAGCGGGAAGGAGAGATCAACATGGCGGTAGAAGTTGTGATGCCGAAATTGGGAATGGCGATGAAAGAAGGCACTGTATCGATATGGAATAAAGGAGTCGGAGACCCTGTCGAAAAGGGTGAATCGATAGCAAGCGTCAGTTCAGAAAAAATTGAAATTGATGTGGAATCTCCTTCGGAGGGAACAGTATTGAAAATTGCTGTTCCCGAAGGAGAAGGGGTTCCTCCTGGGACTGTGATTTGTTACATCGGAATCCCGGGTGAAGAAGTAGCTGCTGCGTTGGCAGTGGAAGAAGCCCAAAAAACTGAAGTGGAAAATGCCACATCTGTAAATGAAAAACAAGAGTCTATCACTTCAGTAAAAGCGGCGCGGAATCGCGTGAAAATTTCCCCAGTCGCAAGGAAAATCGCGGAAGCAGCCAACCTTACTATTGAAAATATCAAAGGAACGGGACCTGGAGGAAGAATAACAAAGGAAGATGTAGAGACAGCCATAAAAAATTCAGCTTCGCCTCAAGCAGAGGAGAAAAAGGAAACAGTCGAACCTCCGGTGAACCCAATAGAGGAGAACCAGCAAATCCCTCTCAGTGGAATCCGAAAAGTGATTGCTGGACGAATGTTTGACAGCCTGCAAAAAACAGCACAACTAACGATTAACATGAAGGCCGATGTGACGGATTTAATGGCTTTACAAAAGCAAATAGCCCAAACTGTTCAAAATCATTATGATCAAAAAATAACGGTGACTGATTTTATTGCTCGTGCTGTTGTGCTCTCACTGCAGAAGCACGGAGAAATGAATAGTGCGTATATGGACGATAAAATTCATTTGTTCAAGAACGTTCATCTTGGCATGGCAGTTGCGCTTGAAAAAGGGTTAGTGGTTCCAGTCATCCGCAATGCTGAAAGTTGTTCACTTATTGATTTATCTCGAAGTATTAAAACCCTGGCACAAAAAGCAAGACAAACTCAGCTTACTCACGAGGAAATGCAAGGTTCCACGTTTACGATTAGTAATCTCGGAGCCTATGGTGTTGAGCATTTCACACCTGTCTTAAATCCACCTGAAACAGGGATTCTTGGTGTCGGTGCTGTTTATGATACTCCAACCTATATTGGTGAAAATTTAGAAAGAAGAAGCATTCTTCCGCTCAGTTTGACATTTGATCACCGTGTACTTGATGGAGCTCCTGCTGCAGCATTTTTACAAACGGTCAAGCAGTATTTAGAAGAGCCGATAACTATGCTTTTATAGAAAGAAGGGAACTCTTATGACTCTGATCGCAATTATAGGTGGTGGTCCTGCTGGATACGTGGCTGCAATTACTGCAGCCCAGCAGGGTCATGAAGTGTCAATAATAGACCAGGGACCGCTAGGAGGTACATGTTTAAATGAAGGGTGCATGCCTACGAAAGCCCTCTTAGAAAGTGCTGGAGTGTACAATAAACTTCAACATGCGAGTGAGTTTGGGATTCGTCTGCCCACCGGCAGCATTGAAATTGATTGGAATACCGTCCAGGGTCGTAAAAACAAGATTGTTACGACGCTTGTTCAAGGAATTCAATATTTAATGAGGAAAAATAAAGTAAAGGTAGTCAAGGGATCGGCGTCTTTCCAATCGAGCCAGGTTTTACGGATTGAGCATAATGGGAACCAAGAAGAGATAACTGCAGACAAAATAATTATCTCAGCTGGCTCTGAACCGATCCAGCTGCCATTTGCACCGTTTGACGGCGATTGGATCATTCATAGTGGTCAGGCGATGTCGCTACAGTCCATTCCTTCTTCGTTGCTAATTATCGGCGGAGGTGTAATCGGCTGTGAGTTTGCTAGTATTTATAGCAGATTGGGAACAAAAGTCACCATTGTGGAGATGGCGGATCAGCTGCTGCCGGGAGAAGATAAAGATGTAGCTGCGATCTTACATAAGGAGCTTGAAGCCGACGGTGTTACTATCTTTTCTTCGACTAGACTAAAAGATTTAAACAAGGATCAGAAGAAGGCGTTTATAGAAAACGATAAAGGTCTCCATGAGGTTGAGCCAGATTTGGTCCTCGTTTCGATTGGCCGCAAGCCAAGGGTAAATAGCTTGGGTCTTGAGAACATCGGCATTGATTTTTCAAGACAAGGAATTGTAGTAAATGAGCAAATGCAAACAAACATTCCAAATATCTATGCCTGTGGAGACGTTATTGGCGGGATTCAATTGGCCCATGTGGCATTCCATGAAGGAACAGTTGCCGCTTTAAACGCATGCGGAGTCGATACACAGGTAAATTATCGTGCTGTTCCCCGCTGCATTTATACCTCACCTGAGATTGCCAGTGTAGGTATAACGGAAAAGCTGGCCATCGACCAATATGGTGACATAAGAGTTGGGGAGTTTCCATTCTCCGCAAACGGGAAGGCGTTAATTTCTAATGAACAATCTGGAAAGGTAAAGGTGTTGGTTGAACCAGAGTATGGGGAAATTGTTGGGGTTTCGATTGTCGGACCCCACGCCACCGAGCTGATTGGGCAAGGTACCGTCATGCTTCATGCTGAGTTGACAACGGATAGTTTGGAACAATTTATTGCTGCCCATCCAAGTCTTTCTGAGGCAATCCATGAGGCATTACTTAGTGCCGTTGGACATGCGGTTCATGTTTAAGAAAAGGAGAAATGTTTATGCTCTTTGGTATAACCCAAAAGATATAAGAGTCGATCCTTCGTTATAATTATTCTATAAATTATCAAGCTATGCGTTTATTGCGCGTGGCTTTTTTGAATTTTCTATATAATGCAATCGTCTGATTGAAAGCGCATTCATAGTTTTGTATAATAAGAACTGTACGTTTACCCACCACGTTTTGACTTTTTTCTTCTAATACTTCTTTTTTCTTCGCAAGATTTACAACAAGTAATCTATCACAAATTACTGTAGAAAATATTTCCTATGATTACAGGAGGGATTATGAATACTACTTTTTATTTTGATGCTTGGAAGCGATTTGTAAAAGAAGGAATTCTTGATCCGGCACGGTTAAACAAACGAATATCGGAATCCTGGCACCGTTGTAAAAAAGAAAGGGTAAACCCTTATTTAAATAAAGGTCTTGATTTATTATCAAAAGAAGAATTGGATGTCAAAAAAGAAAACAATTCTCTGCTGATCGAAATAGCCTCCCCTTATATAAAAAAGATGGATCAGGCAATAAAAGATTCTGGAATGATGGCACTTTTGGTCGATCCGGATGGATATGTTCTTTCATTAACCGGAAATGAACAAACGTTATCGGATGCAAGAAAAATCAATTTTGTTGAAGGAGTGCGCTGGACTGAGGCTGAGGTCGGTACAAATGCAATAGGGACAGCGTTACAGACAAAAGAAGCGGTAACTATTAATGGGGCTGAGCATTATTCCGTCGCTTCCCATCAATGGAGCTGTTCCGCCACACCTATTTTTCACGATAATGGAAATCTAATGGGCGTCATTGATGTTTCATGCCCAGTTAATTATTCTCACCCCTTTATGCTTGGAATGGTCACTTCGATTTCTTATGGCATTGAAAAAGAAATCAGCAAGCGGGCCTATTTAGAAGAAATAACACTTTTCCAGCAAGCAAGCCATCTGGCAGAGACCTATCAAAACCAGTTCTTTCTGGTATGTAATCAAAAACAAATGATCATATCCGCGAGTAAACCGCTTCGCGATAGGTTCCCTCAATCGATCGGAATGAACTTGTACGAACTATTACATAACGGATACCAAATTGATGCTGAAATGCCTTTTCATTCGAAGGAAAACAACAAGATCATTGGAAGCTGCTATTTTATTTCAGAAGTGCTTACACATCGTAAAAACGTATCAATTCAAGTACAAAGTCATTCAAAACCCTTTATCTTTAAAGGAGAGTGTGGAACGAGTGAGGTTTTTCAACATACGTTAGCCAAGGTTAAGCTTGTAGCTCCAACAGATACCACCGTGTTTATTTCAGGTGAAACCGGTTCTGGAAAAGAGCTGATTGCTCGGGCAATTCATGACAACAGCCCCCGAAAGGATGGCCCATTTATTTCATTAAACTGCGGAGCGATTCCGAAAGAACTTATGGAAAGTGAGCTTTTTGGCTATGTCGAAGGGGCCTTTACCGGGGCAAGGAGGCAAGGATATAAAGGGAAATTTGAACAGGCTCAGAAGGGGACGATCTTTCTTGATGAGATAGGTGAAATTCCGCATTCCATGCAAGTGGCCTTATTGCGTGTACTTCAGGAAAAGATAGTTTCCCCGATTGGGAGTACGAAGGAAATCCCATTGGATGTTCGTGTTATTACAGCAACCCACCGTGATATTATGAAACTTGTAGAAGACGGAATTTTTCGGGAAGACCTCTATTATCGTTTGAACGTTTTTCCAATTGAAGTTCCTTCTCTTAGAAAAAGAAAAGAAGATATCCCGCACCTTATCAGGTATTTCTGTAAAAGAAATGGATGGAACATCCCTAATATGGATGAGCTATCTTATAGATTGAAAGACTATGAATGGGCCGGAAACATAAGAGAATTAATAAACGTTTTAGAGCGGCTGTACATTATGTCTCTTGATGAACAGTCAAGTCAGAATATTTTTGTTAATAGCTTTGATTCTTTAATAATAAGACATCCATCCAGTTCTTCGTCAAATTCTCAAGTAAATAAAGAAGATGCTGAAAAGAAGTTAAATGCCCGAGAAAAAATACAAAAGGACCTAATGGTGGATGCATTAATAAAGACAAAAGGAAATGTAACCGCAGCCGCGAAATTACTAGAAATACCAAGGAGTACTTTTTATAAAAGGCTCCAAAAGTTTGGAATGTAGGATGACATTTGTTCAAACAATATATGGATATTCAAGTATTAATCAATAAAATTAATTAATTGTTCTCAGACTCCACACGTGTGGAGTGCTGTTCACTACTAGTATTGAAAGAATAAAAAGTATTATGTGGCCGTGTAAAAAAACTATCTAGACCCCCGAATAGATTATCGGGGGTTCTTTTTGTGTATATCCCAATTTATTAAACAATTGAAATAAAATTTCATATTTTTATAATAAATTTTAAAAAATAATTCCAATGACGTAATCCTTTTGACCTGTAGAAACGTCTGTTACGGGACTTATGTGGTATAGACTACTGTACACCATTACCTATATGCTTTTACTATAAATTGTAAGCGTCACCATTATCTCGGTATACATAAGGAGACCCGCCTGCAATTCATTCAATTGTATAAAGGAGGACGTATGAAAAGAAAAAAATTTATGATTACAGCAGTTTGTACCATGCTACTAGGCACTTCAACAGTATTTGCCAACAATGACCTTCCTAGTGATCCAACGATTGAAAAGCAAGGGAAACTCACATTCCCATCAAAGCAACCACACCCTGTCTTTACATGGAATTCGACTGTCATCCCTGTTTCGAGCGTACTTCACCCAAGCTCTGCACAAGGAGCCGGAATGGTGGAAGCTCCACTCCAGCAAATCTATCAAATTATGAACCAAGCAATTTCACAAAAATTAATGCCAGGCGCTGTCACATTTGTAGCGAGAGCTGGGAAAATTGTGAAACATGACGCTTATGGCTATTCAGCTCAATACACCGATGGTAAGTTTACCGAAATGGAAAATCCAATTCCAATGGAAAACGACACGATTTTTGACTTAGCGTCTATTAGCAAGATTTTTACTGCTACGGCCGTGATGATTCTTTTTGAAAAAGGATTATTCAATCTTGATGATCCGGTGGCAAAACATATTCCAGAATTTGCTGCAAACGGGAAAGAAAACGTAACGATTCAACAGTTGTTAACCCACACATCCGGTTTTGTCTCCTGGATTCCTCTATATTCAAAAGGGAATTCAAGAGAAGATAGGCTGAAGTTGGTATTAAACCAACCTTTGAAAAATGCACCCGGTACGACTTACGAATACAGTGATTTAAATATGATCACGTTAGGAATGTTAGTTGAGCACCTGTCCGGCCAGCGCCAGGATGAATTTGTCCGGGAGCACATCACAGAACCTTTAGGGATGAAGGATACGATGTACAATCCGCCGGCTTCTTTGAAAAATCGCATTGCTGCGACCGAATACCAGTCAACACCAAATCGTGGTCTCGTCTGGGGAGAAGTTCATGATGAGAATGCTTGGTCATTGGATGGGGTTGCCGGACATGCGGGTGTGTTCTCAACAGCAAATGATCTTGCAAAGCTTGCCCATATTTTTATTAATGAAGGCATGTATGGTGGCAAAAGAATCCTGAAGCCGGAAACGGAACAGTTGCTGCTGCAAAATCAGAATGCCGCATTCCCTGGGAATGACCATGGCCTTGGCTGGGAGCTAGGCCAGGGCTGGTATATGGATGCTTTATCAGAAGGTACCTACTCTTTTGGCCATACGGGGTATACAGGAACTTCGATTGTAGTAAGCCCGAACAATAAAACCGTAGCGATCTTACTGACCAACCGTGTCCATCCGTCAAGAAATATGGGGTCAATGAATCAAACCCGTCGCTTATTTGCTAGAAATGTAGCTGATTCGATTCCTGTCTCGATTCCTGGTAAGAGTGATGCTTGGTTTGCAGGGTACGGCGACAAGTTAAACCGAGTAATGGAAACTGATCTTCAATTATCCAAGGATACCACACTCACGTTCTCCACATGGCACATGATTGAGAATGTATGGGATATCGGATCCGTAGAGATTTATAGAGATGGCAGTTGGCACCAGCTTGCTCAGTTAACAGGCACAAGCAATGGCTGGGAAAAGAAAGAATTGGATATACCTAGTGATTCGACGAAATTACGGTTTTTATATCAAACCGATGGTTCTACAAATTCCCGCGGCTGGTATATTCAGAATCCAAAACTTGATTCAGGAGCTACTCTTTCTTTTGCAAAAAATGAATGGGAGCTAAGGGACTATTAAAAAAAGAATAACTTGAGGAGGAGAAACATGCGAAAATTTTTAAAGACATTTTTGACCTCGTTTCTAGCATTTGCACTCGTGTTGACAGGGATTCCGTTTTCAGGAGCAACAGCAGCTTCAGAAATCGCGGATTTAGTGATTGATCTCAATGTTCCACAGGTTACAAGGGAAGTAAAGAATAATAAACTTGATTTAAACGCACTTCATGTTTATGAGGATGGCCACTTTATGCTGGTCTCTGAGAACTTAAAATGGAAGTCTTCAAATAAGAATGTTGCCTCTATATCTGAAGATGGAGAAGTAACTTTATCCGGTCACAATGGTACAACGTTTATCTCTGTCAGCGATGGCAGCAATACCGACAGAATTTCAATTCAATTTAAGGGAAATCAAGACAATATCCTTGTTGAAAAAGAAAAAGGCGCACGTTATGACCTTATCGGCAATGCCATCGATCACATGACAATGGAAGAAAAAGTCGGACAAATGCTAATGCCTGACTTTAGAAATTGGAATGGCAAAAATGTCACGGTAATGAACGACGAAATTGCAAAGCTTGTAAAGGATTATCATCTTGGTGGTGTGATTTTATTCCGTGAAAATACGGTGACAGCTGAACAGACGACCAAACTAGTGGATGCTTATCAAGAAGCAGCGGAAAAGTATGGACTGTTGATTTCCATTGACCAGGAAGGTGGAATCGTTACACGTCTGCAAACTGGTACCGATATGCCAGGCAATATGGCATTGGGTGCGACTAAATCTGAAGAGCTAGCTGAAAAAGTCGGCAGGACAATAGGTGAAGAGCTAAACGCACTTGGGGTTAACATGAATTTTGGACCAGTGT
Organism: Neobacillus sp. MER 74; assembly: GCF_023714155.1. NCBI lineage: Bacteria > Bacillati > Bacillota > Bacilli > Caryophanales > Bacillaceae > Neobacillus > Neobacillus sp. MER 74. Next base: position 45,966 of record NZ_JAMAUV010000004.1, read on the forward strand.
TGGATGTAAACAATAATCCTGATAATCCTGTTATCGGTGTTCGTTCTTTTGGTGAAGACCCTGAGTTAGTTTCAAAGTTGGGAAATGCTTATATTAAAGGACTTCATGAAACGGGCACTTCGGCCACTGCTAAGCATTTTCCAGGTCATGGAGATACTGCGGTTGATTCACATGTAGGACTTCCATCGGTACCTCATGATCTTAATCGATTAAAGAAAGTAGAATTATATCCTTTCCAGCAGGCAATGGATGCTGGTATTGATGCGATTATGTCAGCGCACGTAACGTTCCCAAAAATTGATGATACAAAAGCAATTTCAAAAAAGGACGGAACAGAAGTCTCTGTACCAGGTACGCTTTCCCACAAGATATTAACGGGTCTAATGCGCGAAGAAATGGGCTTTAAAGGTGTTATCGTAACTGATGCGATGAATATGGGTGCGATTGCCGATCATTTTGGATCCGTTGATGCAGCTATCCGTGCTGTAAAAGCAGGTGCAGATGTCCTATTAATGCCAGTGGGAATCCAAGCAGTGGCAAATGGACTTTATGATTCAGTCAACGCTGGCGATATCTCAGAAGATAGACTTGAGCAGTCAGTAGAGCGGATATTAACCCTGAAATTAAATAGAAGCATTGTTAAGGCGGAAATGGAAAGGAGTCTTGATGAAAAGGTTGCGAAGGCTATTCAAGTAGTAGGTTCACCTGAACATAAAGCAGTTGAAAAAGAAGCAGCAGAAAAATCAATTACGCTTGTAAAAAATAATGATATACTTCCACTTAATGTTTCTCCTGAAGATAAGATTGTTGTGGTTGGTGGGGCGGCTTTCTCTATGAATCTCCTTGCAGCTGAGGTCCAAAAATACCATCCTGGCGCAATTTATATCAATGCTTCAGAATCACTTGATGCTACACAATTAGCACAAGTGAAGGATGCAAAATACATCATTGCTGGAACCTACACCTCAAGTGTTGGAGGCAGAGCCAACGACGCTAGTCAAATGGTGATGATAAGACAACTCATCGAGACTGGTGTACCTGTCATTGCTGTTGGGGCTAGAAATCCATATGACGTTATGTCCTATACGAATGTAGATGCCTATCTTGTTCAATTTGGCTTTAGACCAAAGAGCTTTGAAGCAACAGCAAGTACAATTTTTGGTAAAAATAATCCGACAGGAAAGCTGCCTGTTACGATTTACAACCATGATGGCAGTGTTTTATATGGATTTGATCACGGGTTAGGATACTAAGTAGGGGAGAGATAGAGGGGAATTTAGTTGTGACTGCTTCAAATAGGGGTAGGGCTATATTCCTTAAACTTTGATAGATCAAAAGAGGAGGGGTACTTTTGAAAAAGGGGCTTATAGGTTTATTGGCTCTCGTTCTACTACTTTCGACCGTTTCAGCAGCTGTTGCAAAGAACGCAAAAGAGAAGAAGAATGAAAAATTCCGTTTGGGCGTAGAGGTTTTGTTGCAGGATAAGATTGATTTGATAAAGGATAAGCGCGTCGGCTTAATCACTAATCCGACGGGGGTAGATCAAAACGTTACTAGTATCGTAGATTTACTTTACAATAACACCAATGTAAATTTAACTGCACTTTATGGTCCTGAGCATGGTGTCCGTGGAAGTGCACAAGCTGGTCAATATGTTGAACAATATACGGATGAAAAAACAGGGCTTCCTGTTTACAGTCTTTATGGAAAGACCAAAAAGCCAACACCTGAAATGCTAAGCAATGTCGATGTATTGTTATTTGATATCCAAGATGTGGGGACACGTTTTTACACCTATATTTACACTATGGCACTAGCGATGGAAGCAGCAAAAGAGAACAATATTCCAATTATAGTTCTTGACCGTCCGAATCCAATCAGCGGGACAAAAGTCGAAGGACCTGTGCTCGAGGATAAGTACTCTTCGTTCATCGGTGAATATCCGATTCCTGTTCGCCACGGGATGACCGTCGGGGAATTAGCCAAGCTTTTCAATAGCGAATTTGGTATTGGAGCCGATTTAACGGTGGTGGAAATGGAAGGCTGGAAACGAAACATGTATTACGATGAGACTCCATTAGAATGGATCCTTCCATCACCAAACATGCCAACCCTGGAAACTGCTGTAGTCTACCCAGGGGCTGCCCTTATTGAAGGAACCAATGTTTCCGAGGGAAGAGGAACAACAAAGCCATTTGAATTGATTGGAGCACCGTTCATTAATAGCGACAATTTGGCTGCCAAGTTAAACTCTTACAAATTACCTGGTGTCACATTCCGAGCGGCTTCATTTATACCGACCTTCTCGAAGCATGCGAATGTTTTAAGCCATGGAATTCAAATTCATGTCACAGACCGAAATGCCTATAAGCCGTTTGAAACAGGATTGTATATCGTAAAAACAATCCATGATATGTATCCAAACGATTTCCAATTTAGAGCACCGAATGCAGCAGGAATCTCCTTCTTTGATAACCTTGTCGGTAATGGTTCGATCCGTGCTGATATTGAAGCTGGCAAATCTATTGAAGAAATAAAAGCTGCATGGCAGGCGGGTTTAGATGAATTTAACGGGGTTCGTGAGAAGTATTTATTATATTAATAGGTGTGAGTGGGCCTTCTTTTTAGGAGGCCTCTTTTTAGTACGATTTATCCTTTAAGAAAAAATCAAATTATATTATGGACTAAACTAGTAAAAAAACTATTACGATCTTCCAGTGATTGACGAAACCATTTTATTATTCTGCCTAGTGGGGGAATTACTGACAAGAACCTAAATTATATCGCAAGTACATTAATTACAAGAGAAGTTCACGGGACAAAAAAAGTAAATTATTCCTTGAACCTTTCTTTAAAAAAATGGACAATAGATATTAGTAGTTGGGTTCAACAATTTATTGCAATATTCGCTATATATCTATTACGTAAGGGGGAGGGTTATGGAAACAGCAAAAGGAATTGGTGGAGAAAATGAAAAAGTTCGTACCTCGCGTCAGAAGAAATGGATTTTACTTGGGGTCCTTGTTCTTTTATTCATATCTGTTATGTTAAGCATAGCTGTTATAGAAGTTAATAAAAGTAAATCTAAGCCATTAGTGTTAATAAATCCAACAGAAAAAAAATTTATTAAAACAAAAACAGTGTCAGGTCGTGTTGTACAAAGTCATGCTGAAACGATTTATTTAAATGTAACAAAAGGATCTATACAGGAAATTTTTGTGAAAGAAGGGGAAACTGTTACAAAAGGACAAAAGCTCTTTTCTTATGAAGGATCAACAGTCGCGGCTGAGCTAGGACAAGCAGAAGTAAATAAAAAGCTAGCAGAAACAAGTGTTACTCAGATGAAAGAGCAAATCACTTCATTAGAGCAGGATATACGAGAAGCTGAGTCAACCACTACAACCACTACAACAGATACAACTGATACAACTGATACAACTGATACAACTGATACAACCAATACCACTGATGCAGTTGATATAGCTAACATAGCTACTAAAGCTAGCACGATCCAGTCAATTCAAGCTGAACTAAATAAAGTAAAAGCTGAGCTCCTTGCAGCAGATCTAAAAGTAGAAAAATATACGTTGCAGGCTGAAAAGCTAAAATCTGAGCTCGAAACATTAACTGTCATCAGCAACACTGCTGGTGTAATATCAAACCTGAACCAAAATGTAGGTCAAGGTTTTCGAGCAAAAGAAAATCAGCAACTAGCAATCATGCAAATCGCTTCAAATGATCCGTTTCAAATTGAAGGAAAGCTAACAGAAGCAGAAAAAGCAAAAATTACATCAGGCCAATCTATTACAGTAACTTCTAATGTAGTAGCCAATAAGAAATGGAAAGGAAAAATTTCGGAGGTTAGTGATTATCCTACATATAAAACAAATGCAAATAAGAATAAAGATATACAACAAGAAACTAATCCATACTATTCCTTTAAAGCAAGTCTAGATTCACAAAAGGGCCTATATCCTGGCTACAATACCATGCTAGACGTAGTAGTGCAGTCAAAGCAGTTGCTAGCAGTTCCTGAAACGAGCATCATGGGCTTTGGAAAATCCACCTATGTATATGTACAAAAAAAAGGAAAGATTCAGAAACAAAAGGTAGAAACTGGTCAAAAAGGAGGCAAATGGGTTGCCATACTTAAGGGTTTAAAGGAAGAAGACAAAATAGAAGAAAACCCATCCTGGATTGTTCGCCTTGGTACATCTCTTTTTGATTAGTATTTTACAGGTAAATTATGGTTCATCCTAAACATAATATCGAAACACGACTATATTACTATAATTAATATTATGTATTTCATTTTAACCGATACTCATATATAATGTAGCTTAATTGAATATAAATAACTAGGGGTGTCCAATAAGTTGGGCTGAGAAAGAAACACGCTGAAGTTTCTTGACTCTTGGGACCTGATCTGGATCATACCAGCGTGGGGAAGTTAGAATAGACAATCTTCGATGCAACTATACTTCTGCATACATTTTAGCCGGGTCCAACCATTTATGGTCCCGGCTTTTTGATGTACTTTTATACGCTTATTTACTTGTTATGTTCTGTATCTCGTCCTTTATATTCAAAAAAAAAAGGAGAGATTTATTATGTCAACGACTGCATTAAACGAACAAAATATTTCCATCATGTCTAGTTTTCCAGGAAGTAAAAAAGTATATGTAACAGGCTCGAGATCCGACATTAAAGTACCAATGCGTGAAATTGAGTTAAGCCCTACAACGGGAACGTTTGGTGAAGAGGAAAACCTTCCTATACGCGTATATGATACAAGCGGTCCTTATACGGATCAGAATTATTCTGTTGATATTTCAAAAGGCCTTCCTGCCATTCGAAGCACATGGATCCATGAACGGGCAGATGTTGAAGAATATGAAGGTCGAGAAATTAAGCCTGTAGATAATGGGTATAAGGATGAAAAAGATCCTCGTGCCAATCATAACGTGTTTCCGGGTTTGAAGCGCAAACCATTACGTGCAAAAAAAGGAAAAAATGTTACACAGCTTCACTATGCAAAAAAGGGAATTATTACTCCTGAAATGGAATTCATCGCAATAAGGGAAAATATGAAACCTGAATTTGTGCGTGATGAAGTTGCAAAGGGTCGAGCGATTATTCCTTCTAATATCAATCATCCAGAGTCAGAACCTATGATAATAGGACGTAATTTTCATGTTAAAATCAACGCGAATATCGGTAACTCTGCTGTTTCATCATCCATCGAACAAGAGGTTGAAAAAATGACATGGGCGACACGTTGGGGTGCTGATAATATTATGGATCTATCAACAGGTAAAAACATTCATAAAACAAGAGAATGGATTATTCGAAACTCAGCCGTTCCTGTCGGCACCGTCCCCATTTATCAAGCACTTGAAAAAGTAAATGGTGTTGCTGAAGATCTTACATGGGAGGTTTACCGTGATACCTTGATTGAACAAGCGGAGCAAGGTGTTGATTACTTCACCATTCATGCCGGTGTTCTTTTACGATATGTTCCACTAACGGCAAAACGGTTAACAGGTATTGTATCCCGCGGTGGTTCAATCATGGCACAATGGTGTTTACACCACCATAAAGAAAGCTTTTTATATACTCACTTTGAAGAAATCTGCGAAATAATGAAATCTTATGATGTTGCATTCTCTTTAGGGGATGGTTTACGTCCTGGGTCTATTGCAGATGCGAATGATGAAGCGCAGTTTGCAGAATTAGAGACTCTTGGAGAGTTAACAAAAATTGCTTGGGAGCATGATGTACAGGTGATGATTGAAGGACCAGGCCACGTACCGATGCACCTAATTAAAGAAAATATGGATAAACAACTGGAAGTGTGTCAGGAAGCGCCATTCTACACACTTGGACCTCTTACAACTGATATAGCACCTGGGTATGATCACATTACATCTGCTATTGGGGCTGCCATGATTGGTTGGTATGGGACAGCTATGCTTTGTTATGTAACGCCTAAAGAACATTTAGGTTTACCGAATAGAGAGGATGTTCGTGTAGGGGTTATTACTTATAAAATTGCCGCCCATGCTGCTGATTTGGCAAAAGGACATCCAGGAGCACAAAAAAGAGATGATGCCTTATCAAAAGCTCGTTTTGAATTCCGTTGGAGAGATCAGTTTAATTTATCTTTAGATCCTGAACGAGCGATAGAATATCATGATGAAACTTTACCTGCGGAAGGTGCAAAAACAGCTCATTTCTGTTCAATGTGTGGACCAAAATTTTGTAGCATGAGAATCTCTCAAGATATTCGTAATTATGCGAAAGAAAATAAACTTGATACGAAGGAAGCTATAGAAACAGGTATGAAGGAAAAAGCTAAAGAGTTTAAGGAATCTGGGGGCAGCATATATCAGTAACTTTCCTTAGGAGGTTATACGGATGAATGTTCAAAAGATTAAAGAGGAAATTACCCAAATGAAAACTAGCCTTGCTTTTTTAGAGGGGTATTAAAAAGACAGGCATGTAACCTTACCTTGATTAATAATCGGGTAAGGTTTTTTATTTTTCCCTAAAATCCATAGTAAAAACTATTAATCACTTTTTATTATTACAAATGTAAGAGAAGGTAATTCGCCGCCATAACATGAAAAAAGTATCTTTTTTTAAGTTTCACAGCTTTTCTACATGTTGAATAGACTAGTTTAAAAGAAGTTTATTAAAAAACATGGTGGAGGGAAAGAGCTTGAAGATATACCAAGTGAAAGGGTCGCCTGATAATGTAATGGAATTGTTGGAAATCACAAAGGATGGGAAAGTAAAGCTTAGGGATATCAACAATGATGTGGTCATAGAAACAACAGCACAGGCCTTTGAAATGGCATTTGAACCATCATCACAGTATTCCTTTATGGCAAAACAACAAGCAAATCCACAAGTGATGGATCAAAGCGAACCAGCGGATAGCAATGATATGATCGAAAAATCTCAGGTTAAGGTTGTTAAGGTTTTTGATCGATGCACAGTGGTTGCAGTCATGCTGCCCAATGGGTTTATCATCACCGAATCGGTATCCAGTGTAGATGAGGCATCCTATAACGAAGAAACGAACACTCAGATTTGTTTGGAACGGATTAAACATAAAATTAGTGAGCTCGAAGCTTACAAAAATCAAAGTGCAGAGCTATAGTCAAGTAATAAGAATTATGGGAAATAAAATTGCTGGATGGAAGCAGTGACAAGTTACCTAAATAAAAAAACCCTAGAGACTGCGTGATATCAACGCTTCTAGGGTTTTTATATTGCTGCTTGATAAGGATTGGGATATTTCATTTTAAAATAAAAATTAGGCAACATGAAGGAATGTTATAAATAAGGTAATAGTAGTGAAAAAAATAACCGCTCAATATGTAAACTCAGATTTTGTCTCAATATTCGTTAGAAAAGGAGAGATAGTTTGATGGTATGGACTATTTTTATCTTTCTTCTGATTGTGTTTATTATTGGACCGATTGCCTTATTCATATGGTTACATATTTTAGCAAAGAAACCACAGCATTCGATTATCAGAGCACATCCTTATTTGGGTTGGATGCGCTACATATTAGAAAAGATTGGTCCGGAATTCAGGCAATATTGGTTTGATGATGACAATAGCGGCAAACCATTTTCACGAACCGATTTTTTAGGGATTGTTTTTTCCGCCAAATATCGAAGTGATCTTTTAAGCTTTGGTTCCAAACGTGACTTTGATAAGCCTGGGTATTATATTGCGAATGGATTGTTTCCTTTATTAAATGAAGAATTAAGGGTCAACAATCAAGAAAAAGTCCACTCCATGAAATATAAAATTGATCATGAAGGGTTGTTTACTCGTCACGAACAGCTTGAAAAGGACCAAACCACACGCTGGCTTTACCATGAGGAAGAGACAATCATCGTTGGTGGTGATCGGAAATTTCCATGGAGACTTAGTGGTCCATTTGGTGTTTCGGCCACATCTTATGGAGCCGTCGGGGAAAACTATATCCTTTCAACAGGTCATGGCAGCTATTTGGCAGGTGGTTCATGGATTAATACGGGAGAAGGCGGAGTTGCACCAGAGCATTTAGAAAGTGGTGTCGATGTGGTTGCTCAAATTGGCCCTGGTTTATTTGGTTTTCGCGATGATGAGGGAAATTTTTCGCTGGATGAATTTAAATGTAAAGCAAAGGAACCGAATATCAAAGCCTTTGAGCTTAAATTCGGTCAAGGAGCAAAGATCCGTGGCGGACATCTGGAGGGGTCGAAGGTTTCAACAAAGGTAGCAACTATTCGGAAGGTTCCAGTGGGGCAGACCATTAATTCCCCCAATCGCTTTCCATTTTTGCATAATGCCCTTGAAACATTGGAGTTTATCAAAATGCTGCAAAAGGAAGGCGGAAAACCTGTCGGAATCAAAATCGTCGTTGGACATCCATCCAGCTTGAATGAATTGTTCGAGTCTATGATTCTTCTAAAGATTTACCCAGATTTTATTACGGTTGATGGCGGTGAGGGTGGAACAGGCGCCACTTACAAATCAATGGCAGATACGATGGGGCTTCCTCTATATCCTGCTTTAATCGCGGTTGTTGATAAGGCCCATCAGTTTGGGGTACGAAAGAAGCTGAAAATATTTGCTTCAGGAAAGTTAATTTCAGCTGATAAAATTGCCATTGCCCTTGCAATTGGTGCTGATGCGGTGAACTCTGCGCGAGGTTTTATGATTGCTAACGGCTGTATTATGGCTCTTCAATGCCATACTGGTAAATGTCCTACGGGCGTAACGACCACCGATCCCAAGTATCAAGAGGCACTTGTGCCAGAGGAAAAGAAATGGCGAGTCATGAACTATATTATTAATGTCCGTCAAGGTTTGTTTGCTTTAGCTGCGGCTTGTGGCATTGATAGCCCATGTAAATTCACTCGTGAGCACATTGTCTTTAAAGATGTCGATGGAAGAATAAAAAAGTTATCTGAACTGTTTCCAATGATTGATTCTTAGACCGGATATCTGAGTTTTCAACGTAAAAAAATAACTCCTCCACAGAAAGCATCAACCAAAATTTATGTCAGTTCCCAGGTGAGTTTAAGCATTACTTCACGTGGGGACTGACCCCATCTTTAGTGGGAAGTTCCTTTTATTAACTATTGTGCTAAAGTATTATCGTGGTAAAATATGGTATTTTCCTGTTGACTATTAGAATTAACATCACCTATAATTAACATGGTAATAGAATAATAGACTATGAAGAAGGGAAGGAAACGTATGAGGCAGCGCATAGAAATGGTTACACATTCAAAAATGGGAATAAAAGAGGCTGGACTCCAATTCTAAAAGGAATCGGAATCCAGCCTCTTTCTTTATTATACTAAAGTGATAGAGGAGTGGGAGAAATGATCACATTAACAGGTCAAGATTTAACATTGAAACAAATGAAGGAGATTTTATTTGGTAATCAGAAGGTAAGCGCTTCAGAACTGAGTATGGAGGCGGCTAGAAAAAGTCGGGATGCCGTAGAAAGAATTGTTTCAGAATCAAAAGTAGTCTATGGGATTACCACAGGGTTTGGAAAATTTAGTGACGTCCTTATTGATAAAGATCATGTTCAAGATCTTCAGCTTAATTTAATTCGTTCACATGCTTGCGGCGTAGGTGAGCCGTTTCCAGAGGTTGTCGCGAAAGCAATGGTCCTTCTTCGCGCAAACGCACTATTAAAGGGCTATTCTGGAATTAGGCCGCTTGTTATTGAGAGGTTATTAGATTTAGTAAACAAGGATATTATCCCAGTGATTCCGCAGCAAGGTTCCCTTGGAGCAAGCGGAGATTTGGCACCGCTTTCACACTTGGCTTTAGTGCTAATCGGGGAAGGTGAAGTATTTTATAAAGGAAATCGAATGGATTCACTTGAAGCCTTACAGCTAGAAGGAATTTTCCCAGTCACACTTGAGGCAAAAGAAGGACTTGCACTCATCAATGGAACCCAAGCCATGACTGCAATGGGAGTTGTCGGTTATCTTGAAGCAGAACAACTCGCATTCCAAAGTGAGTTAATTTCCTCGATGACGATTGAGGGATTACAAGGGATTATTGATGCCTTTGCTGAAGAAGTTCATATCGCAAGGGGTTATCAACAGCAAATAGATACCGCGGCACGAATCCGTGGTTACCTAAGCGATAGTTTACTGACGACCACACAAGGGGAGTTGCGAGTGCAGGATGCGTATTCGCTACGCTGTATCCCGCAAGTACATGGTGCCACGTGGCAAGCACTTGATTATGTAAAAGAAAAATTAGAAATTGAGATGAATGCAGCAACAGATAATCCACTCATTTTTGATGATGGTGAAAAGGTCATTTCCGGTGGGAACTTCCATGGACAGCCCATTGCTTTTGCCATGGATTTTATGAAAATTGCTGTTGCGGAAATGGCCAATATATCTGAAAGACGAATTGAACGGTTAATCAATCCGCAGTTAAATGATTTACCGCCATTTTTAAGCCCTGAACCAGGATTACAATCTGGTGCGATGATCATGCAATATGTTGCCGCATCACTTGTATCAGAAAACAAAACGCTGGCACATCCAGCCAGTGTAGATTCGATTCCTTCTTCTGCGAATCAAGAGGATCATGTAAGTATGGGAACAATTGCTTCAAGACATGCTCATCAAATTATTCAGAATACAAGAAAAGTCCTGGCGATTGAGCTTATTTGTGCGATGCAGGCGGTCGAATACCGAGGAGTTGAAAAAATGGCAAGCCAAACCAAACGGCTTTATGAGAAAGGAAGAGAACTTGTTCCTTCTATTAAAAAAGACCGCATTTTCTCAAAAGATATTGAAAAATCTGCTGAGGGTCTGAAAACAATGAATCTGACAAAACTATTTGAGCAAGTCGACAGTGTAAGGTAAATTTCACCATCTAAACTTAATAGAAAAGAAGAAGAGCTTTAACCAACCTACTATTATAAAAAGAGGTGTTATATGCAAAATACGGCACTTAAAGCCCAAGAAACAGTACATGAACATGAGTTTGCCGAACATTTAGAAAGAAAGCTTAAAACGCGACATCTTACCATGATTGCGATCGGGGGAACAATTGGAACAGGGTTATTTTTAACCAGTGGAACCACGATACATGATGCTGGGCCAGGTGGAGCTTTAGCTGCCTATATCATTGCAGGAATCATGGTTTATTTTATCATGGGCAGCTTAGGCGAAATGGCGGCTTTTATTCCGATTTCAGGTTCTTTTAGTACGTATACCTCAAGGTTTGTCGACCCTGCATTGGGTTTTGCCGTTGGCTGGAACTATTGGTACAATAATGCGATTATTTTTGCTTTGGAATTATCAGCCTCGGCATTGATCATGAAATATTGGTTTCCAGATGTCCCAGGAATCATTTGGAGCGCAACTTTCCTTGTCCTAATTTTTGGTCTTAACTTTTTATCCGTAAAGGGGTATGGTGAATCAGAATTTTGGTTTTCATTGATTAAAGTTGCAACCATTTTATTATTTATTGTGGTTGGGTTACTCATGATCTTTGGAATTATGAAAGGCCATAGTGGTGGATTTGATAACTTCACCAAAGGAGAAGCCCCATTTAAAGGCGGCCTATTATCCATATTTAGTGTATTTATGGTGGTGGGATTTGCCTTTCAAGGCACGGAGCTCGTCGGGATTACAGCCGGTGAAAGTGAAAATCCAGCGAAAAATTTACCTAAAGCAGTCAAACAGATCTTCTGGAGAATTTTATTGTTTTATGTGTTGGCGATTTTTATTATTGGTTGTTTAATCAGCTATTCCGATCCAAAATTATTAAGCTCTGATTTAGAGAATATTGCAGTGAGTCCGTTTACGTTAGTATTTGAAAACGCAGGACTTGCCTTTGCGGCTGCTGCCATGAATGCAGTAATCCTTACTTCCGTACTGTCAGCAGGAAATTCCACTTTATACGCTGCATCGCGCGTCCTTTGGGTATTGGCAGAAGAAGGAAAAGCTCCGTCATTCTTGAAAAAAGTAAATAAAGGTGGAGTACCGATTAACGCATTATACATATCAACTCTTGTTGGCATGCTGTGCTTTCTTACCTCCCTTTTTGGTGATGGAACGGTTTATTCTTGGCTATTAAACGCTGCTGGCTTAGCTGGTTATATCTCTTGGTTAAGTATTTCGGTTACACATTATCGATTCCGTAAAGCATATGTGGCACAAGGAAGAGATTTCAAAGACCTGCCCTATAAAGCAAAATGGTTTCCATTAGGTCCGATCTTGGCAACAGTATTATGTTTAATCGCCATGCTTGGAACAAATTACGGGGCATTTATTGGTTCAAAGGTTGACTGGTATGGCGTATTGGTTTCTTATATTGGACTACCTCTATTCTTAATAGGTTATTTAGGTTATAAAAGTATCAACAAAACAAAAATCGTGCCATTAAAAAAGGCCGATTTCAGCAGAGATTAATGGTATATTATTCAGCTATTGCAGGAACGCTATAGAAGGATTTCTAGTTTGGGGTAAGTTCCCCGGTGCGTTAAAACTTTACTCCACCGGGAGACTGGCCCCATCTTTCCTGGCAGAAAAAAGGAAACGGTCCAAGTGCTCGAAGAAGTAATGAAAAATGAAGGTTAAGCTAATTAATCATTTTGATAGAACAGAAGTAAATTTTATAATTTCTTTAATGTTCGCTGTAATGTTCATAATAAAATATTTAATTTCTAGGATACTGTTCATTTAGTATCCTTTTTTGTGTTCAACGATTCCTATGTTGTCTACGAATTCGGGGGCAGTTCATTAAGGAAATGGTATAGTGAACATTTAATAAAACTACTTCGTTGGAAGGGTCAAACAAAATTTTATAATATTTTCCAAAAAGGGTAAACTACCGAAAACCGTTGTTTGAACGGAACTTTACCGCTGAATTAAAAGAGAGGAGGATTGGATTGATCCAAAAGGTGATTCATTCTACACATATTTATATTCTGCTCATCATGTCCACCGGATTTATAGTCCATGTCTTGCTGCTTCCTATGATATTAACCGCATCCAATCGGGACTCATGGCTCTCTGTAATCGGCAGCGTTGCTCCTTTAATCCTTTGGACGGTCATGATTTATTTTCTCAATAAAAAGTTTGAGCAAAAAAATATGTTCTCTTTGTTATTTTCATTACCTTCCTTCATTTCCTATTCGATTCGTATTTTGTTTGGTCTTTATTTTTTTCTTACTGCATTTATCACGTTCAAGTATACAGGATTTTGGGCTAAATTAAATTACACGGCTGACATACCTGATTTCTTGGCTGTCGTTACCTTTGCCTCTCTTTGCTATTATGCGTCACTGAAAGGAATTAGAACCATCGGCTCGTTAGCGATTTTCTTTTTGCCTTTTGTTGTGATGTTAGGGTTTTTAGTGGGAATTGGAAATATAAAATATAAGGATTACAGCATGCTGTTCCCTGTTTTTGAGCGTGGATATAAAGATTTCTTTTTAGGAATCATGTATGCATGCTCCAGTTCATTTGAAATCATTTACTTTCTGTTTATCACACCCTTTATAAAAGACCGGATCAAAATCAAGCCGCTGATGATTGTTAGCATCGTCATCTTCTTCCTAGCATTAGGGCCTTTGATGGGAGGAATCGCTTTATTTGGTGCGGAGGAGGCAGAAAAGATGAAGGTTCCTGCCTATGAACAATGGAAAATGCTAACAATTGGCATCAATATCGAACGCGTGGATTTTTTGTCAATCTTTCAATGGCGCTCTGGAGCATTCATACGGATCAGTTTAAGTATGTTTATCGTAAATCAATTATTGAATCGCGACCAAAAAAAGAGCTGGATTCTTCCCTTGCTTTATACGCTGCTCATCACCAGTGTGTTAATTCCATGGGATTTCAGTTCCTTCTTTTCAATCTTATATTCCGTTTATTTTCCTGCAAGCCTGGTCTTTCTACTTTTTATATTTGGGCTGATGTTCGTTCTTAGTCGAATCAAGGGGGATTCTCCGTGAAAAGAAATAACCTTACGATACTCAAATGGAAAGAGTGGTTTAAAGATTCTTCCGATATTGTCGTGCAAACCAAATCCTATCAAAGCAGTACCCATTCTCTCGCCTTTTTGTATTGCCCAAATTTAGTGGATACAAAGGTAATAAACGAAACCATTCTCCCTAACATCAAGGAAGCGATGGAAAAAGAGCGAACACTTAGAATTGAACGCTTAGACTTTCTCTTGGGGGTCACTAAGCTTTCTGATGATGCTAATGTCAAGTATGAAATAGAACAAAGGCTTTTTTCTGGAGAATTAGTCATTTTGAATAAGGAAACAAACGATGTATTTTTTATTCCTGTCTCTAATGCACCAAAGAGAAGCCCGGAAGAAACCAATTTGGAAGCTTCTGTTCGAGGGCCAAGAGACGGATTTGTCGAAAGTATCTCCGATAATATGGCCCTGATCCGTCAACGATTAAAAACATCTACCTTAAAAAGCGTGGATTATACGATTGGTGAAAGAAGCAAAACGAAAATTTCCCTGCTTTATATAGAGGATATCATTAATCCCTCTATTTTGGATGACGTTGAAAGTCGATTAAAATCTTTTACGATCGATATTTTAAGCAGCAGCAATCAATTAGAAGAAATGCTCTACGACCACCCCTTTTCCATTTTTCCGTTACTTGATTACGTTGGCAGACCCGATTATATTGTGGAAGCTTTGAATCAAGGGAGATTTGCTATTTTGGTGGATGGAAGTCCTAGTTGTTTGATTGGCCCGACAGCTCTTATGCAATTATCGTATTCGCCTGAAGATGTGCACACCAGTTTTTTTTACACTAGTTTCGTTCGTTTACTTAGGTTATCCGCTATAATCACCACCGTTTTATTGCCGGGCTTTTACATTGCCTTAATCACGCACCAAACCGAGCAGATTCCTTATAACCTCCTTGCCACCATCGCGGTGTCAAGAACAGGGCTGCCTTTATCAGGATCTATGGAGGCGTTAATCATGCTAACCTTATTTGAACTGTTTAAGGAAGCAGGGCTCAGGCTTCCGAAAGCGGTAGGACAAACCGTCGCCGTTTTAGGCGGGTTAATAATCGGAGATGCGGCAATCAGGGCCGGATTAACGTCTCCTTCCATGCTGGTCGTGATTTCCATTACCGTCATTTCGGGGTATACATTGGTTAACCAAAACTTGTCGGGGAATGTGCTTATTCTTCGCTATTTCGTTCTTATCCTCTCATCCATGTTTGGGATGTATGGATTTTTTCTTTCCTTTTTCATCATCATAACCCTTGCTATTTCACTTGAAAGTTTCGGGCAGCCCTATGTAGCCATATATGCATTTCCAAATTTGAATAACATCTTACAAATGATCATTAAATTTCCCCCTAAGCTGTTAAAAAAACGCAATACAATATTTCAACCAAAGGACACTACCAGACAAAAGGAGTAGTTTTCCATGAGGAACCTGATTTCTTTCATCATCCTAACATGCCTTATGTTTCTTTTAACAGGTTGTTTTGGGGCAAAACAAATCGAAGGCGAGACGTATGTTACCGCTTTGGGAATGGACTATAAAGAGGGAGAATTTAAACTCTATATTCAGGGTCTAAATTTTGGGAATATCGCTAAAGGAGAAGGAAGTTCTTTAGAAGAACAGCCCATTTTAATCGGGGAGGCGAAAGGAGAAAGTCTCGCGGCAGCTCTTGGCGTATTGGAACAACTGTCCGCATTGCCATTAAATTATGGACATGTTACAACCATCATACTTAGCGACAGTATTTTGAAAGAAAAAATGGAGGCTGTGATGGATCTTATTAGTCGGTCTCCATTAATGAGGTACAACATCGTCCTTTATGGCACAGGAGAGAACCTAAAATCATTAATGGAAACGCAAAGCTTTTTTAATTATCCACAATTGTTTACGGTCATCCATAGACCCGAAGAGACCATCCATTATAATTTTTCACTCCCGATCATTAAATATCATCAATTTACTACCCGATATTCCCGATCGGTTGGAACGACTTTAATCCCGTCGTTAAAAATTGACAACACCCATTTTACGGAAGGAAAGAAAAAATCAATCGCCCTGATCAATGGAGAATATGTATTTTCCAAGCAGCACTTTAAAGGTTGGTTGAGCAAAAAGGAGTTTAGTGGACTACGTTGGTTCACAGGACAAAACCAAGATATCTTTATCCGGCCTGGGAACGAAAATCTATCAGTACGAGTGAGAAACCTTAAAACAAAAATCTTAGTTTCAAAAGAAAAGGACCCTACATATAAGATTGTGGTCAAAGGGAAGGGAATTATGACTCAAAATAGCAAAAATAAAACACTAAAAGAAGTGGAAAAGGAGATCAATAAAATAATAAAAAACGAAATTTTATCGACTGTAAAAAAAGGTGACCAGCTGAATACAGATGTCTTGAACATTAGTGAGAAATCGTATAAATATTATTTGAACCATTGGAGTATCGCCACAATAAGGAAATTTAACGTTCATTCGGTAAAACAGATACAGGTCAAGATCAAATTGGAACCGGGGAATTACAAATATGGAAATGCAAAAAAAGACGCGGCATAATGCTGTGTCTTTCTTTTGTGATGATAATATATCACTTTTGAAAAGAAAGGGTAGGCAATCATCAAAGTTTTTTAAAATATTTTCACTATTACAATATTTGAAATATTTACAACGTTTGTTATATGTGATACCTTATAAATATAAAGTGTAACAAAAATCACACTGATAACAAAAATAACGTTACATGTTTTTCCTGCAATGAGATTTTTTGTAAGCGTTTAAAAGGATTGAGTCAAACAAAGGGGATGAAGTAATGATTATTCATGACGTTGAAACGTATTCACAAGAGGAAATGAAAGCGCTACAGTTGAAGCGGTTAAAGGAAACGGTAAAAAGAGTGACGGCTAAAGTACCTTTTTATCAAGAAAAGTTTAATGAACTTAATATAACAGCAGAGGACATCCAAACTGTAGAAGACGTTAGGAAACTGCCATTTACAAAAAAAGAAGCTTTACGTGACAATTACCCTTTCAACTTATTTGCGGCTGACATGAAAGACATCATTCGCATTCATGCTTCTTCTGGTACAAGCGGAAAGCCAACTGTAGTGGGCTATACAAAGAACGATATTGATAATTGGGCAGATATGGTTGCCCGCGCCATTGCAATAGCGGGTGGGGAACCAGATGGAGTATTTCAAAATGCGTACGGATATGGATTATTTACAGGTGGATTAGGAATTCATTATGGAGCAGAAAGACTTGGCATGGCGACAGTTCCGATATCCGGGGGGAATACAGACCGCCAAATTACTGTCATTGAAGACTTTAAGCCAACAGTAATTGCTGGAACGCCTTCCTATATTCTGAAAGTTGCAGAAGAAATGGAATATATGGGGAAAGATCCAAAAAACAGCTCTTTAAAATTTGGTATTTTTGGGGCAGAGCCATGGTCGGAAGAAATGCGTAAAGTTTTAGAAGACAAGTTTGGGATTAAAGCCTGTGATATTTATGGATTGAGTGAAGTAATGGGACCGGGAGTAGCGATGGAATGTCATGAATCGCAAGATGGATTACATATTGCCGAGGATCATTTTATCGTGGAAGTCATCAATCCGGATACTCTTGAACCTGTAGCAGATGGTGAAGAAGGCGAATTGGTTTTCACTAGCTTAACGAAAGAGGCATTTCCAGTTATACGTTATCGTACAGGAGATATCGCTTCTATTACGAGGGAAAAATGCAAATGCGGCAGAACAACCACAAGAATGTCACGTGTGAAGGGCCGTATCGATGATATGCTCATTATCCGTGGAGTAAATGTCTTTCCGTCTGAGATTGAACATTTTTTAATCCAAATTGAGGATCTCGCTCCGCATTACCAGGTCCGTTTGCGCCGGGAAGGAACGTTGGATGTAGTGGAATTACATGTGGAAGTTACTGAAGAGGTTTACCAACAAGTAAATAACGACATTCAGCATGAACGTATTAAACTTGTTATGAAAAAAGTACAGCATTCGATGAAGAATAACTGTTTGGTGAGCATGAAGGTAAAAGTGCTGGCTCCAAGAAGTATTCCTAGATCTGAAGGCAAAGCAGTCCGCATTGTGGATGAGCGGAAAGTTGCTGTTACTGTATAAAATAATAAATTTTTAAAAAATAGTTTGATTTTTAATATAACAATAATTTATAATATCGTTATAGAAGTGTTATACGAAAGGGAGGGAATAGACGATGTCTAATCTCACAGAAACATTAACTGAGGCGGAAAAGTTAGAACAATTTATGATGCGCATCGAAGCGGGGGAGAAGATCGAAGTAGACGATTGGATGCCTGATGAATATAGGACAGCACTTATTAAATTAATTTCGATGCATGGAATGAGCGAAATTATGGGAGCGCTGCCGGAAAAAGAATGGGTACCGAAAGCACCTTCTCTTCGTCGGAAACTCGGTATCATGGCAAAAGTTCAGGATGAAATGGGACATGGCCAGTTATTGCTGCGTGTAGCAGAAGACCTGTTAAAGCCTTACGGAAAATCAAGAGGCGACTTAATGGAAGACTTATTTCAAGGGAAGCTTAAGTTTCACAATGTGTTTCATATGCCAGCACCAACTTGGGGTGATGCAGGATTAATCGGCTGGCTTGTAGACGGAGCGGCAATCATCACTCAAACGGATATGCTTGGTGCTTCCTACGGCCCATATGCAAGAGCACTCCATCGCATTTGTGCAGAAGAAGTGTTCCATGCTCAGCATGGTGAATCCATCATCATTGCTCTGGCGGAAGGAACAGAAGAGCAAAAAGCCATGATTCAAGAGGCACTAAACCGTTGGTGGGAGGCTTTGCTTATATTCTTTGGACCTGCCAGCAGCACTACGATGGGCAGCTCGAAACAAGATGTAACCATTAAATACAAGATTCGTACAAAAAACAATGAAGAACTACGTCAAGCCTTTTTTACGAAATATATACCGCGAATTTTATCATTAGGTTTAACGATTCCGGACCCGACACTCCATTATGATGAGGAAAAGCAACAGTGGGTGTATGAACAGCCTAATTGGGATGAGTTAAAGAAAATCAGCAAAAACCAAGGTCCGCGATCTCAAGCTCGTCTGAACCTTCGCCGGAAATCTTACGAGAGTAACGCTTGGGTACGAGAAGCATTAAGTGCAGCGATTCGCTGAGAAGCAGAAGGGGGTAGATGGAAAAATGGAAAATAACAAGAAAACATTTTATCAAGAGTATGAAGTGTTTAGTAAACGTACACCTAGCTCTGCGTTCCAGCATCAGTTCAGCTTGCTCGCTCCAAACGCAGAAATGGCTTTGATTATGGCTCAAGAAAATTTTATGCGCCGTGAACCGGTTGCTGACATTTGGGTGGTTAACAGATCAGACATTCGAGCGTTAGCTCCAGAAGAAAAGCAAATATTAAAACGTTTAGATAATAAAGACTACCGTACAACTAAAGGATACGGATATTTAAAGAAAAAATGGCGTCATTACGAACAGAAGATGTTTGATGAAAAAGAGATTTTGTCGTGGGCAGGGGGAAAAGACAAATGAGTGAAGCAGCAAAAACATTAAGCCCAGAATATAAAGAGGCATTGGTTGAATTATTATTTCAGCTGGCAGATGATGATTTCTTTTTTGCTTACCGTGGTTCTGAATGGCTTGGATTAGCTCCGCATATTGAAGAGGATGTGGCATCTTCCTCCATCAGCCAGGACAGCATGGGACATGCGGCAATGTTCTATACCTTGTTGGAAGAATTAGGATTAGGGAAAGCAGACGATCTAGCGCATGCTCGTCCTGCGCATGAAAGAAAGAATAGTATTTTAGTAGAACGCTTAAACGGCCCGGGTCATTATATGGAAGATGCACAATATGATTGGGCTTACGCGGTAGTAAGAAATTGTTTCTACACACTAGCAAAGAAAGTGAAAATAGACTCGCTGAAACAAAGCGCATACGGTCCGCTGGCAGAAGTAGCGGTGAAAGTAAATATGGAACTTTACTATCACTTGCTTCATTGGAAAACTTGGTTTGTTCAGCTTTTAAGTACAACAGAAGATGCGAAAGAGCGAATGATCCAAGCAATGGACAAAGTAATGAGTGACTTTGATGATGTATTTTCATTAGGAAGTCATGCTGAACAAATGAAACAGTTTGGCTTGATTGAAGAAGAAAGCGTTTTAAAAGAAAAATGGACTGTTGCTCTTGCTAATATATTTGAATCGCTAGATTTAGAAATTCCTAGAAAAGTAAATCCTCAAAGCCAAAATGGACGCAACGGAGAACACACAAAAGAATTAGATGACGCGTTATCAACACTCGGTGAAGTATACAAACTCGATCCTGTTGCGCCTTGGTAATCAATCAGAAAAGAGGTGTAAATAATGATAGCACCCTTGCAGATAACACAGGAAGACGTGTTAAGCATATTGGAAAATGTAAAAGATCCTGAGATTGATACAGTAAGTATAATTGATTTAGGAATGGTGGAAGAAGTTTCTATCCAAAACAGTGCTATATCGATTAAAATATTGCCGACCTTTTTAGGCTGTCCGGCTTTAGAGTTTATTAAAAACAATATTGTTTCTGCGGTGAAAGGGCTTCCGGCTGTTGAAGAAGTTTCGGTGGAGTTTGTTCAATCCCCGCCATGGACATCAGACCGTATCACGGAAAAAGGACAACAGGGGCTAAAGGCGTTCGGAATAGCCCCTCCTCCAAAACGGATGGAGGAAGACGGCTCCTGGCACGTAGACTGTCCGTACTGTGGATCTACTTATGTAACATTGGAAAATATCTTTGGCCCAACAGCATGTAGAAGCATTTTGTATTGCAAAAGCTGCAAAAACCCATTTGAGGCAATGAAGCCGATTTCAAATTTAATGTAAAGCGAGGATACAACCATGGTGAAAATGATTGCATTATATAAACATCCTGAAAACAAAGAAGCATTTGACGAGCATTACTTTAATGTTCACGGTCCTATTACAGAGAAGATTCCCGGCCTTCGTAAAATGGATGTAACCAAAATCACCGGCTCTCCTATGGGGGGAGAAGGAGAGTATTACTTAATGTGTGAAATGTACTACGACGATTATGAAGCCCTTAAGCAAGGTATGCGTTCTGTAGAGGGCAAGGCTTCTGGGAAAGATTTAATGGGCTTTGCTGGAGAACTTGTAACGTTAATGATAGGTGAAGAAGTGAAATGATTAGTTTTCAATTTATCGAAACTTCCATTATAGACGGGGTAGGATTAATTGAACTAAACCGCCCTAAGCAATACAATGCATTAAACCGCAGAATGGTAAGAGAAATTGTCGAAGCGATGGAATCATTTGATCAGCAGGATGAAGTGGTCACGATCTTAATTACCGGAAAAGGACGTGCTTTTTCAGCCGGTGCTGATATTGATGAAATGGCAAATGATGATTCCATTCGTTTAGAGCTGTTAAATCAGTTTGCTGATTGGGATCGTTTAGGTCTTATCAAAAAACCGATAATTGGCGCGGTGAAAGGATTTGTGTTGGGTGGGGGTTTTGAGCTAGCGCTTTGCTGCGACCTGTTAATTGCAGCAAGCGGTACTGAATTTTCATTTCCAGAAGTCAATATTGGTGTAATGCCAGGAGCCGGAGGCACCCAACGTTTAACGAAGCTGGTTGGAAGAACAAAAGCACTGGAATGGCTTTTGACCGGGGATAGAATTTCGGTAGAACAAGCGCAGGAGCACGGAATCGTTAATCGGATTGTGGCTGAAGAACTATTGATGGAAGAAGCAATGAAGTTTGCCAATAAGCTAGCAAAACAACCTCCTTTATCATTGCGACTTATTAAAGATTCGGTAAATAAAGCGGTGGACCATTCCTTATACGAAGGGATGCAGTATGAACGAAAGAATTTTTACTTATTGTTCTCTTCACAAGATCAAAAAGAAGGAATGCAGGCTTTCATAGAAAGAAGAAAACCGCACTTCAATGGAAGATAAGGAGGCGGAAGAGATATGTTTGAAACGATTCGCTACAATGTGCAAGATGGCGTAGCTTGGCTGCGATTGAATAGACCGGATAGGCTGAATGCTTTTATCGCTCAAATGAATCGCGAAATAAAAGAGGCGGTAAGAGAAGCATCCTTAGATGAAACCGTGCGATGTATTGTCATAACTGGTGAAGGGCGTGCGTTTTGCTCCGGACAAGACTTAGTGGAAGTTAATGAGGAAATGGATCATGGCCAAGTTCTCAGAGATCATTACGGCCCAATGGTGAAACAAATTGTGAAATGTGAAAAGCCTATTATTGCTGCCGTAAACGGTGTAGCAGCAGGGGCCGGATTTAGTTTAGCACTTGCTTGCGATTTTAGAATAGCTTCAGAAAAAGCAAGCTTCCTTAATGCCTTCATCCATGTCGGATTAATTCCAGATTCAGGTAATATTTACTTCCTTTCTAAATTAATCGGAAGCGCGAAAGCGGCAGAGCTGTCTATCTTGGGAGAAAAGGTTAGTGCTGAGAAGGCTTTTGACCTCGGGCTAGTGACAAAAGTGATTCCGATGGATACTTGGGAACAAGAAGTCGAGGAGTTTGCTGTGAAACTTGCACAAATGCCAACGAAAGCAATCGGCTTAATCAAACGTTATTTAACCTTGGCTAACAACCTTTCTTTTGACTCTTTTTTAGAGAAAGAAGCAGAAGGGCAACGTATTGCAGGATTAACACAAGATTCTCGTGAAGGTGTTAACGCATTTTTAGAAAAACGCAAACCTGTTTTCACAGGAAAATAAAAGGAGTGGGATAATATGACAACAGTTCAAGAAATCAAAACAGAAAAACCTACTATGAAACGTGAATTCTACCATTTAATCATCAATGGCGAAAAGGTAGAAAGCAGCAACGGCGCTACGTTTAAAACATATAATCCTGCTACTGGCGAAGTCATTGCGGAAGTAGCGAAAGCGACAAAAGAAGATACAGAAAAAGCCATTCAAGCCGCGCGCAATGCCTTTGATTTTGGCAAATGGAAAAAATCACCAGTTAATAAACGTTCTCGTGTATTAAATAAAATCGCTTCGATCATGCGTTCAAGATTTAATGAATTAGTAGAGTTAGAGATTTTAGATACAGGCAAATCCCTGCATGCCGCACAAGGTCAAGTGATGCAGGCAATTGAAGACTTCGAATTTTATGCAGGTGCCATCGTAGGACATGGCGGTACGGTGAACCCTCTGCCAGGACAATTCCACAACTATACTGAAAAAGAACCTGTGGGAGTTTGCGCGCAGATCATTCCTTGGAACTACCCATTAATGATGGCTGCGTGGAAGATTGCTCCTGCCATCGCTGTCGGATGTTCAGTTGTTGTAAAGCCGGCTAGTTTAACACCGCTTACAGCTATTATTCTTGGAGAAATTTGTTTTGAGGCGGGAGTACCTGAAGGAGTCGTGAATATCGTTCCTGGTTCAGGTGCAGAAGTTGGAAACTACTTAGTGGAGCATCCACAAGTGGATAAAGTAGCCTTCACTGGTTCTACACCAATCGGTAAAGATATCATGGCAAGAGCGTCACAAACGTTAAAGCGTGTTACATTAGAGCTAGGCGGTAAATCTCCTAATATTGTATTTGACGATGCTGATATCGATGCTGCGGTAGACGGTTCTTTATACGGTATTTTCTACAATACAGGTCAGTCATGTGAAGCCCGCTCACGTTTATACGTACACGAAGACATTTATGACGAATTTGTAAGTAAATTTGTTGAAAAGACAAAGAAATTGAAATTAGGAAATCCATTTGACAAAGAAACACATGTTGGTGCGATTATTGATCAAGGTCAATGGGATGTTGTAGATGGTTATGTGAAATCTGCCATTGAGGAAGGGGCAGAGATTTTGGCCGGTGGTAAAGGGGCAAAAGTCGAAGGCTTTGAAAATGGATTCTGGTACGAGCCAACTGTTATTGCCAATGTTAATCATGACATGAAAGTAGTTAAGGAAGAAATTTTTGGACCAGTTGTCGTGATCATGAAATTTAAAGATGAAAAAGAAGCCATCAAATTAGCTAATGATACGGAATTTGGGCTAGGTTCAGCTGTTTGGTCGAAAGACGGAGCACGTGCTACTCGTGTAGCAAATCAAATTCAAGCTGGTATCGTTATGGTGAACTGTCCGTTCTCAGCCATGCCTGGAACACCATTTGGCGGTTATAAACAATCCGGTTTTGGCCGTGAGCTATGCATTGAGACGCTTGATCTTTATACGGAAACAAAAAGCATTATTTCGTACTATGGCAGCCGTCCGTTAAATCCATTTGGTGTGTAAATCTATGATGAGTACGGATAAAGCTCCGAACGAGTTTTATTCGTACTCATTTGCATAATAGTGTGTTGAATAAGGAGGACAACCATGATTAATAACATTGTAGTAGTAGGTTCGGGTGTAATGGGAAGAGGAATTGCTTATGTAGGAGCAGTCGGCGGATACTCGGTTACATTAGTGGATGTGAATGAAGCGGCATTAGAAAATGCCAAAAAGGAATTGAACAGCATTTTTGAAAAAGGATTATCCCGCGGGAAAATATCTGCTGAAACGGTAGAATTGTCCAAGAGAAATCTTTACTATGCTACTAATTTACAAGAAGCGGCCAGTGAAGCGGATTTAGTGATTGAGGCGGTTCCTGAGAAAGCTGAAATCAAAAAAGCGGTATTTGAAACCATTGAAAAATATGCACCAGCTCATTGTTTCTTTGCGACAAACACTTCAACAATGAGTCCTACGGAAATTGCTTCATACGGAAACCGTACGGAAAAAACAATAGCGATGCACTTCTTTAATCCGGTTCATAAAATGCCGCTTGTAGAAATTATTCGCGGCTTGGAAACAAGTGATGAAACAGCACAAGTGATTAAAGAAGTGGCGGAAAAGATGGGAAAAGAAACAGTTGTCATTAATGAGTTCCCTGGATTTGTCACAAGCCGTATTAGCGCCTTGGTCGGTAATGAAGCTTTTTACATGCTTCAAGAAGGGCTGGGTACACCTGAGGAGATTGATAAAGCCATTAAACTGGGATTGAACTACCCAATGGGTCCTTTTGAACTTGTAGACTTGGTAGGATTAGATGCCCGATTAAATAATTTAAAGTATTTGCATGAGAAGCTTGGTGAAAAATATCGTCCGGCTCCGTTATTAGAGCAATATGTGAAGGCAGGACGTTTAGGTCGAAAATCAGGCAAGGGAGTATATGATTATACTACCAAAGAAAAAGAGGCGGTTAAAAAATGAGAGAAGTTGTAATCGTAGATGCTGTTCGAACACCAATTGGCAGATATAACGGAGCATTAAAAAGTGTACGTCCAGATGACTTAGGTGCGGTTGTCATCAAGGCGCTTGTAGAACGCAATCCAGCTCTTCCAACTGATGAAATTGAAGAAGTAATCTTTGGAAACGCAAACCAGGCAGGGGAAGATAATCGTAACGTAGCCAGAATGTCGGCTTTACTGGCAGGTCTCCCTGTTAGCGTTGCGGGTACAACAGTGAACCGTTTGTGCGGTTCTGGATTAGATGCTGTCATGTATGCAGCGAGAGCGATTGCGATTGGAGAAGGGGATATTTACATTGCCGGCGGAACGGAAAGTATGACACGTGCGCCTTTCGTTATGGCAAAGCCTGATAAAGAATTCCCTCGCGGTGGTATGGAGCTTCAGGACACGACGATTGGCTGGCGCTTCACAAACAAAAAGTTAGAAGAAATGTACGGCGTAGACACAATGCCGAAAACAGCTGAAAATGTAGCTCAGCGCTTTAATGTTTCGCGGAGTGATCAGGATCAGTTCGCTATTGAGAGTCAGCAGCGAGCGAAAAAAGCGATGGAAGAAAATCGTTTTGCAGAAGAGATTGTCCCTGTCGTATATAAAGATCGAAAAGGAAATGAAATTGTTGTCGATACGGATGAGCATCCTCGTCCAGATACAACATTAGATAAACTGGGAAAATTAAAGCCTCTGTTTGAAGGAGGCACGGTTACGGCGGGTAATGCTTCAGGTGTCAATGACGGAGCATCAGCGTTATTGATCATGAGTGCCGATAAGGCGAAGGAATTAGGATTGAAGCCTTTAGTGAAGTATGTAGTAGGAGCGACAGCAGGGTTAGAGCCGGCTATCATGGGATTAGGACCGATTTTTGCTACAAGAAAAGCGCTGCAGCGTTCTAATCTAACGGTAGAGGATCTAGGTTTAATTGAATTGAATGAGGCATTTGCTTCTCAATCTTTGGAATGCATCCGTCAATTGGAACTGGATACAACTAAAGTGAATGTAAACGGAGGGGCGATTGCGTTTGGCCATCCGCTTGGGGCAAGCGGAGCCCGTATCTTAACAACCCTTATATACGAAATGAAGAAACGTGATGAAAAATACGGCCTTGCGACGATGTGTGTTGGTGTTGGGCAAGGAATAGCGGCGATCGTAGAGAATGTAACAGAATAACGGGAGGGCCCTTATTTGACGACATGCCAAGTAAGGGTTTTTTTACAAATAGGCTGTGTTAAGGATTAATGTTGTTTTTTGCGCTCTGTTGACCTTCGTTCCAGGCACGAAGACTCCTGCGGGAGTACGGGGCAGGGGAGACCCCGCAGGCGCTAAAAGCGCCGAGGAGGCTCCCCGGCACGCCCGCGGAAAGCGAAGTGCCTGGAACGGAAATCAACAGATAAGTTTAACACAGCCTACAAATAAAAAGAGGTGTAGAAAATGTCTAATGTTTTGTATAAAATAGAAGATAGTATAGGGTATGTAACAATAAATCGTCCTGACGTATTAAATTGTTTTGATTATGAGACATTAAAGCAATTACAAGAAGTGGTAGATACTATTGAGCTAGATCCTGAAGTGAGAGTAGTTATTTTCACTGGAGCAGGTGAGAAGGCTTTTAGTGCAGGTGCTGATTTAAAAGAGCGTAAAACTTTAACCGATGTACAAGTAAGAAGAAACGTAAAAGCAATTCGGGATGTATTCAACAGCATCGCATCTCTTCCACAGCCAACGATTGCGGCGGTAAATGGGTATGCGTTTGGCGGCGGGTTTGAATTAATGTTGGCCTGTGATTTTTCATTTGCAGTAGAGGAAGCGAAACTGGGACTTACAGAGACGAGCTGGGCGATCATTCCCGGAGCTGGAGGTACGCAGCGTTTACCGAGGTTAATTGGCGAGGCAAAAGCGAAAGAGCTGATTTTTACCGCGCGAAAAATCTCTGCTTCAGATGCTTATGGATGGGGAATACTGACGAGAGTTGTAAAGCGTGATGAACTAATGAAGTCCTGTGAAGAGTTTGCAGCAGAAATGCTGAAAAATGGTCCAATTGCTTTAAAGCAGGCGAAATATGCAATTAATCAAGGGATGAATGCAGATTTGCAAACTGGATTGGCAATTGAGTCGAAAGCCTATGAAATAACAATTCCAACCGAAGATCGATTAGAGGCTTTGCAAGCTTTTAGCGAGCGGAGAACGGCTAATTTCACTGGAAAATAAAAGTTGCGATACTCAGCATTGGACAATAATAGATTCTCTAGTCTCCACTTCTTTAATAATCAAACAGATCCAGGCGGTGCAAACAGAAAGAGGGAGATAAATGAGTACTGCTAATACGCAGTCCATGATTTTTACGATTTATGGCGATTACTTACGCCATTATGGAAATAAGATTTGGATTGGAAGTTTAATACGCTTATTAAAAGAATTTGGACATAATGAACAGGCTGTTCGGGTTGCTGTTTCGCGTATGTTGAAACTAGGGTGGATTCAGTCAGAGAAAAAGGGGAATAAAAGTTATTATTTTCTAACTTCTCGAGGTGCTAACCGTATGGAAGAAGCCGCGGGAAGAATTTTCAAGCTGAATCCTCATGAATGGGATGGAAAGTGGCGAATCCTTATGTATACCATTCCGGAAGAAAAAAGACAAATTCGGGATGAACTCAGAAAAGAATTACTTTGGAGTGGCTTTGGAAGTTTTGCCAATGGCTGCTGGATATCTCCCAACGCCTTAGATAAGGAAGTTGAGCTCTTAATCGACAAATATGATATTAGGCCATACGTTGATTTCTTTTTATCAGAATATAAGGGGCCGAAGGAAAGCCAATCGCTAGTAGAGAGAAGCTGGCCTTTATCTGAGATTGAAGAAAAGTATGAACAATTTATCTCGGATTACAGCAGGAAATACATTGTGCATCAAAGTATCATGCAAAGAGGCGAGATGACCGATGCGGAATGTTTTGTTGAGAGAACGAATCTTGTTCACGAGTATCGGAAGTTTTTATTCACTGATCCCGGTTTGCCGAAGGAGCTTTTACCTGCGCGCTGGAGCGGTAACCATGCGGCGTTGTTGTTTAGTCAATATTATAAATTATTAGCTGAGCCGGCTAACCGCTTCTTTGAAGAGGTTTTCCAGGAAGATAATGATTTAAGGCGTAAAGATCAATCATACGATGCTTCTGACCATCATTTAATAAGCGATCAAATAAAAAACTCCTAGAGGGAAGCGTGCCTCTAGGAATTTTTTTGGTGCATTCTTTTTTGAAAAAAATGCATATTATGGCCCTTTATGTATGAATATGATTGTGTTTAAGTTGATTCTATTATAACATTATTTATAAGGGGAGTGGTAAAAGTGAAATATATAACGGAACAATTGCATATTAAATACCCTATCATTCAAGGGGGCATGGGAAACATCAGCAATGCGCCTCTCACGGCGGCTGTTTCAGAAGCGGGAGGCCTAGGAACAATTGGAAGCGGTACCATGTCGCCGGACGAAGTAGAACACATTATTCTAGAAACGAAGAAGAGAACAAATAAGCCATTCGCTTTAAATATTGCGATTACTGTTACACCTTATATAAAGGAACTAGTAGAGTTAGTTATAAAACATCAGATTCCAGTTGTATCATTATCTGCTGGGAATCCTGCTCCTGTTATTCCGGTTCTTCATGATCATGGAGTAAAAGTCATTGCTGTTGTCGCTTCTGTAAAGCATGCGCAAAAAGCAGAAGCGGCCGGAGCGGATATCTTAGTAGCGGAAGGATTTGAAGCAGCTGGAATTAACTCCAATCTTGAACTGACAACCTTCACACTTATTCCGCAAATTGCTCAATCTGTGGGCATTCCCGTACTTGCTGCTGGGGGAATAGGAGATGGAAAAGGCCTAGCGGCGGCGTTGATGCTAGGTGCCAGCGGTGTCCAAATCGGTACACGGCTGATTGCTACAAAAGAGGCTCCTTTTCATAACACGTATAAACAAAATTTGGTTCACGCAAGTGACACCGACACAGTCATTGTAGGGCGTTCTGTGGGGCGTGTAAGAAGAATGTTAAAAACCCCATATGCACACAAATTGCGTAATATAGAAGAGCAAGGGATGACTTTAGAACAATATAATGAGATGACGTCCGAAAAACAGCATGTAACGGGAGCGATAGCAGGAGACTTAGAAAATGGATTTATTAATAGCGGACAGGTAGCAGGATTGATTTCTGGCATCCCTAGCGTGAAAGAGCTGTTGGACGGCATGATGGAAGAAGCCAGCAGGCAAATTAATAGAGTAGCTATGGACATAATTCGTTAAAATAAAAAAATATACCTTTAAAGCGCCCAAAGGAAGTTTCCTTTGGGCTTATTGGCGTGCAAGTCTTGCCACAATAGCTCAATTCCTCCTATCTGATATTGAAATAACGGGCAGCAAGAATCTCGCAGATGAAAGGTTATTTAATATAAAACTAGAGAAAAACTAATTCTGTTCAGAAATGTCTGAATTTTATTTACAAATGTTCAATCCTATGGTATTTTAATCAAGTAAAGTATAACAGATATTAAACCGTCGTTTATAATTTGTTTGTTGTTAAATAAACGTTGCGTTTTTTAATCTTCAGGAGTGTGATAGATAGAAAAATTGCTATTTACTATTTAATTTAAGGGCTTTGGTAGAAGATTTTGATTTGGGGAATTTAAATACATAACGAATGTTTGTGGAGATTATTTACATTTGTTATAAAAGGGGGAACATGTATGGGAGTGCAATTTCAAGAACAGAAACTACACACGCAGATAGGACAAAAGGCTTCTTACACATCACTGATCCAAACGAGTGATTTTCAAACGCTGGTAAAGAAAAAGAAATCATTTATTTTGCCAATGGCCGTCTTTTTCTGTTTATTCTATTTTGCCTTACCTATTTTAGCCGCTTATACGAAAATATTAAATTATCAGGCAATTGGTCATATCACTTGGGCATGGGTATATGCATTACTGCAATTTGTACTCGTATGGGTATGTGGTTTTGTCTACATTAAGAAATCTGAAAAATTTGATAATTCAGCGGCAGCTATCGTAGCGAAACATAAGGAGGAATTGTATTAATGAGTCTATTGGCATTATCCTTATTCCTGGGAATCATCGCTTTAACATTGGTCATCACCTATCTTTCATCTAAAAGAACAAAAAATGCCCGCGATTTTTACACAGCCGGAGGTGGATTGACGGCATGGCAAAACGGTCTGGCGGTAGCCGGGGATTTTATGTCTGCCGCTTCGTTCTTGGGAATTACAGGAGCTATCGCTTTAGTGGGGTTTGATGGATTTTACATGAGTATTGGAAATCTAGTTGCCTTTTTATTTTTGCTCTATCTGGTTGCTGAGCCACTTCGAAATCTAGGAAAGTACACAATGGCCGACATGATTACGGCACGCTTCAATTCCAAAAAAGTTCGAGGGGTAGCTGCAGTTAACACGCTGGTTATCTCGATCTTTTATATGATTGCTCAGCTTGTTGGGGCAGGCGGACTTATTAAGTTACTGCTTGGAATCGATTATGCGACATCCGTTTTGCTTGTCGGTATCCTGATGACGATTTACGTTATTTTTGGCGGAATGACCGCTACCAGCTGGGTGCAAATTACAAAAGCTATTTTATTGCTCATCGGATCATTTGTTATCACGTTTATTGTGTTTGCTAAATTTGACTTCAGTGTTATGAATATGTTTCAGCATGTCAAGTCCTCAACGCCATTGGGAGAAGCGTTCTTGAATCCAGGAAACAAATACAAAGATGGGTTGGATATGATTTCCTTTAATATGGCACTAGTCTTAGGGGCAGCAGGTTTACCGCATCTTCTTGTCCGTTTCTTTACCGTAAAAGATGCAGCGACCGCACGTAAATCAGTCGTTTATTCCACATGGTTCATTGGCGCGTTTTTTATTATGACCATCTTTTTAGGCTTTGGTGCAGCTGCATTTGTAGGCTTTGAAAATATTGTTGCTGCGAATCCTGCTGGAAACATGGCAGCACCTTTGTTGGCGCAAACGATGGGCGGAGATTTTTTATTTGCTTTTGTTTCTGCCGTTGCTTTTGCTACCATTCTTGCCGTCGTTTCCGGACTTGTGCTCACATCCGCATCTGCGTTTGCTCATGATATTTATGGAGAAATCATTAAAGGCGGAAAAGTAACAGAGAAGCAGCAAGTATTTGTAGCACGTATGGCTTCTATCGGAGTAGCTGTTGTTTCTATTTTACTTGCATTGTCTGCCCAAAAATTAAATGTCGCTTTCTTGTCTGTACTGGCTCTTGGTATTGCTGCTAGTGCAAATCTTCCTGTAATCTTATGCACAATTTACTGGAAGCGCTTTAATTCAACAGGGGCTATTACAGGAATGCTGATTGGATTAATCAGCTCGGTTGTCCTTGTGTTATTGAGCCCGAATGTATGGAGTCCAACGCCGGGAGCTGCCATTTTTACCGGGGATCCTATTTTCCCGATGCTAAATCCAACTATTTACACGGTGCCGCTAGGTTTCCTTGGAGCATATTTCGGAACAGTTCTGTCTAGGGAAAAATCGAATGCAGAAAGCTTTGCAGAGGTTATATATAAATCAAACACGGGGTATGGGATTAGTGCTGCGAAAGACCATTGATATATAGGTACTAGACTTTAAGTTTAAAATAAAGTAAAGGAAGGTGTTACCTTAATCGGTAGCACCTTCATTTTTGTTGTTGTTTTAAGAACGATTCCAGGATGAAATGAAACTGGACATTTAGTGGCGTAGTTTTTCCTTTTTTCTACCCATTGCACCTGGTTTACTTTTTTTCTTCAATAACATCATGTGGAGTGATGCAGCGAAATGAGACGGGTGATGATAAAA
Source organism: Neobacillus sp. MER 74 (assembly GCF_023714155.1). Classification (NCBI taxonomy): domain Bacteria; kingdom Bacillati; phylum Bacillota; class Bacilli; order Caryophanales; family Bacillaceae; genus Neobacillus; species Neobacillus sp. MER 74. The sequence goes on from NZ_JAMAUV010000004.1 coordinate 78,177, forward strand.
CGATTGATGTATTTACATTTCCGTAAGGAGCCAGCCGGTCAATAAGCTTGCTTAGATGATCCATCCCTGTAACGGCAGCCTTAAGTAAATAGCTAACTGAGCCAGTTAATCGATGACATTCAATGATGTCAGGGTCATCGATAATCCGCTTCTCAAATTCTGTATAAGATAATAACTTGAGTTCACTTACCTGAATATAAACGATTACATCACGTCCAATGGCTTCGAGAGATACCCGGGCACTGAATCCTTCAATAATTTCCCTATCTTGTAGCCTTTTTAAACGCTCAGTAATGCTTGGACGACTAAGGGATAATTTCTTCGATAATTCACTTAAAGTAATCCGTCCGTCCATTTGAAGAAGTTCAAGCAGACGAATATCTAATTGGTCCATAGAAGTATTCCCCTTTTTAAAAATGAAGTTAAATATTGAAAAACTTATGCAAAATATAATGATTATCACCAAAACTTGTACATTTTGGTATGTTTTTCAATTATATTATAGATTATTATTAAATGGAAGCGTAATCATTCATATTTTTAAACAAATAAAAAGATAAACGATATCCACTGCTAAGCATCTATTTAATTAAATGTAATCGCTGCCAAAGCGAAAAGCAGGCAGCTAGAGATGGTCATTCGAGAAGAAGAGTCAAGCAAGTCGTCGAAAATGAAGGTTCTTCATCATTAACACAGGAAAAGACGTTGTTTTTTCTCTTTTTTTTAAATGATTTTCTACTATAATCACAGTGCTAATGGAGGTAATTTAAATGAACGTGTTAGAACATTCTGTACAAAAAACTGAATCAGTTATTGAAAAAATGCATGAGCATGAGCAAATTGTTTTTTGTAACGACCCGACAACAGGATTGAAAGCGATTATCGCTATCCATAATACAACACTCGGACCTGCATTGGGGGGCTGCCGTATGCGCCCGTATCGTACAATGGATGAGGCCTTGGAAGATGTACTGCGTTTATCTAAAGGGATGACATATAAATGCGCTGCTGCCGATGTCGATTTCGGTGGAGGTAAAGCGGTAATCTTCGGTGATCCTTCAACGGATAAAACACCGGCTATGTTTAGAGCTTTCGGCCAGTTTGTTGATTCTTTAAACGGACGTTTTTACACAGGAACAGATATGGGTACTTCAATGGATGACTTTATCCATGCCTCAAAAGAGACAAATTGCATCGTAGGAATTCCTGAAGCATACGGAGGCGGCGGTGATTCATCCATTCCGACTGCGCTTGGAGTCATTTACGGTATCAAAGCAACGAATAAAGTCGTTTTTGGTTCAGATGATCTTTCCGGAAAGACCTACACTATCCAAGGTCTTGGAAAAGTAGGGTTCAAAGTTGCCGAACAATTGCTTGAATCCGGCGCTGATTTATACGTAAGTGATATTAATGAAGAAGCCATAAAAGCCATTCAAGACCGTGCAAAACAATTAGGAAGCATTGCTCGTGTAGTAAGTGGAAATGATGTGTATTCCGCAGAAGCAGATGTATTTGTTCCATGTGCTTTTGGTGGAATTATTAACGATGAAACGATCGAACGGTTAAAAGTAAAAGCAGTAGCTGGTTCGGCAAACAATCAGCTTCTTACTGAGAAACACGGAGAAGTACTGAAACAAAAAGGAATTTTATATGCTCCAGATTACATTGTAAATGCTGGAGGTCTAATTCAAGTAGCAGATGAACAATATGGCTACAATAAAGAGCGTGTATTATCGAAAACAAAATCCATTTACACATCGTTATTGGAAGTGTACAGACAGGCAGAGTTGGATGATATCACGACCATCCAAGCTGCAAACCGACTATGTGAAAAACGAATAGAAGACAGAAAAAAGCATAATAGCTTTTTCACTCATACCAAACGTCCTAAATGGGATATTCGTAAATAATAATTTCTGTTTATGAGGTGATGACATGTTAACGGAATTTCCAATATTTCAAATTGTTGATGAGTACGGCCAAGTAATAAATGAGGATTACAAAGATAAAATAACTGAAGATCTTGTTAAAAAATTCTACTATAATATGGTTCGCATTCGTACCTTTGATCGAAAAGCCATAAGTTTGCAACGTCAAGGTAGACTTGGAACGTATGCTCCGTTTGAGGGTCAGGAAGCTTCTCAAGTTGGAAGTGCACTTGCGCTTGAAAAAGATGACTGGGTATTCCCTACTTATCGTGACCATGGTGCCACGTTAACGTTTGGAGCCGGCATGGCCCGTACATATTTATATTGGAATGGACGTGTGGAGGGATGCGTGCCTGAAGAAGGGAAAAAGATTTTCCCACCTGCCGTTCCTATTGCAACACAAATCCCGCATGCAGCAGGGGCTGCTATGGCGGAAAAAAGAAAAGGAACGAAAAATGCAGCGATTGCCTATTTTGGAGACGGTGCCACTTCAGAGGGCGATTTCCATGAAGGATTGAATTTTGCCAGTGTGTTTAAAGCTCCAGTTATCTTCTTTAATCAAAATAACGGCTTTGCGATTTCAGTGCCGATTAAAAAACAAATGAATTCAAAAACGATTGCCCAAAAAGCACTCGCTTATGATATGCCGGGTGTCCGTGTCGATGGAAATGATATTTTTGCTGTGTATTTCCAAACGATGGAAGGACTTGACCGTGCCCGTCAAGGTGAAGGCCCAACTTTAATTGAAGCTATGACATGGAGATATGGTGCTCATACAACGGCAGATGACCCAACGAAATATCGCGATCAGTCCGAGAGTGACATCATTCGAGAAAATCGAGATCCTATTCTTCGTGTAGAACGCTATATGAAAGCAAATAACTTCTGGGATGAAGATTGGGTGATGAAGATCAAAGAAGAAATCGCAACCGAAGTCGAACTGGCGGTAAAAGATATGGAAAGCTATCCAAAACCAAATATCAATGACTTATTCGATAATGTATTTGAAAAGCCGACTTGGACAATTGCAAAACAAAAAGAAGAATATTTTCAATTGATCGGGAGGGAAGCCTGATGATTTTAAGTGTAGAAAGACCGGCAGATATCCAAACTGGAAAAACGAACGAACTTACACTCGTTCAAGCCGTAACAGATGGGTTGCGCACGATGTTAAAAGAGGATGAGCAAGTTATTTTACTTGGTGAAGATATCGGTAAAAACGGTGGTGTATTCCGTGCTACCGAGGGGTTGCAAAAAGAATTTGGGGAAGAACGCGTTATTGATACGCCGCTGAGCGAAGCAGGGATTATCGGAACCTCTATCGGAATGGCTGTCAATGGATTCAAACCCGTAGCGGAGATGCAGTTTTTTGGTTTTATTTATCCGGCGTATGAGCAGATCATGACACATGTTTCACGAATTCGTATGCGTACGATGGGAAGCTATACCGTTCCAATGGTCATCCGTGCTCCATACGGTGCCGGCATCCGTGCCCCGGAGGTTCATTCAGACAGTGTGGAAGCGTTGTTTACACATATGCCCGGAATAAAAGTGGTTTGCCCTTCATCTGCATACGATGCAAAGGGTCTGATCATTGCAGCTATCGAAGATCCGGATCCCGTTTTATTTTTAGAGTCCATGAGAATCTACCGTGCTACCCGTGAAGAGGTTCCAGAAGGAAAGTATATAGTTGAAATTGGAAAAGGGAAAAGGCTCAAAGAAGGAAATGACGTTTCTGTTTTTGCATGGGGTGCGATGGTACCGGTAGCCATGAAAGCAGCGGAACAGGCAGAAAAATATGGCATTACTTGTGATGTCATTGATTTAAGGACCCTTTATCCACTTGATAAGGACATTATTGCAGAATCTGTTCAAAAAACCGGACGTGCGGTGATTGTTCATGAAGCCCATGCTACAGGCGGAGTGGGTAATGATATTGTTTCCATTATAAATGATACATCATTTTTGCATATGAAATCTCCGATTGAGCGCGTGACAGGTTTTGATGTACCGGTACCATTATTTGCGCTCGAAGAACATTATTTACCTACACCAAAGCGGGTATTTAACGCAATCGAAAAAGTTATGCATTTTTAGGAGGGGAAAACATTGGTTGAAGTAAAACTTCATGATATTGGTGAAGGGATGACAGAGGGAGAAATTATCCACTATTTCGTCAAAGTGGGGGATTCGGTCAAGGTGGACCAGCCTCTTGTAGAGGTACAAACAGATAAAATGGTAGCTGAGCTTCCTTCCCCAGCTTCAGGGAAAGTAAAGGAAATTGTTGTGGACTATGGTAATACGGTCTCCGTTGGTACCACTCTTCTTGTACTGGAAACAGAAGGAGCAAAAGCGGTTGAGATGGAAGAGAAACATGCAGAAGCAGCTTCTAATAAGGTAGAGGCGTTACAATCACAACCGCAGCAAGTAGCAGTGACTGAGCAAAAAGGAGAAAAAAAATTCATCATCGCGGCGCCTTACACAAGAAAAATTGCACGAGAGTTTCGTGTAGATATTAACGAAGTTACAGGTACTGGTACATTTGGGCGCATCACGGTGGAAGATATATATAACTTTGTTAAAAAACGTGATGAAATCCAATCTTCTAAGGAAATGAAAGCGCCTTCCGCCGACCTGACTAAAGCAAAAGCAGAACCTAAACAAGAGATTCAAAAGCAGGAAGTTCCGAGCATAAATGAAACTAATGCAGAAGTAATTCCGTTTAGAGGCCGTCGAAAGCAAATTGCAAAGAAAATGACCCAGTCACTTTATACGATTCCTCATGTGACACATTTTGAAGAAGCAGATCTTACTGAGCTGCTCACCTATCGAAATGATTTAAAAGAAATGAATATCAATGTTTCGGCTGTAGCTTTCTTTATCAAAGCGATTGCAGTGGCATTAAAACAATTCCCTGTATTTAATGCCAAGCTTGATGAAGAGAATGAAGTAATCCGTTTAGAGAAGGAATATAACATTGGAATTGCCACGGATACGGAAAATGGTTTAATTGTACCTATCATTCATCATGCTGACCGATTATCTGTTCGTCAAATTCATGACAAATTGAAAGAGTTAACGAAAAAAGCGCAAGAGGATAAGCTGACGTCGGCTGAATTAAAAGGAGGAACATTTACCATCAGTAATGTCGGTCCATTAGGAAGTATTGGCGCTACTCCGATTATAAATCATCCGGAAACAGGGTTAATTGCCTTCCATAAGACGAAAAAAATGCCTGTTGTTATGGAAAACGATGAGATTGCGATTCGCTCGATCATGACCATGTCGATGGCGTTTGACCACCGCGTTGCAGACGGTGCAACAGCAGTAGCCTTTACGAACCGCTTTAAACAATTAATTGAAAACCCTAAGTTGTGGCCAATAGAACTTGCATAGTAACCAATAAATCCACTAAACTCCAAGAATATAACTAGTAAGTCCCACAAAGCTCAGGGACAATAGAACACCAAATTAGGAAGACTACTCCACATTATTTTGGTAAAGTATTATCCAATAGATTGGTTGAAGTCTTCCTATCTCAAAAAGCAGATAAGTTGCAGAAACAGATCTCCCGAAAATAAATCGGACCTCACCTGAGGCGTGGGTGCAATCAAATTTCCAAAAAAGAACAACGGCAAAATGTGTAAGCGTTTGCACTAAAGGTTTATCCGGTTGGACAAGTTCGTTACCATCAAGGAAAACCGTTGATAGCTCATTTTGATCTTGTCGTTCTAGTATATTAATTAAAAGAGTTTAGGAGGACTAGTTAATGAAAGATGCATCATTGCAAAAGAAGTTGTTGCCGCGGCATATAAGTATGATGGCCATGGGAGGAGCAATAGGGACAGGGATTTTTAAAGGTAGTGCAGAAACCGTATCAATAGCAGGACCAGGTGTTATCTTTACATATATGTTCGCAGGACTATTGCTTCTTGTTGTTATGGGAGCTATAGCAGAAATGGCCATCGTCTATCCAAACACAAATATGAAAGGCTTTGTTCAGAAAGCATTTGGTAAGCGTGCTTCCTTTGTTATAGGCTGGATGTATTGTTTCATGTGGCTGGCTGTATGTGTGATCGAGATTGTCGTGGCAGGCAGCTTCTTGCAATACTGGTTTCCATCCATTCCTCTTTGGGAATTAAGTTTAGGCTGTGCCGCTTTAGTTATTGGAATTAACATGATGAATGTTAAAAATTATGGGGAATTTGAATTTTGGTTTGCAGGCATTAAAATCACCATGATTATCGTATTTATCATATTAGGAGCAGGTATTCTATTTGGAGTTATCCCAAGCAATCAATCCAACTATCTTCACAATTTTACAGAGCAAGGCGGTTTTTTCCCGAATGGGTGGATGTCAATCTTTACAGCTCTGTTAATCGTAATGTTTTCTTATGGAGGTTCTGAATTAATAGGATTAACAGTCACAGAAGTAAAAGATGCAGAACGGATTTTACCTAAGGTGATTAAAAGTTTTGTTTGGAGAATTATTTTGTTTTACACGCTGCCAATTCTGGTCATTTGTGGTTTAATTCCTTGGAATGAAATTGGCATCAGTCAAGCGAGTCCCTTTGTTCAGGTGTTATCCATGGCCGGCCTGAAGGGGGCAGCTCACCTTATGAACTTTATTTTAATTACAGCTGTCTTATCTGCAGCCAACTCCGGTATATACGGTTGTACACGGATGCTTCATTCCCTAGCGGTTGAAGGGGAAGCTCCAAAGTCTTTCTCTTTTGTATCAAAAAAGGGTGTTCCATTATACAGTTTAATATTAACAGCAATTATATTAGTCGGCGGCTCCATGATTGCCTTTGTTGCGCAGGAAAAGGTATTTACTTTATTAATGGCGGTTCCGGGTTTTGTTGTATCGTTGGTCTGGATTGGTATTTGTCTAGCACATTTAAAACTTCGCAATTCCTATCCTAAAGAACCAAGCTTTAAATTGTGGGGATTCCCATATGTAACTGCGATTACAGTCGTTACGTTAAGCATCATAACAGTTATATTTTTGTTAGATGAACAGAATCGAGTGAGTATTATTACTTGTCTCGTTGTTTTAGCGGTGCTATCTTTGATTTCCATCTTTAAGTTTAAAAATGTGAATGAAAAAGATACCATGATAGTAAAACAGAATAAAGTAGTATAGTCATATCCATAGTTTAGAGAATAGGTGAACAATAAAAAAATGATAGGGGCCATAATGGCTCCTATCATTTTTTACATTTAAAAATATAAATTACTTTACAAAGTAAGTGCATTTTTGTATGCAGACAAATCCTAAATTATAGTACCTTTTGACATTTTACCATTAAAAATTTAAATGGAGGTTTATTTTCCGCATTCTTATGTGGTTCAACAATTTCCGAAAATTCTATCAGTCCATATTTCCCGAAATCTTGTTTAATGGAGTCATCATCATAAAAATACATTTTTACCCCTTTCATGATCTCGAAATAGTCTTTCCCTAGTTGTTTACCCTTTCCAAACATGGGGGCTTCTTTTGAAATAGTAGTAAAAATCATATAACCGTTTGGCTTTAACTGACTATAGCAATCTTTAATTAACTTCTCTCTCTCACGATCATTTAATAAGTGAATAAGTGCATAACAAAATATACCATCATAAAGCTTATTATCAAAGGGCATATCGGTTACTGAACCATGGAATATAGGAATAGTAAGCCCATTTTGCCTTGCCAATTCAATCGCTGTTTTTGAAATCTCAATACCAGTTACATTTATATCGTTGTCCAAAAAAACCTTTGCATTTCTTCCATACCCAATACCAGGAATCAATAGATCCTTTACATTCTTTTCAAGGAAAAAGTCCTTTGTTAAAATTGCGGAGTCTGAGGGTTCGAATCCCCACATCATTTGATTTTGGATAAAACTTGATTCCCAAAATTCCGTCATAACTCAATCTCCTTTACAAATTGCTTAAAAAATCGTTCCTGTTGAAAGATTATAATATCCATGGATACACAAAGCAATTCTAATCATATTTTCTATTAAAGTTTCGATAAAATATCATGAAAGTACTATACTAGAAATTAAAAGAGTTTTTTTAAAATGAGGGATAATTATGGTAAAAAAAGGAAATAAGGTGAGGTATGAGCTTAATCCAACAGGAATTAAGTCTGTGCCAGACAATGAAATTAAAACCATTTTGCGTGGGGCAGATGATTTAATCATGAGTGGCGGCCGGGCTATGCTTGCCAAAATTCTAGCAGGGTCAAAAGATAAAAAGTTATTAGAATTAGGATTGGACTACAGCCCTGTATACGGGGCGTTGAAAGGTAATTCTCAAAAAGAGATTCTCGCAAAAATAGACTGGCTAATTCTTCATCATTATTTAGCTATCAAGTATGACGGCAGACTGCCAATGCTAGTCTATACGGATAAAGGCTGGAACATTGAACGCGAGACCTATGCGGATGAATTATTGGAAAAGCTTATTGATGCTGCTGAAAATAAAAGATATGAATTTGTTGAAACCTTAAAAGACCGGAACCGAAGCTTAATTCTACTATTATTAGAGAAAATCGCAAATTCAGGCAATAAAGATTTAATCACAATCTTGAATGCATGGCAAACGATTGAATTTAAAAAACTTAGGACAAAAATTCAAGAAGTGATCGATTTATTGGAGAAAGTAGAAGAAAAACCGAAGAGAGAAGAAAACCAAGAATTGGTCTCTTTTTCTGCCAATAAAAAATGGCTTTCGATTCCTGTAGAATTCCGGAGGCAATTAGAACGAAATGTTTGGTGTAGTTATTGTTGTGATGTTGTTAAAATTGAGAAATATACTGTTAAAGAATTTTCTGGTGGAATTGTGTTGGAAGGGAAATGTCAAAAGTGTGGTAATGATGTGGCAAGAGTTATTGACTAAGCAGCGGATCGGATAAATTACCTGAATCATTCTATGAGATTGGTTTTTTTGAACTATATGGAATCCCCCCCCAATCCAATTAAGGATTGGGGATTTTTTGGCTTGTTTTTTACTAAAGATGTTTTTCTTTCTAAACTATAAATTCTGAAAATAATTAATATTCAGTATTGATTAAACACTACATCAGCAGTATAATCAAATCATGATGTGGAATGTATTTCGCATTGTGAAACGGAAAGGGTGATCAAATTGTCAAAGCTGCATTTAAATTTTGCGTGTTGGGATTATGACCGAATTCAAGCCTTAACCAATGGCACTGTTCAAGCAAAAGGAATTGATTTAAACTGGCTGAACATGCCGGTTGAAGAAACTTTTTGGAGAATGATGCGCCATCAGGAATTTGATGTATCCGAATTATCGCTATCCTCTTATTTAATTGCTAAAGACCGCGGTTTTCCAAACTTCACGGCAATACCTGTTTTTATGTCTCGAAGTTTCCGTCATTCAGGGATTTATATTAATAAATATTCTGGAATTGAAAAAGCGGAGGACTTAAGAGGAAAACGGGTTGGAATTCCAGAGTACCAGTTGACGGCCTGCCTTTGGATTCGTGGAATATTACAACATGAGTATGGTGTTCATCCGTCCGAAATGAACTGGTTTACAGGTGGACAGGAGACCCCGGGCCGAGTTGAAAAAATAAAACTCTCGTTACCAGACAATATTAATATCCAGCCAATAAATGAAGAACAAACCTTAAATCAAATGCTTGAAGATGGAGAAATAGATGCTTTTATTGCTCCACGAGCTCCATCCTGTTTTTTAAAGGGGTCGCCGAAAGTGCAACGGCTGTTTCCAGACAATGTATCTATCGAAAAAGATTACTATAAACGAACAGGCATCTTCCCAATTATGCATGTTGTTGCTATTAAGGATGAAATTCTGAAAGAGCATCCATGGGTTGCTGCCAATCTTTATTCGGCTTTTGTGGAAGCAAAGCAGAAAGTTTATGACGGATTTAACCAAACAGCAGCTTTAAAAGTAACTTTGCCTTGGTTTGTTTCTGAATGGGAAAATACCCGTCAATTAATGGGAGAAGATTTCTGGCCATATGGGTTGGAGAAAAATCGAAAAACTTTAGAAGCAGCTGTTACGTATTCGTATGAGCAAGGAATGATTAATAATCGATTAAGTGCGGAGGATTTGTTTGCACAATCGACTCTAGAAGCATACACACTATAAACTTAAAGCTTATTTGGCCATAAAGCTAGTCTTTATGTTCAATTAGAGCTGCTGCTACCTTTTTTTGAAAAAATGAATTCAGAAAATAAATAATATTCAGTATTGACTAAGGTTTTCACTGTCAGTATAATAAAAAACATAATAACCACATTATGGAACGCGTTCCGCTATATGGAATTATAACAAACTATGAACGTTCGAAATTTTTACTCAAAAAGATAACTTGGTGGTTTTTATAGACCTCAATGAAAGCGGTTTAATGAAATAATTTTAATCCTTTTGACAAAAAAATTTTAAAAAGGGGAAAGATCATGGGGCAAGTAGATGAAAAAGAGTTAAAGCTTCAAGTAGCAAAAGCAATACGCATGTTAGAAGCGGTTGAACTGCTGGATATGAATGGGCATGTCAGTTGTAGGATTCCAGGTACTGACCGTTTTTTCATTAATTCCCGAAAAGCAAGCAGAGCATCTGTTACAGTGGGTGATATCGTAATGTGTGATTTAAATGGAAAATTGTTAGAGGGAGATTCAGAACCGCCAAGCGAATACCATATTCACACAGAAATCTATAAAAGACGCAGTGACGTATTAAGTGTAATTCACAACCATCCGCATTATCAAACCGTGCTTGGAATAGCAGATGTGGCAATGAAGCCAGTTTTCGGAATCGGATCCTTTGTGGACAACGTACCTGTTTATGAGAAATCAAGTTTAATTAACACCGCGGAATTGGGAGCAGAATTAGCCGAAACAATCGGTAAGGAAATTTCTGTTCAGCTGCGTAATCACGGAACGGTTGTTGCCGCTGAAAGTGTAAAGGCGGCTTTCGCTCGATCAGTATTTATTGAAGAAAATGCAAAAAAACAATATGATGCTTTGCTCTTGGGACGAGAGATTAGGGTGCTAACCGGAGATAATCTAGTCCGAACAAGAGAGACAGCCTGGCAGCCAAGTATTATTGAGAAAGTATGGACCTACCATGAACAAAGGGCATTAAAACAAGGCATCTTAGAAGGTATTAATGAACAATCACCACAAACAATGATGTCTAAATAGGTAAGGGGTAAATCTTATGATTATGAATAATAGGAGGGCATTTAGATGTTAAGTCAAGAACAAAACGAGTTGTTAACTAGTGTTGGACCCGATACACCAATGGGAAATTTAATGCGCCGCTATTGGATTCCAGTCGCTGCAGTGAGTGAACTAGAAAACAAGCCAACAAAAAAAGTCAGAGTTTTATGTGAAGATTTGGTTCTTTACCGTGACCTGTCTGGCAATCTAGGTTTAATTGACGAGAGATGTCCTCATAGAAAAGTATCTTTAGTATATGGAATGCCTCAAAAAGAGGGATTGCGCTGCCAGTATCATGGATGGTGCTTTAATCAAAAAGGGCAATGTACGGAGCAGCCAAATGAACCAGATACCAGTACCTTTAAAGACCGGATTAAAACAAAATCATATCCGGTTGAGGAAATGGGTGGACTCATTTTTGCTTATCTCGGTCCAGCACCGGCACCATTGCTTCCACGTTTTGACGGCTTTGTCGTCGAGCATGCTGTGCGTATGATTGGCAGCGCGGTTATCCCTTGTAACTGGCTGCAAATTATGGAAAATTCACTTGACCCCGTCCATACTGAGTGGCTCCATGGTCATTATCATGCTTATGTAACAGGTTTAAAAGGAGAAACACAGGAAGTGGCCTTCCAACGCAAGCATAACAAAATTGCTTTTGATCCATTTGAATATGGCGTTGTTAAAAGGAGATTGCTAGAAGGACAGTCAGAAGACAGTGATGATTGGCGCATCGGACATCCAGTCGTATTTCCTTTTATGCTGGCGGTTGGCAGTGGCGGTCTTGGGTCTTATCAATTCCAGATCCGAGTTCCGATTGATGATGAAACCACATGGCATATCTGGTATATGGCGTATGCACCAGGACTTGATGTAGAAATTCCTGATCATTTAAAAGAAATTCCATTATATGATGTTCCTTACAGAGATGAAAACGGCGAATTTATTACCGATTACATTGATGGACAGGATATTATGTGCTGGATTACGCAGGGGACAATCGCAGACCGAACGGAAGAACGTTTGGGGACTACGGATAAGGGGATCATTTTCTATCGGCAAATGCTTAAAAAGGAAATTGAAAAAGTGGCACAGGGGGAAGACCCGATTGGAACGATTCGGAATGAGGCGGATAACCATATCATCGTCCTGCCGTTGGAGAGAAAAAAGCATCATTTCAGTGACGGCTTTGAAAGTGTATTTAAGAGATTCCAGACGCGTTTCTCACCAATTATTGACGATGTAGTCGCTTTATTTGACAAAGTGGGGGTTAAGTAATAATGACATATATGCTGCGGGGGAAAGACAAACCATTTGTCGATTCCTCCCTAATCCAAAAGGGTGAGAGAGACACTACATTTGCCCCAACAGTCAATTACTGCAGCCATTGCGGTCAGTCGATGAGCGACTCGCGCAGTTTCATTACGGAATATTGGAGATCAGAGCAAAATGTATATTTTTGCTGGTGCCATTCTTGCGGGTACCTTTGGGAGTCAGCAGAGGTAAAGCAACTGACAACAATGGAGCTGGAAGAAGAAGATTAAGGTTTTTTTGGATACGCCTTGGAAGGTGTAATCCTCTATATGTTTTTGAAAGCGATTCCAGTAATAAGGACTGAGAACCAAAAAACAGGGGGCGAAATCGTGAAAAATACTAAATTTTCTAAATGGGGTCTTACAATCATTGGCTGTACGTTGTTAACTGGAATGGTGGCATGTTCCAACGGTGAGTCGACTCAAAAATCAAACTCTTCACCAGCTGCAAATACTGGAACTGTGAAAAGCCAGCCAGTTGATAAAACAGACACCAATGCCATAAAAGTGACATTGGCTGGCGGTTCAGTAGGCGGTTTTTGGTCCGGTCTTGGTCAAGTTGTTTCCAAATCATTCGCTGACAGTTATCCGGGATCAGCGGCAACCTATGAACCAGGGAGCGGTGCTGGAAATATTAAGTTAGTCGATGAGGGACAAGTTGAGCTTGGGCTTATTCAAGATGTGGAAGGGATTGCAGCAATCAAAGGGTTACCACCGTTTGCCCAGAAATATGAAAATATGCACGCGATTGGAAGTATCTACCAAAATGCATCCATGCAGATATCCGTCCGTGATGCCTTTGCGAAAAAGTACAAAGTTAAAAGTTTGAAGGAAATAGCTGAGAAAAAAGTACCTGCAAGGATTGCGATTAATCAACAAGGAAACCTGAACTCCTTGGCAGCCAATACAGCACTTGAAGCAAACGGAATTACAGATAAAAAATTGAAAGATTGGGGAGGATCCCTCACATGGGAAGGCAGTTCACAGCGTTGGGAAGCAATGGGAAGTAACCGAATGGATATTACGATTGACTTTGTTTTTGCTCCAGACGCGAAAGTCCAAGAAAATGCGGTTCAGACTGACCTTCAGCTTTGGTCTGTTAATCAGGATACCATCGATACTCTAGGCAAAGAGTGGAAGTTAAATGCATACACCATTCCAAAAGGAACCTATCAATTTCAGAAGGAAGATGTACAAACAGTGGGAATCAACGGGATTATTTTAGTCAGCGACAAAGTCAGTGCTACCGATCAATACAAGATGGCCAAGTCATTAGTTGACAACTTAAAGAACATTCAAGCTCTACACCCGGCTGTGAAAAACATGACAGCAGAAAATCTGGCAGATACTGGAGCGATTCCATTAGCTCCAGGAGCAGAAGCATTCTATAAAGAAATTGGGGCTATTAAGTAATTTCTAATATCTGACCATTTGCATGAACCGAGGAAGGTGGGAGTTAATTGGGTTCTCAAAAAGTTGAAAAAGAAATGGGACTATTCCGGGCATTTTTTAAGGAAGGCAACCGAAGAGTCCTAACCGGTTTCTTTCGTAAAATGATTTTAACGATGGCTATTATTTTGACTATCTTTGAAGTATGGCTTGGGGCAATTGGAACAATGGATCTATACCAATATACCACCGTATTTTATCCTTTAGTTTTAACCGCTGCCTTCCTGCAATTTAGTTCGACGAAGAGAGTGAAAGGGCAGAAGCCAACATGGCTGGATATTTTTATGGCTGCAATGTCACTTGGTATTGGTGTTTACTTCTTAATGAATATTGAACTTTATTTGAAGCGTATCCCATTATTTAATCCGTTAACCCCGTTAGAAATGGCAATAGGAATTGCGACGGTACTATTAACACTCGAAGCAACAAGACGGACATTGGGTTTTACACTTACTTCTGTTGTCCTCGTTATTTTAGCCTACGTTTTTTGGGGGCAGTATATTCCTGGCGCGTATTCTCATCGCGTAATAGACTATAATCACTTTTTAGATGATATGGTCTACACAACGAATGGAGTTTTTGGTACGCCGCTTGGCGTGGCAGCAACCTATGTTTTTCTATTTGTTTTGTTTGGCGCGTTTTTTACTGCAGCTGGAGGGGGAGAGTTTTTCTTCCGTTTAGCGGCAACCATTTCAGGCAGAAGTGTTGGCGGACCTGCCAAAATTACGGTTATCACATCCGGAATGTTTGGGATGATATCTGGCAGTCCGACTGCAGATGTGTTAACCACAGGATCGATTAATATTCCTACGATGAAAAAGATGGGTTATTCACCCGTATTTGCTGGAGGAGTGGAATCAGCCGCTTCCACAGGTGGCAGCATTTTGCCGCCGATCATGGGTTCCGCTGCCTTTTTGATGTCTGAATATGCAGGAATCAGCTATGGTGCAATCGTGATAGCGGCGACAGTTCCTGCTTTACTCTACTATTTAGGAATCTTTTTACAGGTGCATTTCCGTTCCATCAAACAAAATATGCCTACGTTAAAAGAGGAAGAGATCCCCAAAATAAGCGATGTGTTTAAAGAAGGCTGGATCTACCTAGTTCCTCTCGTATTCTTGGTAATTGGCATTATGAACGGAATGACCGCTTCCTTGGCTGCTGTATTGGCAACGGCAATTGTCATTGTGTGCAGCTGGTTAAAACCAGAATATCGGATCGGGTATAAAAAATTGATCCTAGTTTTTGAAGAAGTGATTGAACGAATGGTCCCTGTGACCATGGCTTGTGCAGCAGCTGGAATACTGATTGATGGAATTATGCTGACAGGTCTTGCCTCCAAGTTTGGAACATTAATTTTCTCGCTAACAGCTGGAAGTCTATTCTTAACATTAGTAGCCACGGCAGTTTTATGTGTTATTTTTGGAATGGGGATGCCTGTTTCTTCTGCTTATATCTTGACGGCAGTGTTAGCGGCACCATTATTGATCAATATGGATATACCTGCGTTGAACGCCCATCTATTTATCGTGTACTACTCCTGCTTATCGGCTATCACTCCTCCTGTGGCAGTGGCGGCATTTGCAGCTTCAAGTATCGCACAGGCGGACCCGGTAAAAATTGGTCTGAATGCTTGTAAACTAGCGATTGTCGCTTTTATTTTACCGTTTATTTTTGTCTATGATCCAGGAATCCTTTTAAAAGGTACATGGTGGGATATCGCTTCCAGTATCGTACTGTCAGTGATTGGCGTTATTGCGATTGCTGCTGCTGTGGAAGGCTGGTATAAAGCAAGAATGAACAAGTTGGAACAAGTGATCTTATTAGTGGGCGGCATCTTACTAATTGCACCGGGGGTGATTAGTGACGTAATAGGACTCATTATTACTGTAACGATTATAAGTCTGAATCGAATAAAAGCCAAGAAGAGCCTAAACCCAGATAAGAATACAGAGGATGTCAATATTCTTGAAGCATAAGCGGTAATATGTGTCTCCAGATTAAAACCTGGAGACTTTTTATGATAAGGAGGCTTGAAATGAGTGAAGTGAAACAATATTGTTGGCATGATGTGATAGATTCTGACACGAGGGATATTTATCAATCATATGAACGGGTAACGTTCATTGGAATGAAGCCTGCTGTGCTTCTGATCGATCTTTATAATCTGGTCTACGAAGGTGGTTCTTTGCCTGTAAAAGATGTGGTGAAAAAGTATCCAAGTTCGTGCGGGATTCATGCTTGGAATGCCATTGAGCCAACAAAACAATTGATTTCATTGGCTAGAAGTCATCAAATACCATTGATTTACTCCACACAAGGTACAAATCGCATTCAAGCAACAAATAGGCAGCGAAATGTTGTACATGATAACTCTTATGAAATACATGAAGCTTTCCAACCAGCACCAACCGATATTATCATTCAAAAGGAACGCGCCAGTTGTTTTTTTGGAACTCCATTGATCGCTTACCTAACTAGGATGGACATTGATTCTTTAATTATTTGCGGTGAAAGCACAAGTGGATGTGTTCGAGCTACGGCTGTAGATGCTTATTCTTACGGATTTCATCCGGTTATAGTAGAAGAATGTACATTTGACCGTAGTATTATTTCTCATAAAGTAAGCTTGTTTGACCTTCACCATAAATATGCAGATGTTATGAGCCTTGGTGAGGTGAAAGGGCATCTTGATTTAAGATTGAGTGCGTTCTAAAAATCAGTCGAACCTAGTTCACTCTTTATATATTAAACTACTGTGGTAATGATAATCCACAGCTCTGGTCCTAAAAGGGTTTTTGATTGATTACCCGTTCATTTCCAAAAGCAGTAGTAACTCTTACCCATAAAAACATGATAAACTATTATGTATATATAGTTTAATTTAGGTATTTTCTTGCGTAGGAGGTAAGTGTTGGTACATATTGGTTTTAGAGACGGAGGAGTTTTGATGAAAGAATCAATTCAAACAGTACAATCTGTGGAAAGAGCTTTGAGAATTATGGAATGTTTTACACTTGAAAATCCGCAAAAATCATTAGGTGAACTGGCCGCCGAAACAAATTTGTCAAAAAGCACCATTTATCGCTTGCTTGCTACACTGGCGATATGCGGCTACATAAAACAGGATAAACAAACCCAAAAATACAGTTTAGGGTTTAAGCTATTTAATTTAGGTGCTGTGGTGAGTGGAAATATGTCTTTAAGGGACACAGCATTACCGTTTATGAAAAGGCTATCTCAAGAATTGTCAGAAACAATTGATCTAAATATTATTGAAGCAGATCAACGAGTGTGCATTGAAATGGTGGAAAGTTCAGAGGAAATTCGTAATATTGTCAAAGTTGGCCAGCGTAATGTTTTATGGACAGGGGCTTCCGGTAAAATCCTGCTAGCAAACCTGGAGGAAACCGAACGTAAGAGAATTATTGCCGATGCGAAAAAGCTTAATCAATTGCCTATAGAGGAAATCGTATTAGAAAATGAGCTTGAGATTATTCGCAAACAAGGATTCGTTCTCTCTATTGATGATCGACTTAAAGGTTCATTTGCGATTGCTTCACCCGTTTTCGATCATACTAGAAGACTTATTGGTGGATTAACAGCAGCTGGGCCAATCCATCGATTATCAGAAGATCGAAAGCCATTTATTATTAAGCAAGTTATGTATACTGCTTACAAGATTTCAGAATCCATGGGAGACAGTGGTGCGCAAAGTCGCTTCAACATGCAAATAACACAGTAATTAACGATAAAAAACTGTACGGATACAAAGTTAGATTGGTATTCGTGCAGTTTTATTTTATTTTCAGAATATTTATAACAATCATTGAAAACAAAATCAAAAAAATGCTATAATTTTCTTAAGTTAATAAAGTGGAATGCGTTCCGTATTGTGAAAAAAGATGAAAAAGTTATCAACTAATCACAAATGAAAGGAATGATATAATGATGAATTTTCAAGATCATCCGTATTTGCTCCGCATAGGGATTGTCGGATTGGGAAATGCGGGTAGTGCCCTGCTTCCAAGTATTGCAAAACACCCAAATGTAAAGGTTACAGCAGCAAGCGGTAGAAATGAAGAACGGTTGAAGAAGTTTGCTGGGGATTATCAGGCTGAGTATTACTTGAGTGTAGAGGACTTATGTCAAAGTGAGCAGGTTGATGCTGTTTACATAGCAAGTCCGACGGAATTTCATGTAGAACATGTGAGAATTGCAACGCAATATAAAAAACATATTATTGTTGAAAAGCCTTTAGCAGTATCAGTTGAAGAGGCTGATTTGCTTATTCAGGCTGCTGAACAGGCGGGGATTCATATGATCGTCGGACATTCGTTTAGTTTTGAACCGCCTATACGAAAGATAAGAGAAATTATTGAAAAAGGTACGCTTGGGAAGGTGCGGATGATTAACAATTGGTATTATAATGACTGGATGTACCGTCCGCGTACACCTGAAGAGCTAGATACAGAGCTCGGTGGTGGTGTAACCTACCGACAAGGTTCTCACCAGTTTGATGTTATTCGATATATTGGCGGAGGTATGCTTAGAAGTGTCCGTGCAATGGCTGGCCGGTGGGATGAATCTCGTCCGACAGAAGGGGCCCATGCAGCCTTTTTAGAATTTGAAGATGGTACTGCAGCAACTGCTGTTTATAATGGATATGATCATTTTTTAACTACGGAACTTACGTTTGGAATTGGTGAAGGTGGTCCATCACAAAGGGATCAAGGCTACGGGTCTTCTCGTAAAGCTATTCAGCAATTGAGCAGCAGTGAGGAGGAAAGGAGGTTAAAAAGTCTAAAAGGATACGGTGGAAAACATGCAAAAAACTATGATCAAGAAAAAGCTCATCAGCCGTTTTTTGGATTAACGGTTGTTAGTTGTGAGCGGGGCGACATCCGTCAATCACCGAATGGGTTGTACGTTTACGGAGAAAGCGATAAAGTGGAGATTCAGCTTGGGAATGAAACCGGGCGGGATGTAATGATTGCCGAGCTATATGATGCGGTTGCCTTTGATAAACCTCCTATTCATGATGGTAAATGGGGCAAAGCAAATTTAGAAGTTTGTCAAGCAGTCCTGAAATCTGCCAGGGAACGCAAGGAAATTTACCTGAAGCATCAAGTAGCTATTAACTCATCTAAGCAAATAGTGAGAAATAAATATTGATAAAAATTTGGAAAAGGGTGCAAGACGAGCTTCAACACACCAGGTGTTGAAGCTTGTTATCCTTTATATGAGGTGAGGGAAGGGTGGTTCTTTCTTACTTTTTAATCATTCAAACGTTAATTTCTATTGCAGTGCAGGGAACACGACCCATTGTTTCTTTATTTGCCGATTCACAAGGTATATCCGTGAGTGTCATTGGAATTTTGGTTTCGGCTTATGCATTTTTTCCAATGCTTTTTGCCGTTAAAGCTGGGAAGTGGCTGGATGCATACGGCGCTCGGCATATGTGTTTGTTAGGAAGTATTGGTTTGTTAGTGTCTGTATTGATTCCGATCATCATCCCGATTGTTCCAACACTTTTTTTTTCGCAATTACTAATGGGTTTTTCGCAAATTTGCTGTCTCATTTCATTGCAAAAAACGGTTGGAAACCTTCCAGGGAACCAGGATAATCTTATTGCTATGTTTAGCCTAACAGGTTCGCTAGGCGAGCTAATCGGGCCCCTCGCAAGCGGGTTTGGGTATGAGTACGTTGGTTTTCGCTTTACGTTCGCCATGGCTGCTGTCATTGTCGGTATCGTCTTAATCAGCTGCTTGCTTGTACCAATTAAATTCTGGAAAAGTGCAGTTGCCTCTAGAATAGAAAAAGCGGGTAATAAAACATCCTCATGGAAAATGCTAAAACATGATAATTTACGGAAAGCACTTATTATCAGCGGATTAGTATTGTATTCAAAAGATCTTTTTGTGGCTTATTTTCCTGTTTTGGGTACTGGAGTCGGAATGAACGCTAGCAGCATCGGCATCGTTTTATCCCTTGTGGCCGCATCATCTATTGGAGTTCGTCTCATACAATTTCGCCTATTGCAAATCTTTGGGCGGGGTAAAATTTTAACCTCCACATTGATAATCAGCGGGCTTTCTTTTATGTTATTGAATGTAAGTGATTTTCCAGTTCTCTACGGACTCATCGCTGTCTTTCTAGGGATTGGGTTAGGATTAGGGCAGCCCCTTAGTCTGGCTTATGCAATGAAGGTAAGTCCGCTAGATAAGCAGGGAGAAGTATTGGGCTTACGGTTGACCTTTAACCGATCTTCCCAGTTCGTCTCGCCCTTTTTCTTTGGGGCAGTGGGAAGAATAGCCGGGGTTTCAGCTATTTTTATGGTATCCGGGATTGTCCTCCTTTTAGGAGCTTTTTTTACTCGATTGCAGAAGGTGGAAAATGGAAATGCACATGATAGTATAAGTGATTTATCTTTTTCATCTAGAGATGAAAAAGAAAGACTAGCGAAAAAAACAAATTAAAACATATCCCAAAATAAATAGGGGAAGTCTTAATTCTTCTAATGTTTGAACTGATGTGAAATTCTTTGAATGGAAAAATTGTTAATAAAAATGCACTACTAGATGTACCAGCAAGGGGTAGCGTCATATAAAAAATCCCAAATTATCACAATTAAAATTGAGAATTTGGGATTTGTCGTTCTTCTATGAGTGAATGATATGTGTGGTGACGGCAGGAAACTAAGTTATGCTTTTACTGGTTGTTCCCGATTTACATCATCGCGGCGACGATCGCCCCAATAGGTAGAGCCATGTTTAAGGTATTCATCGTAGCTCCATTTAATAGGCTCCCAATCAGGCTCGAAGATTAAATAACTATTTGTAAAGATTTCAACACGAAGGCCGCTGCCTGGATCTTTTACATAAATGTACATCGCTTGTGAAATACCATGTTTACCAGGTCCAACAAAGCCAACTTCATTTTCACATAAAATGTCAGCTGCACGTAAAAGGTCTTGAGAGTTATCTAGCCAGTAGGCGATATGGTGCATTTCATTGGGTCCAATTGAATTTATCGTCGTCATCATCGCAACATCGTGTACTAAGTTTGTAACACTCATCCAGCTAGCTACTTGTTCATCATCTGGATTAACGAAGTATTCGCGAAGCTTAAAGCCTAATGTTTCGGTTAAGTAGTTTACTATTCGATTATTATCCATTGAAGTTTGCAAATTGACATGGTCGATGCGTCGTGGTGAAACACCTTTTGCCCAAGATTTATATACTTGATTTTTCAGCACTGATTTACGACCTTCCTCAGCTGCTGGTTTTTCCATATCGTAATAAATTTCAAAGCGGTGCCCACTTGGTAATTCAAAACGAATCGCTTCTCCTTGACCTGCTTCTTCACCATCTTTAATCCAGCGTACATCTGTGCCAGCATCTTCTAAAAGAAGTGCAAAGGTTCCAACATCCTCACGCCGTTTTGCTTTCCATCCGATGTGGTCGATGTAAGACTTTTCTCCAGCTTTGATTGAAAGGGAATGGTGCTCAAAGTCACCCCAGGCACGTAAATAGTGTGTACCATTAACTGCACGTGTTTCCTCTAAACCGATTACTTCTTTAAAGAACCTTAGTGATGTTTCTAAGTCCTCTGTTACTAATGCAACGTGACCTAATTTTGCAATTTCTGGAGCATAAATAAATTTTTCCATAATTTTCACCTCAATTTAAAGAATGTGAACCAGTAGGTTGTAAAACTGGCAACCTATTATCCTTGGATACCTGTTTTGATACCAAATAAATGTCTGCCATAACCGTAAATACCATCTTCGTATAAAGATGTAATATGAGTAGCTATCGCAATTAAGTCACGTGCAAACAATTCAACAGGATGACCTTTCAATAAGGCATGTCCGCCAAGTGTTAATAAACTTTTAACACCAATATTGACGCACTTATCGATAATTGCAGCTCGTATTGCTTTATATCTAGCCCCTTCATATGGACCGCCTTTATCTTGTTCCATCATGACAATGTATTGGTTTAATAAAGCTTTAGCTGATTCCATTTCTATACTTAATTCTGCAAGTACGCGCTGACTTGTAGGAGATTCTTTTTCAACGACACCTGAGAAGCGAATTCGACCTGCTGTATGTTTTTCAAACTCTTGTAATACACGTTCAGCGCCGCCTACCGCCATTGCAGCAAATCCAACATAGAAGCCAGGGTAGAAGGGGGTGTTGTAATATAAATAATCTTGATCGAAATCCTTTTCTGGCGGTTGACTGCACTCAATAATTTTACTAAAACGAAGAATCGATTCAGGTTTTACAAAAACTTTATCAACAATCAGTGTATTACTGCCTGAGCCGCGTAATCCAAGAGAATCCCAGTTTTTCACAACTTCTAAATCAGACACTTTTAAGCAAATACCTACTCGTTCAGGCTTCTCAGAATCGTCAAATTTCATCATCGCTCCAACGCCAACCCAATCACAATAATTGATACCGCTTACAAAGTTGTATTTACCAGAAACATAGTAGCCGCCTTCACACTTTTCTACTTGCCCTATAGGTGCAAAAACATCGGCTACAAAGCCGCCTTGGTTAACGATTTCGTCACGTAACGGCTTTGGTAAATATGACACCCATGCATTGTGCACTGAAAAAAAGTATGTGAGCCAAGCTGCCGATAAATTGTAATAGCCAACTGTGCTGACCATATCGACAAATGTACGCCAATCAAGTTGTGGGTAACCATATTCTTTCGGAAGAATTAAACGATGAATATTTTCGTTCCGAATAATATTTGCAATATTTTCAGATATTGTGGCATTTTGATCGGCTTGTAACGCTTCAAGCTCTGCTGCTTCACCAATTCTTTTCGCTTTTTCGATTATTTCATTAAAAAGCAATTTATTTTCAACAAGTACTGCCATACAATCAGTTCCTTTCAACATGGATTTAAATAATTATTTAACGGTTAAGAGCATTGTTGGTTAGGAGGTAAGACTATGACATTACCCCAACACGTTGAATTGTATGAGGTAGGGCCAAGGGAAGGCTTTCAATCGAAACAAGCAAGATTCCCACAGAGGATAAGATTGCTTTCGTTAATGCATTGAGCCAGACTGGACTCAAAAACATAGAGGTTACATCTTTTGTCAGTCCGAAGTGGGTTCCGCAGATGGCAGATGCGGAAATAGTATTAGCAAAGATTGAGAGAGTGCAAGGGGTGGCTTATCGTGCAGCATATCTGAATTTGAAAGGGCTGGAGCGAGCGCTAGCCAATAACGTTACATTGGACGGAAGTCTTGTTCTATCTGCAAGTGATGCCTTTTCGAGGCGGAATTTGAATAAATCGACCAGTGAAATGCTGAAAGCGTTGCCAGAATGGATTGAAGCCTATCAGGCAGCAGGCATTCCTGTGAAACAGATGGGATTTATGGCATCCTTTGGCTGTAACTTTGAAGGCTACATCTATTTGGATCATTTGCTTAACATCATGGGCAAGGTCATTTCCTTGGCAGAAAGTTATGGAGAACGGATTCAAAAAGTCAAATTAGCTGATACGATGGGCTGGGCCAACCCGGAACAGATTAAACGAACGGTTCGTGCCATTCAGGATAAATGGCCGGAAATTAATATACATTTGCATCTGCATGATACACGCGGACAGGGTCTCGCAAACGTATACGCTGCGCTACAGGAAGGCCTTTGGGAATTCGATACGGCGGTTGCAGGACTAGGAGGATGTCCATTTGCTGCAGTGAAAGGAGCACCAGGAAACATTTCTACAGAGGATGTCGCATTTCTGTGCGAAGAAATGGGCATTGATACCGGACTTAACTTAGAAGCTTTAGTCGAATGCTCCAAGATGGTTGAACAAATTGTGGGCCGAGAGCTTCCTGGGCATCTGTCCAAGGGCGGGGTTCTTCCTGGAATTAGACCACAATCCTGGATGCAGGTACAAGGATCATAAATTAATAGAAAAAAATAATCATAGAACGTGGAGGAATTAAAGATGGATTTTGAATTTTCTGACCTGCAAAATGATATTCGCGCTGGCGTGAGAGAGGTTTGTTCCCGGTTTGATTTAGATTATTGGAGACACTCCCATGAGGAACAAAAGCGTAAATATTTACCGCAAATTGCAAACGGTTCCTTAAGACTGCAGACCTTTGCAGTAACAGAGCCGGATGCTGGTACGGACACAACTAAAATTAAAACATTTGCCGAGAAAAAGGGAGACCGTTACATTATTAACGGCCAAAAAATCTTTATTTCCCGCTTCAATAACACAGACTTGATGCTGCTTCTGGCCCGTACCACACCACTTGACAAAGTAGAAAAGAGAACTCACGGCATCAGCTTGTTCCTGATTGATACCCGTGAAGTTGGAAACGGAATTGAATCAACGAAAATTTCTACTATGCTAGGCGGAGACACGAATCAATTGTTCTTCAACGACCTTGAAGTTCCTGAGGAATGCTTAATTGGTGAAGAAGGAAGAGGACTTTACTGCGTGATGGACGGAATGGTCGCAGAAAGGATTCTTGTATCTGGTTCCGCTCTTGGCAATGGGAAGTGGTTTATTGACCAAGCTGTCAAGTATGCGAATGAGCGTGTTGTATTTAACCGTCCGATCGGCCAAAACCAGGGCATCCAATTCCCGATTGCTCAAGCGTATATGGAGCTTCAAGCTGCGGAGGCACTTATGTATAAAGCTGCAACTAAATTCGATAACAATCTACAGGCGGGTGCAGAAGCAAATATGGCGAAGTACCTTTGCTCTGAGGCTGCGTATCATGCGGCTGAAGCATGTATGCAAACGCACGGCGGCTATGCTGCAGCAAACGAGTATCACATTAACCGCAAGTGGATGCAAGCAAGAATGATGAAGATAGCTCCAATCTCTTCGAATCTGATATTAAGCTATGTAGGTCAGCACGTATTGAAAATGCCAAGATCATATTAAGTAAGAAGAAGTCAGGAAAGGAGAGCGAATGCTGTGAGTATAGTGCAAGAATCTTATGAAATGCTGAAGGTTGAATTTAAGGGTGAAAATAACGAAATTCTGGTTGTCACGCTAAATAGACCTGAAGTAATGAATGCGATGAATACTAAAATGCTTGAGGAAAGGCTAAGGCTTTTCCGTGAGCAGGCCTATAACGAAGAGTTAAGATGCGTTGTTATTACCGGAGCAGGGGAGAGAGCGTTCAGCACCGGAGGCGATTTAAAAGAACGTAACGGAATGAGTGACGGCACGTGGAAACGACAACATCATATCATTGAGGACTTGGTCCTGTTGACTCGGGAATTCCCGGTACCTATCATTGCCGCCGTGGAAGGCTATGCACTTGCTGGAGGATGTGAATTGGCACTTTCGACTGATTTTATCATTGCTTCGGAAACAGCTGTTTTCGGATTGTCGGAAGCATTAAGAGGAATTTTACCTGGTGGCGGAGGGCTGCAAAATCTGGCTCGAGCAATTGGGGTACGCCGTGCCAAAGAGCTTATCTATACAGGACGAAAAATTGATGCAGCATTAGCATACGAATGGGGTATGGTCAACCGAGTCGTTTCCAAAGGAATCGCGCTGGAAACGGCACTGGAATTGGCAGAATTGATTGCAAACACCGCGCCAATGGCAGTAAGAGCAGCAAAAGTCTCGATTAACCAAGGATCCGAAACAGACTACCATACGGCCTACGCTCTGGATATTGCAGCATACAACCAGTTAGTGACATCGGAAGACCGGTTAGAGGGAGTGGCAGCATTTAATGAAAAACGTAGACCAAGATGGAAAAATCAATAATTTCATGACAAGGCTCGCTGCCTTTATTACGGAAACATCCTATCATCAGCTTCCAGAAGAAATGGTGGAATTAGCTAAGAGGGCCATTATTGATACGATGGGAGTAGCTTTAGCAGGATGGAAGGAACCTGCTGTAGAAAGGGCTAAAAAGGTCTATGTCTCGCAGGAGAGCGGGCAGGGCGGTGTCTCCTCTCTTTGGGGGGAGCCTGTGAAAGTTGATTGCGATAAAGCAGCCATCATAAACGGGACGGCTTCCCATGTGTTGGATTATGACGATGCTTCGGTTGGTGTCGTCATCCATCCAAGTGCTCCGATTCTGTCTGCGATAACACCCCTTGCCGAGAAGCTAAAGAGCTCGGGGAAGGAGGTCATTACGGCCTATAGCATCGGCACGGAAGTTATGATCCGCATTGGGCAGGTTATGGGGATACGGCATTACAATCTCGGCTGGCATGCCACCGATACGTTGGGTACGATTGGAGCGGCTGCTGCTTCCTCCTATCTGCTTCATCTCAATGCGGAGCAATGCTCTCATGCCATTGCTATCGCTGCATCGATGACAGGTGGGCTACAGAAGAATTTCGGTTCCATGACCAAGTCGCTGCATGTTGGATTGTCGGCATCACACGGCATTCAGGCGGTAATGCTTGCTAGACAGGGCTTTACAGGGAATCGTGATATTTTTGGAAAACGAGGCTTTTTCATGGCGTTTAGCGGCGGGGCCGATGAGGGGGATCTCCTGTACGCGATGAACCGCATCAGATTCGGAGAGCCTTACGATATGTTAGAGGGGTTATCCGTCAAGAAGTTCCCTTGCTGCTTTGGTACACACCGATTTATCCAAGGGGCGCTTGATCTCAAAGCGGAATATCAGTTGAGTTTGGATGCTGTACAGGCAATTGTGCTTCGGGCACAGCCGAGAAGTCTTTTGCCTTTGGTACATTCACGTCCTGTGACAGGCTTACAGGGAAAGTTTAGTGCCGAATATACCGTCCTTGCAGCGATAGCCGATGGACATGTTAGGTTGAGCAGTTTTGAGGATGAGCAAGTGCAGCGGATGGACATTCAGAAATTGCTGCCTATGGTCAAGGTGATAGAACTGCAGGAAACGGAGGAGGACAAGCGACTCAATCGAAGATTGCCTGTAGAAATAGAAATTAAGACAAAGAACGGTCAAATGTATGCAAAAACGCTTCAACATTCACCGGGTTCCAAAGAATACCCCCTGAGCGAAAAAGAGCACCGAGAGAAGTGGATCAGTTGTTTGAGTTATTACGCCCAGTCCTTCCTTAATTATGGCAGCATGGAGCAAATCGCCCATGAACTATATGATCAAGGTTTACGAATCGACACATTCACATACTTCAGTGATTGGATAAATGAGATACACAACCAATTGAATGATTATAAACAAAAACAAATGATTTGATTTCAATGGATGAATCAAATGGAAGGAGTATCAAAATGAAAATTGCATTGTTCAATGAAAATCGCGTTGGTGTTGTCGATGGCAGCAGTGTGATCGATATTACTGAATTAACATCTTGGAGTAACGAGGAACCGCAAGCTTCCCTAGTCAAACTGATGGGAGAATTCGATGTTTTGAAACCCAAAATTAAAGCTGGCATAGCTTCTTGTCCTGTATATCAAGTATCGGACGTGTCATTACGTGCCCCTGTCCCAAATCCGAGCAAAATCGTAGCAGCTCCTATCAATTATATCCTGCACAAACAAGAGATGAACACCGCTTCAACGGTGGACGGTCTCGAATTTTTCCTTAAATCGCCTTCTTCGATTATTGGACCTGATGAAACGGTGCTGCTGCCGTTCAGAGACCGAAGAGTGGATCATGAAGCGGAAATTGCTTTCGTTGTCGGTAAGGAAGCCAAGGATGTTAAGGCGGAGGATGCGTCTAAGTACATCTTCGGATACCTTGCTTTAATGGACATTACGGTCCGCGGTAAGGAAGATCGACCATGGCGAAAATCCTTTGATACCTTTACTCCAATCGGTCCATGGATTGTGACGGGTGACGAAGTGGAAAATCCTAATCAACTGCAAATGAATCTGTGGGTTAATGATGAAATCAGACAATCTGCCAACACGAGTGATCTCATTTACGATTGCTATAAATTTTTTGAGGCAGCTTCCAGTGTCATGACGCTTCTTCCTGGAGATATTGTTACGACTGGAACACCGGAAGGAGTTGCTCCAATTACTAAAGGTGATATTGTTCGAATTCACATCGAAAGAATCGGTGAATTTTCTGTACAGGTCGACTTCAAGCCGGGAATATGACCAAATTATTTGTTTGTTTAAATTAATACTATTTGATTCGAGTATGTGACTACTTAAATGATTTTATTGTTACTGTACGTTATTACGAAAGTGGGGAAGTAATATGTCTGAACATAAATCAAAACAACAATGGACACCAGAATTGTTGGAATTCCACCAAGAGCTTAAGGATAAGAATATGGGTCCTTTATGGGCTTCCGTATTCAGCTCACATCAGCCTAAGCCGCGAGCTGTTCCGTATTTGTGGAAAAAAAGGCAAATCCTTGAGGCCCTGGATAAAGCCAAGGAGCTACTCGAGGTAGGGACGGGATCCATTGATCGGCGAGCCATTTATTTAATCAATCCAGGTATGAAGCATTTGGAGCCACACGGATGGGGCGGGGCAACGCAAACACTGTATGCTGCCGTTCAAGCGCTTAATCCTGGGGGAATTGCCCCATCACACAGGCATATGACTTCAGCACTGCGGTTTATTATGGAAGGCCAGGGTGCATCCGGCATTGTGAACGGTGTGAAATATCATTTCGAACCGGGGGACTACGTTATTACGCCGGAGTGGTGCTGGCACGATCATGTAAATGAAGGAGACGAAACGGTACTCTGGATGGACTGTTTAGATATCCCATTCACTTCTGCACTGACAAGTTCATTCTTCGAACTGTATCCGCAGGAGCAGCAGCCAGTTGAGTTTCCTGATGATTACGGCACAAAGCGTTATGCGGGAGGGATGGTACGGCCGATTTCGGATCGCAAGCCATCACCTGCACCGCTCGGCCGATACACATGGGATTTGACAAAACAAGCACTGGATGGACAAAGTGAATTAGCTCCAGATCCATTCGACGGATTCGCCGTGGAATATATCAATCCATCCACCGGCAAGGACGCAAATGGAAGAGTTGGCGCCAGAATGCAGAAGCTGCCGATTCAATATAGGGGTAAAGCGCATCGCCATATGCACAGCTCGGTATATCATGTGCACAAGGGAAGCGGGTATACGGTGATGAACGGTGTTCGTTTTGACTGGGAAGCAGGCGACTTCTTCGCACTGCCGGCCTGGACCTGGCATGAGCATGTGAATACATCTGAAATAGAAGAGGCATTTTTATTTTCTACGAACGATCTGCCAATTTTGGAGCCATTTGGCTTTGAACGAGAAGAAGCTTATCCAGAAAATGTCGGTTACCAGGCGATTCTATCAGTTTTTGAGCCTGAACTCTCAGATGTAATAGCGATAGATTAGTAGAAATAATCTAATTTCATATATGGGGTGATTATGGTGGGAGAAGTTAAAGAGGTTATCGTTGTAGGCGGTGGAATAGGGGGTTTAGCTGCTGCTTACGGAATTGCTAAATTAGGAAAAAAAGTAACACTGCTCGAGCAGGCACCACAGTTTGGTGAGGTGGGCGCCGGATTGCAGGTAGGTCCGAACGGCTTACGGGCGCTTGATGCTTTGGGAGTTCTGGATGAAGTCTATAAACTGGCGGTGTTTCCCCGCCGTCATGTGTTCATGGACGCGTTAAGCGGTAAGGAGCTGTCGGCCGTTCAATTTGGAGATTCATTCCGTGATCGTTTCGGATATCCGTACATTGTTATCCATCGTTCTGATTTGCATAGTGTTTTGCTGAAGGCTTGTCAATCGTTAGATAATGTTTCATTTTTAACCAATCATAAATTGGAATCCATTAAAGAATCCGATGATTATGTAGAATTATGTTGTGAAAACGGAGCGGTACTGCAAGCGGAAACAGTCATCGGTGCGGATGGTATCCGTTCAATGGCACGTAAACTAGTAAGTCAAGCAGATCCAGTTATCTCTCAGTATGTGGTCTATCGCTTTACTGTCCCGATGTCTGAAATGACGATTGATATTGATTGGGACGAAAAGTTAACGTGGATTGGACCTGGCATTCACTTGGTACAGTATCCGGTACGTCATAAGAGTGTTATTAACCAAGTAGCGGTATTCAAAAGCTACAAATTTAATGAGAACTCCGATGATTGGGGGACTGTGGAGGAACTCCATCAAATGTTTGGCGATAGCTGTTCGACCATTAAAGAATCACTGAAGTTTGCAGAACGCGGTTTGGTCACAAAGCTGTTTGATATCGAACCACTGGATAAATGGTCAACCAATCGCGTGACGCTCCTGGGAGATAGTGCTCATGCGATGCTGCAATATCTTGCACAAGGGGCATGTCAAGCACTTGAAGATGCAGTTTGTTTAACTGAAAAAATCCGTGCGAACGGTTCAAATATAGCGAAAGCATTGGACGAATACCAACAAGATCGTATGCCAAGAACGGCACAGGTGCAGCGTGGAGCACGGACTTGGGGAGAAATCAAGCATGCAGAAGATTCAGTTACAAGACTTCTGCGTAATACAATCATGCTGAACCGTTCAGAAGACGATTACAACTATTTAGATTGGCTTTACAAAGAGAAAGTGCTTACTACTGTATAATAATAAATAGGCAGGTTCTAATTCAAGTAATTCAAAGGCTATATTCCTTTTTACATTTATGGATATAGCCTTTACGTATACCTTTTTTGAAGAGAAATCATTTGATTTAATATAAATTCAAGGGCGTGATCATACATGAAATTTAATAAATCGAAATGTCCCTTAGAGGGTATCCGTATTCTCGATTTATCAACTGTTATTGCAGCTCCCTATGGTGCTACACTTCTTGGTGATTTTGGGGCAGAAGTTATTAAAATTGAAATGCCCGATGTCGGTGACCCACTGCGTAATCTAGGACCCTATTATAAAGGAGAAGGATTAAGATGGCCTGGTATGGCTCGTAATAAGAAATCAATTACGTTGGATTTACACCAGGAAGAGGGCAAGGAAATACTAAGAAAACTGGTTAGCAAATCTGATATGGTCATTGAAAACTTCAGAACCGGAACATTGGAAAAATGGGGGATTGGCTATGAGGATCTGAGAAAAATCAATCCTGATTTAGTCATGATCAGGGTAACAGGTTATGGACAGACCGGCCCTTATTCACACAAAGCAGGTTTCGGTACACCCGCCACAGCCTTCAGCGGTTTTACGTATTTGCATGGATACCCTGATCGCCCGCCAATCAGTCCTTCTTTTTCCTTAACGGATTATATTACAGGGATTTATGTCGCTTTTGCTGCGGTTACAGCCTTGTATCACAGGGATTGTCAGGAGCAGGGCTCAGGTCAATACGTAGATGTCAGCTTATATGAATCAATGTTTAGAATGATGGAATTTTTGGTTACGGACTATGATCAGACTGGCACCATCAAAGAGAGATCACCGGGATTGAGCGGTCATTCAGCACCTGCAGGGAATTTTCTAACCAAGGATGGACAGTGGGTGATTTTGGTTACGAGCTCCGACAAGACCTTTGAGCGTTTGGCAAAAGCCATGAATCGTGTAGATATGCTGACGGATGAACGCTATCATACCAACTCGGTCCGTTTGACGCGATTTGATGAAGTCAATGGGATTGTTTCCGATTGGGTGAAAACGAAAACAAAGGACGAACTGCAGCATCTCCTAGACGAATGCGGCGTACCGATGAGTCAAATCTACAGTATTAAGGATATTTTTGAAAATCCTCAGTATCAGGCGAGAGAAAATATTGTGGAAGTCGACCATCCGCGTCTAGGGAAAGTTAAGATCCCAGGTGTGGTTCCAAAATTTTCTGAAACACCGGGTTCCATCAGGCAAATTGCTCCGGATTTAGGCGAGCATAATGATGAAATTCTAAAAATACTCTTGGAACTGGACGAAGGAACCATTGCTAGTTTAAAAGAGAAAAAAGTGATATAAAGGAGTGTTCAAACTTGGCGAGTAATAGAGAGATTATAATTACTGAGGTTTGTCCAAGGGACGGGTTTCAAAGCGTCAGTGAATGGATTCCAACGGAAGAAAAAGTCAGAATTATTAATCAACTGATTGATTGCGGCCACAAACAGATTGAGGTTACTTCTTTTGTTCATCCCAAAGCGATTCCGCAATTGAAAGATGCGGATGAAGTGTTGAAAAGAATCAAACGCTCGGAACATGTGAAGCTGAGGGCACTGGTTCCAAATACCCGCGGCTTGGAAAGAGCCATTGTAGCTGGCGTAGACAAGGTGAAGCTGATGCTGTCTGCCTCCGATTCCCATAGCATAAGTAATGCAAACTGCAAGACACTAGAGGCTTTTCAGAAGTTTGAACCGCTAATTGATCTAGCAGAAAAAAACAGCATGAAGGTATCGGGGTCGATCTCTGTTGCGTTTGGATGCCCCTATGAAGGTGAAATTCCAGTTGAACGTCTTGTGATGATATGTGAACGGTACCGTTCCTTAGGAATTAAGGAAGTTTCACTTGCCGATACAACGGGTATGGCAAATCCATTGCGAATTAAAAACAATGTTCGTGAATTAATGAGGAGATTTCCGGACTTCATTTTTTCACTTCATCTTCATAATACAAGAGGCATGGCGTTTGCCAATGCCGTGGCTGGATGGGAGGAAGGCATTGTTCATTTTGACAGCTCCACTGGCGGATTGGGAGGCTGTCCTTATGCACCCGGAGCCAGCGGAAATATAGCTTCTGAGGATTTGATTCACGGATTTGAGGAAATGGGAATTCATACCGGTGTTTCATTAAATAGCGTACTGGAGGCGGCAATGGATATTCAGCGGAGTCTTCCGCAATATGTAGACAGCTTTGTTTTGAAAGCTGGCAAATGTTCGGACTTATCTGCAAGTCCAAAGGCTCAGCAAAAAGTAAAGTTATAGCTAGGGAGAAATGGAGGACTTCGAGTGTTTCAGCAAATGTTAAGTACTGCCAATGGATCGATTACCATTAACAGCCTGCAGTCGTTGGGACAAAGTGGTATTGTGAATATGGATAACTTGCCATATACAACGATGATACTGCTTGAATCGCTCATGCGAAATCAAAGCAGACTCGGACTTACAGAACTGGATTTGATCCGAGTGGCTTCAAGAGGCTCTAATGAATCGGTTGAAATTCCGCTAATGCCCACACGAGTTATTATGCAAGATGCATCGGGTGTTCCGGCTTTAGTCGACTTGGTGTCGCTTCGTCAACGATTGATGGAGGAAGGAATCGATCCAAGTCACGTAAATCCCGTTATTCCCGTTGATTTGGTTATCGATCATTCGGTTCAAGTTGATTACTATTGATCGACATCTGCTTTTTCAAACAATCTTCAAATAGAATATGAACGAAATCAGGAAAGATACAGGTTTTTAAAATGGGCGCAGCAATCCTTCGCAGGCTTTCGCGTCATCCCACCGGCTAATGGCATCATTCATCAAGTTAATTTGGAATGCTTGACCAAAGTCGTACAATTAACGAATCAAGGTGATGAGAGCATCGCTCATCCCGAAATGGTAATCGGTACGGATTCCCATACCACAATGGTAAATGCATTAGGAGTGTTGGGTTGGGGTGTTGGAGGAATCGAAGCAGAAGCAGCCATGCTTGGTATCCCTGTAAGTATATCAGTACCCGACGTGGTAGGGGTCAAAATTACTGGTCAGCTGAAGGAGGGAGTTACGGCGACGGATGTTGCCTTAACGTTAACGGAGATCCTAAGAAAGCACAATGTTGTGGGTAAATTCGTCGAATTTTTTGGTCCCAGCTTGAACAGGCTTTCCCTCCCTGATCGGGCGACCATCTCCAATATGGCGCCAGAATATGGGGCAACTTGCGGATTCTTTCCGGTTGATGAAGAGACATTAAAATTTTTACGTATAACGGGCAAACGGGATGAGGAAGTTGATCTTGTGGAGCGATATTGTAAAAAACAAGGATTATTCCATATACCCGATTCCAGTGGAAATGGAAAAGCGTACTCAGACTTAATAAAGTTTGATTTACAGACTGTGGAAGCAAGTGTTTCGGGTCCAAGTCGACCGCAAGACAGATTGCCGATTTCTGCGGTGAGACAATCGTTTCCCAAGTCCCTTTCACTTAGCTCTAACGGGATGAATAGGAGTACGCAATTGAAGGATGGCTCCATCGTGATTGCTGCTATAACTAGCTGTACGAATACATCAAACCCCTTCAATATGATAGGGGCAGGGCTTTTGGCAAAGAAGGCGGTGGAGTACGGCTTAACCGTACCTAAAACCATTCAAACTTCTTTGGCACCAGGATCAAAGGCAGTAACGGCATATTTGCAAAAAGCAGGATTACTTCCCTATTTGGAAAAGCTGGGATTTTATCATACCGGTTACGGATGTGCAGTATGTGTTGGCAACAGCGGCAAACTGGCTGAAGAAGTAGAAAATGAGATTCAGGAGCAGGGTTTGACGGTTGCTGCCGTATTAAGCGGAAATCGTAATTTTGAAGGACGCATTCATTCCTTAGTAAAAGCAAACTATTTGGTCTCTCCTCCTTTAGTTATCGCCTTTGCTATCGCAGGCACCATGGATATTGATTTGGAGAGAGAACCATTGGGCAGATCTGCCTTGGGTAAAGAGATTTATTTGAAGGATATTTGGCCCAGTTCCGAGGAAATTGCCAGCCTAGTGGATTCTACAATTTCATCCGATTTATATCGTGAAGCCTATGAAAATGTATTTGAAGGGGACGAGAAATGGCAGGGTCTAGCATATGATGATCATCCGATTTTTAGGTGGGATGATCGGTCCACGTACTTTAAAGCATCCCCTTTCTTCAAAGCGGAGATCAAAGAATCCAAGCCAGGAGATATTCACCAAGCGAGAGTCTTGTTAATGCTCGGTGATTCGGTTACAACAGACCATATTTCGCCGGTCGGCAACATTCCTTATGAGAGTACAGCTGGACAATACCTTATTGAGCAAGACGTCGAATCCGCCAACTTCAATTCTTACGGTTCGCGCCGAGGAAATCATGAGGTACTTGTCAGAGGAACTTTTGCCCATCCAAGGCTTAAGAATAAATTAGTAGAAAAAACAGGAGGTACAACTCTCTATGTACCGAGCGGGGAAGAAATGGATGTCTATTCCGCATCCATGGTCTACCAACAGGAAAATACGCAGCTGATTATTTTAGCCGGCAAAGACTATGGAATGGGGAGTGCAAGGGATTGGGCCGCAAAGGGTACCTCCCTCCTTGGCGTCAAAGCAGTTATCGGGGAAAGTTTTGAAAGAATTCACCGAAGTAACTTGGTTATGATGGGGATTGTGCCGCTTCAATTTTTGCCTGGAGAAAACTATGAATCGATGAATCTGGATGGTCTAGAAACGTATTCCATTATAGGATTGAGCGAACCGCTCAGTCCGTTACAAAAGGTGGGAGTGGAAGCCATTAAACCGGATGGCTCAAGGACCCTGTTCCAGACAGTATTGCGCTTGGATACCCGCATGGAGATTGAGCTTTATTCGAAAAAGGGTGTTTTTCAGAGTATCCTAGACCAATGGGTAGAGAGATAGAAAGATTAGCATGGTGTAAAATGAAAAATTAAGGAATTCTTTAGAGACTTGGCTGGCAGCACATGCTTCAATTGGCAGCCAACAATAAATAGGCATAATGAAAAAGCTCCCCAATTAAAATGGAGAGCTTACTTCGTTTTCTTTACTAATTTGTCTTGATAATTGTTTATTAGCTTTTATGAGATCACTAACATAAAGCATTAGTTCAAGCATTAGAAGAAGTATTACTATCCATACGCCTTCGTTTAAGATGGTGTCAATCACAATGGATCCGATCAATAAATGGGTATGGATAAGGGATGTAAAAGTATAAAACATGGCAAAAGTAAACACTCTACTCCATTGTGTAACATCATAAATAAAGATTGCTTTTTTAAAGCCGTAGTGTTTAAACCGTTTAAAAAGCCTGTAAATTTCAATAGATTCTACCATAATGAAAATAAGTAGGGCTGCTCGCCATATCCATCTTATCGTTTCAATACTAACGATGCCGGTGACTAAACAGGCAATCCCTGAAATAGATAAAGCCCCATGTAAAATGCAGTTCGTATTGTTCCAATCCTTTTCAATAGACCAAGGATTTTTTATGTATCTATATAAAATAAAGAAAACACAAACAAGATAAAAACTAAATCCTATGATTAGTAAAGGTAGATTAATGAAATCAGGGCATTCTTTGAAAACAGTGTTAAGTAACAGGACGATTGATTGTGTACTTACAGTAGTAAGAAGAAGTATTCCATGGACATTCGAATATGATTTTGTCCGAGAGATTTCTATAAAAGTTTTTACACTGATCCCAATATAAATCATCCACAGGAAGATATTAATAAAAGCAAGAATAACCGAAATAAATCCCAATTCGATAAATTGTTTATAAAATAAAATGCCACAAATAGATGTGCCAGCAACCCATGTGCCGATCCCAAAACGATTGATCCGATTGGCATAATGGATGTCTTTAAATTTCCCATCCAAACTGGCAATGATCAAAGAAAGAATAAAGGCAAACCAAAGGGATAAGTTAATAATGCTTAGAATTTTTCCAATTATATGTTGGAAGAACTGGATTCCGAAATAGTTTAATAGAACACCTTGCGTAACAATCCCAATTGCCATAACCATAGCCATGGTTGAAGTTCTAATATAAAGTTTTTTAAAAGTGAAAAATAAAATAATACAAACCATGAAGAAAATCAATATCAATAAATAAACCACATTTATCACCATTACCATAGTAGTATCTATCAAGTATACCATCAATCCATCTGGAGGTCTGCACATTTGTTCAGGTTCTAAATATAGGGATTGTGTTGAAATTTATAAGCACCAAAAAACCCAAGTGATCTCACTTGGGTTGGTGATTTTGATCATTAGGAAGATGTGGAACTTTTCTTGGACTAAAGTTAATGAATTCTGAAGAATATAACTCAATGGTTAACTTGTTCCCTAATGTTTTTGCTTGAATTAGAATGGGTTCATGGTATTTATTTTTAAATACAAAATCTGGTCCATTCCAACTAACGGTTGCATCCCTCCCTGGTGGAATATAGGTAACCTTTTTACTGTGTGAAACACGTTGGATAACTTTTAATCCCGCATTATCCACTGCATTAAAAAGGGTAGATGATACTTGGCAAATCCCACCACCAATATCTTCTGAAAATTTTCCTCTATAA
Organism: Neobacillus sp. MER 74; assembly: GCF_023714155.1. Classification (NCBI taxonomy): domain Bacteria; kingdom Bacillati; phylum Bacillota; class Bacilli; order Caryophanales; family Bacillaceae; genus Neobacillus; species Neobacillus sp. MER 74. Next base: position 115,243 of record NZ_JAMAUV010000004.1, read on the forward strand.
ATGACTGTTGCAGGCATATAACCTTTTTCTGCTGTTCTTTTACCAACAACTTTATTAAAGGAAAAAATTTCCCCTGGGAAAAGAACAAAATTATTAATGGCTTTTTTGGCAAGATAAATATTATTGGTTCGTTCTTTATTATATCTATTGAAGGATGTTACGTATTCTCCAATTTTTTTATTTCGAATATCCGCTAGTAATTCACTGTCAATTTTAGGATAAATTGTTTGTAAGGGGATCTCTACTTTAGATGATCCATTGTTAAAATAATAAGAATATACTTGTTCTGTAAAGATTTGACGGTTTAATCGGTAACCAACTTTTTCAGATATGATATTCCCGTTATTATCAATAAATGCATTTTTTGGTCTTACAGAAACTTGTTTGTCCATTTCATCCATAAATTTATTAAGATTCTCTGTGTCAATAATAGGTAAACCGGGCAAGTTCATCGAAAAGTCAGGACGATTAACGATTGTGAAAGTTTGCCCATTGTTAGTTGTTAATAAACTGCCTGGTATATTCACCTGTTGAGATAAAATTAATAATCCAAGTAACCAAGTAAAGTTCATCCTGGAATCCCTCCTAACTTTAATATGAGGAGAAAACTACAATTCCATGTATATGAATTTGTACTTTGGTAACGGTGATTTCATAAAAAATTGAGTTTTTTTGTTGACTTTATAAACTGTAAATAATAAAATTACATTAATCTTCTTGAGGAGGAAGCATTGAAGTGAATAGTGATTTTACGATAGCCGTCCATAGTTTAGTCTATCTAGCATATTTACCAGATCACATGGCTAGCAGTGAGTCAATCGCTGCCAATGTTTGTACAAATGCGGCACGGATTCGCAAGATCATGAGCTGTTTGCGCAATCATGGATTTGTTAGGACCAAAGAAGGTATTGGTGGTGGCTATATTCTCGACTGTGACTCACAAGATGTCTCATTGGCAGATATTTATCGTATTGTTTCACGCGGAAGCCTAAAACCAAACTGGTGTACAGGGGACCCTGAGCAAAAATGTGTCATCTCGTCTAATACCCAGGTGGTAATGGACCAGATTTTCAATGATGCTGAATTATATTTTGAAAAATATTTAGAAAATATTACACTTAGTTCTGTTTTAGAAAAAATTAAACATTGTCCATGATTTAGTTTTTTCTATTGGTCATACTGTATATTATTTTATTACAGTATGATGAGATGTTGGTAATAACTTTTTTTAAAAAACTAAACTGTAATTTTTTTTATAACATTTAAGGGGTGTAGATGACAATGGCCGATAATTATCAATTTGAAAATGGGGATTGGATACAGGGTATATCGAGAGGTGGAGAACTGATTCACGGATATGTTGAAACCGTAGACACTACCAAAGGAATGTTACAAATAAATGTGGTTGATAGTGACAATGAAAAAGCGATTGGAAAATCGATTTGGGTCGTAAATAAACAGGCTGAAAAGCTACCCGAGACAACTGATAGAAATGAAAGTGAGCTTTTAGCTTTAATAGACTTGGCTTTACTATTTAAAGATGAGCAGTGGTTTAAGGAATTATCGGCGAAATTAGTATCTACTAAAAAAAATCATGAAGTGCCTATAAAAAAATCTGAATTTCTAATCAGTGGAAACAGAATGAGGAATTTTGATATAAAAAGGTAATTTTAAACCACTCAAAAACCCAAACTATAAGGTGAAGTTATAGAAAGGGTAACAGTATTTTTTCTTATATAACATAAATGAACATACAGGGGGAGTAAAGACATGATGAATGAAAAATATGCACCATTATTTGAGTCATTTACGATAGGAAAGGGGATTCAATTAAAAAACCGAATAGTCATGGCACCGATGACCAATTTCTCATCCAATCCTGACGACACAGTCTCAGATGCGGAAGTCAAGTATTATCAACGACGTTCCAATGGCGTTGGAATGGTCATTACAGCTTGTACTTATGTGACCAGAAATGGTAAAGGATTTCATGGTGAATTTGCTGGAGACCGAGATGAAATGATCCCAAGTTTGAGTCGACTAGCATCAGCCATTAAAGAACAAGGTGCGAAAGCAATTTTGCAAATTTTCCATGGCGGCCGTCAGGTTCCACCTGAATTAGTGGATGGTGACGTGGTAAGTGCTAGTGCAGTTCCTTCAGAAGGGGAAGGAAAACCCGTTCCCCGTGCATTGACTGAAACAGAGGTCGAATCTATTATTCGCGATTTTGGAGAAACCACTCGACGTGCCATTGAAGCAGGTTATGATGGAGTTGAAATACATGGTGCCAATGGATATCTGATTCAGCAATTTTTCTCCCCTCATTCTAATCGTCGGGATGACCGATGGGGCGGCACGCTTGAAAAACGGTTAACTTTTCCGTTGGCGATTGTCGATGAAGTAAAGAGAGTAGTTGCTGAATATGCGAAGGAGCCCTTCTTGGTAGGCTATCGTTTTTCCCCGGAGGAACCTGAAACACCTGGAATCACGATGGCTGACACACTGGCACTAATAGATGCACTTGTAGAAAAAGACCTTGATTATCTTCATGTTTCATTGCTGGATTTCAGGTCAACCCCTAGACGAGGAGTGGAGGATACACGTTCACGTATTGAAATCATTCAGGAACGTGTAGGGAGCCGAGTTCCAGTCATCGGTGTTGGTTCGATTTATACAGCTGATGATGCCTTAAACGCATTGGAAACGGGCGTCCCATTAATCGCATTGGGACGTGAACTGATCATTGATCCTGAGTGGGTGCAAAAAGTGGAACAAGGAAGAGAATCTGAAATTGTCACCAAAATAAACAAGAATCATCAGCACGAACTGGAAGTACCAGATCCCCTGTGGCAGGCAATTGTTCATACGCCAGGATGGTTTCCGGGAGTAGAATAGAACAGTTAAATACTTAAACAAGATGGAAACTCCCTCCGATAAAAGAAGGGAGTTTCCTTTTCATTTTGATTTAACATCACTAAAAATGGAATCCTTATTCCAAGGGTGTCAGGCACTTTATCGAGGATATCCCTTGTATAGATAGACCAGCAATACCAACATGACAATATCTAAACGAGCCCCAAAAGCGAATGGGAGAAGGCCCGTGTGCAGTAGGGGAACCTTTGTTAAAAGAATGGCTGCCATCATAATACCCATTAAAGGTACCACCGCATTTTTTACGGCTTTATTTACCAGTAGTAGAATTCCACAAACTAATTCTATTAAAATAACAAGCTTTAACATCATGTGGGGATAGGGCAGTCCTAAGCCAAGAAAATGATTCGTCACTTCGGTACCCAATAATTTCATAAGTGCTGAGGTAATAAATACATAAGCAACAGTTATTCTAATAACTTTATCAGTATATAAAATAAAAATCCCCCCTTTGTATATCTCTATGCAAGAAGAGGGACAGACCATTACAAAAAACATACATTAACGTCAATCAGGAGCGGTTCCCAAGTTAACGGAAGCTTTGGGAAGCAGTAAGGGACATGGGGTCATACCATGTCCCTGATTTTTCATCTACTCTATAAAACTAAATGATTTTTTGAAGAATTGATCTAGTCTTGCCCTATTCAAAGCAAAAAGCAAATGCACCGATTATGATTAATAAAATAAACAACACTATTATAATGATAAAATTTTCACACCCACGAACATTAATACAGTGTCCTTGAACAGGAGTCGCATAGCCATAATACATCGGAGGCTGGGGAATAACATTAGAGGTATCACTAAATGTTGGGATTGCGTTATTATACATTCAAACACTTCCTTTCGGTTGTAAGGAGAGTAACTAGGCGATTACCCTATATCATATACATAGAGGTAAAATTGGAGCCCGTATTAATAAAAATTTTTAAGCTATGCATGTCATAACCTGTTTTACCATTCATATGTTCCTTCGATGAATTATTCTATAATATTAATTTTATTAAAATAATTTATATTCGAATAACTTTTGCTTTTTTCTGTTTATCATTTGTGTTATATTGATTAAGTGTATTCTATCAATTCTGCAAATGAGAATAATCAGACAAAAAGGGGAGACTGAAATGAAGAAGTTTGGTTTGTTTAGTTTGTTTTTAATCCTTACCATCTTTATCGCTGCGTGTGGAAGTAATGAGACAAAAAGCGGGAACGAGGAAAAGGGTAAGGTATATAAAGTAGGTGTAGATACCACGTATCCTCCATTTGAATTTAAAGAAGGAAACGAATACAAGGGTATTGATATTGAATTAATCAATGCAATTGCAAAAAATCAAGGTTTCAAAATTGAACTTTCTCCGATGGATTTTGGTGGGATCATTCCAGCTATGCAAGCTAATCAGCTAGATGTGGCAATTGCAGGTATGAGTATTACTGAAGAAAGAAAAAAAATAGTAGATTTCTCAACACCATATTTTGATGCAGGGTTAACATTAGTTGTGAAGAAAGATAATTCAACGATTAAATCTATCAATGACCTAAAAGGCAAAAAAGTTGCAGTTAAAAAAGGTACATCTGGTGCAAAATATGCACAAGACAATGCTTCAAAATTAGGAATTTCTGTTGTTCAATTTAATGATAGTCCTGCAATGTTCCAAGAGGTATCTAACGGAAATGCGGATGCACTGATTGAAGATTATCCTGTAATTTCTTATGCAATTGCCCAAAAAGATCTTGGCTTAAAAATCGTAGGTGATCGCTTGAACGGAGATCAATATGGAATTGCTGTTCTAAAAGGAAAAAATTCAGATCTTTTGAAAAAAATCAACGATGGTCTTGCTGAATTAAAGAAAGACGGAACCTATGATAAAATTATCAAAACTTATCTTGGTGAATAATTAATTTATAAGCAATAAGCGCGCTTAATGCGCGCTTTCTTTTTGGAAGGGGATGAAAAGATGGATATTATTTCTGCGGCGTTACCGATGTTATTCAAAGGTCTTCAAGTGACATTATATATATTTGTGATAGCTATTATTCTAGGTTTTATCATTGGTTTACTGGTCGCTTTATTGAGATTGGCACCGAATAAGATCTTAAATTGGATTGCAAAAGTTTATGTGGATGCAATTCGAGGTACGCCATTTATTGTACAATTGTTTTTTATCTATTTCGGCGTGAATTCTCTACAAATAATCTCCTTAAACAGCACGACCGCTGGGATCGTCACTGTTGCCATTAATGCAGGGGCATACTTTGCTGAGATTATCAGAGCAGGAATTCAATCGATAGATAAAGGACAAACAGAAGCGGCAAGATCGATTGGTTTTACAGGGGCACAAACAATGCGATATGTGGTTCTCCCACAAGCATTTAGAAGAATGCTTCCTACTATTACAAATCAGTCCATTATTAGTTTAAAAGATACTTCACTTTTATCTGTTATTGGGATCGCCGACTTAACACAGCAAGGGCAAATTCAAGCTTCGGCAACCTTCGAAGCATTCAAGATCTGGCTGGCTGTTGGTGTCATTTACTTTATCATTATTTATTTATTAACTATCTTAGCTAATTTCATCGAAAGGAGGATTCAGGTTCGATGAGTATAATTAAGGTTAAAAATCTGCAAAAATCGTTTGGTAAGGTAGAGGTTTTAAAGGATATTAATGCAGAGGTACAAGAAAAAGAAGTAGTTTGTGTGATTGGCCCATCGGGTTCAGGAAAAAGTACGTTCCTTCGCTGCTTAAATCGCCTCGAGGAAATATCAGGCGGGGAAGTAGTTATTAACGGACAAGATATCACAGACAACAAGATTAATATCAACAAGGTTAGACAAGAAGTGGGAATGGTTTTCCAGCAATTCAATCTCTTTCCTCATAAAACCGTTTTAGAAAACATCACGATGGGACCTATTAAAATTCGCTCAACCGAAAAATCTGCGGCGGATAAGTTAGCACTTGAACTACTCGAAAAGGTAGGGTTAAGAGAAAAAGCTAATAGTTATCCGGGTGAACTATCCGGGGGGCAAAAACAACGTGTTGCTATCGCTAGGGCACTTGCAATGAATCCAAAAATCATGCTTTTTGATGAGCCGACATCTGCACTTGACCCTGAAATGGTCGGAGATGTATTAGAAGTAATGAAACAGCTGGCTAAAGAAGGGATGACCATGGTGGTTGTTACTCATGAAATGGGCTTTGCTCGTGAAGTGGGAGATCGGGTTATTTTCATGGATGGCGGCTATATAGTGGAAGAAAATGAACCAAATGAGTTATTCAGTAATCCACAGCATGAACGTACCAAGGCGTTCTTAAGTAAAGTGTTATAAACAATCATTTACCTCGTTGTGAGTAGGAAAAAAATACGAGCCATCAAGTACTAGTGTTTTCAATCTAGTATTTGATGGCTTTTTTTGATGCAAGTTCTGGCATGAAAAAATGGTATAATCTCACTAGGGTTATACAAATTGTGGGAGATAAATGCAATATAGTATTGTTTAGGAGGGGAAAAGGTTGCCATTAGAAATTGTTCGTCATGATATTACTAAGATGAAGGTGGATGCGATTGTCAATGCTGCGAATACATCATTGAAAATGGGTGGGGGCGTTTGTGGTGCTATCTTTCGTGCTGCTGGTGTCTATGAGTTGCAAAAAGCTTGCGATCAAATGGGGGAATGCAAGGTTGGAGAAGCTGTATTGACGGACGGCTTTAACTTAGAAGCAAAATATATCATACATACTCCTGGACCGATTTGGCAAGGTGGTTCCAATCAAGAAGCCTTACGGTTAAAGAATTCGTACTATAACTCCTTGGAGCTGGCCATGACCCATCAGTGTGAATCCATCGCATTCCCGTTGATTTCGACGGGCATTTATGGTTACCCCAAGGAGGAAGCATTACAAATTGCAGTTTCTACGATAGGTTCATTTTTATTACAGCATGACATGCTCGTTTATCTAGTTGTTTTTGATAAGAGCTCTTTCGGTTTAAGCAAGAAACTATTTACATCGATTCATCAATGAAATGTAACACTAGAATAAAAAATTATTTAAATACTTATACAATTTCTCCCTTTTATTTGCTAAAATTTTCATATAGGCAAAAAGTAGGGGAGGAATAAAAAATTGATTGAACCGCAAAGAACGGAATCAATTATTACACTTGTTGAGGGCATTGACTCTGAACAAATTGCATTACCGGAATTTCAGAGAGATTTTGTGTGGGATATGACTAAAACTTTGGATTTATTTGATTCACTGGTAAGAGAAATTTTTATTGGAGCAATAATATATGGAAAGCCCTCGTTTGAAATAACAACACGAGAAATTGACACAAGACCAAGAAAAACAAAAGGTAAGAGAAGAAGGAGTCTTAAAACTACAGATTTCTCAAAACAAGAAATTGAACTAAAAACAAAGCTTGATAATTTTCGTTTGGTATTAGATGGTCAACAACGGGCAACTTCCCTATATAGAGCTTTAAAGGGAATAGATGATGTTTGGTTTATTGTTAAAGACACAGACGAACTCGAGGAAACTATAAAGGGTAAAAACTTTAATTCATGTTCTTTAGAAGATATTATTTATGAATTTAATTCCCAAGAAGATGAAAGCAGATTGTGTATAAAGTTGTCCGATGTTTATAAAATTATGACAGAAGGCATCTTAGATGATGATTCAATAAAAGAACAATTTTTCAATGAATTAAAATACATACAGCTTAAAGATGACTCCTCTAAAAAGGAAGAATTTAAAAAATATCGTCAACTAATTATGAAGGTTTATGACTTGTTTAAAAGTGACAAACTCTTGTCATATTATCTTTTAAACATGAGTACCGAAAAATTTGCACTCTTTTTCGAAAGAAGTAATAGCCGAGGAGTTCAGCTAAATTTTATAGATATTTTAGCTGCAAAACTATACACAGGTTTCAATTTAAGAAAACATATGGAACAGTTTGAAAATGAAAATCCAAATTACCGATTGAACCGAGAAATTATTGTCCGTGCAATCTCGTTTATTGTAAGTGATGGAAAAAAGGTTGATAAGTCTTATATACTATCCGAGCTTAATTATCAGCATTTTAATGATAATTGGGATTTGGTATGTCAACTATACAAAAAATCACTTGATTTTCTATATAATAATTACTTTATTATTTCTCAATCATGGATGCCATATGAAAATATGATAATACCGCTTATGATTTTCTTAAAGGAAATAAAACATAGTGATTTTTCACAAATGACAAAAAAGCAATATGATTTTCTAAAATATTGGAATTGGGCTTCTATACTTTCACAAAAGTATTCTTCGGGGTCAAATGACGTAATACTTTATGATTCAAACATTATGAAAATTATTGCTAGAGGTGGTCGGATTACTGATAAAAGTTTCTTTAATAAATTAAAAATCCAAATTTTTGAATATGACGATATTTATTCTTTTACCAAAAAAGCAAATGTTGTCTACCAAGGAATTTTAAATCTAATTAATTTTAATGCAAAGGGCTTATTAGATTGGAATAATAATAGTGTACTTTCCTTTAATAGTAATTTGGAAGACCACCATATTTTCCCTGTAGAATTTATTAAAACTGTAAATAGTGCCGATGAACAAGCATTAGCACTTATTGATTGTGTAGCGAATAGAACTTTAATACCTAAAATCACGAACATTAAAATAGGAAAAAACCCACCATCTAATTATTTAACCAAAATAAAGCATAATAGCAACCCGTTAATAAAGGAAACATTAAGGAATCATTTGATCCCTGAAGAATTAATTGATGGTGATTATGATGATGTCTATTTGCTGTTCTTGGAGGATAGAGCAAAGCAAATATTTGAATTAATTAAAGCAAATATTACCGACCTTCAAGGCAAGATGTTAGACATGTTTTATCAAGAGCCATTTCAAAAAGAAGTGGAAGTATAATGAATATATTTAGACTTCCTTCGTGGGGAGTCTAAATTTATCTGAATATTCAGTTTATTCCATTTACAAGTAGGTGCAAATTGGATAATATAAACATGTACCAAATAAATGGAAAATACTGGAGGGACTAAAATGAAACAAGTCCAACTAATTAATGTAAAAACAAACGAGGTTCAAGCATTTCCTATTCGCAAGTCTGTTGCAGATTATATTGAGTCACTTAATATCACTGATAACTCTGTTAAGACAATTGAGGCAAAAGTTGCAAAAGCAATTAAAAATGATGAAGTTTTATATGAAACTTTCAAAGTAGTTGAAATCACTGATCTAACTGAAACAGATATTGAAATAAATATTGAGCAACCAAATATGATAAACCTTGAAAACCTTCAAACCGCATTAGCTGAAACCTTTGAAAATACTCAAACTGAAGATATTGAACCTAAAATTGAAGAGGAAGAAAAACCAACTGAGGAAAAAGTAAATAAGCGCCGAAATGGAAAGCAAGTTGAATGGTGGGTAAATGGAGAATTGAAACAAACTTTCCCTTCAATAAAAGCATGTGCTACATATTTTAAAGAAACTCTTGAACTAAAAGGAATGCCATTCACTCCGATTATGAAGTCAATTCGTGATAATGTTAATTGGAATGAAAATACTTTTAAATTTGCCGAATAAGACAAATGATGAGCAACTTAAATAGGTTGCTCATTTTCTTTTTACAAAGATAAAACCATGGCACAATTATGGGTACAAAAATGGAACTAGAGAAAGTGGATCCATTTTGGGTACAAAAATATGACCATAAATTTATGGCGCAATTATTGGCACAAAAATATGACTAGTCAAAATATTGCGCCAGGGATATTAAAATATTAAAATGAAACTATATTAAAATATATGACATAATGCGGATTTTTTAAAAAAAATTTTGACCGGATGCGGGCGCAATAATGGAACCAATAGGTAAGAGACCCACTTATTCATTTCATCAGCAAATCTATTAATTATTAACCAAACATATTATACATTTAGATAGATTATGTTATTAGAGGGATATAATATTCATTACATTCATATTATATCTAGCAAAAAAAAATCTGTAAACCGCACTAAGAAAATGTCATAATTTTATTATTTAATTTTCAGTTTACAGAAAAAAATTTTTTGTGTAGTTTCAAATTATTTTCAAGTTTGGTTTACGTTTTAAAATAAAATACCTATAATCTCACCGTAAGTTAAAACAACTAAAAATAACGGAGAGTGATTGGAAATGAAAAAAATTAATAAGGTTAAAAAGAGCAAGAATGAAAAGTTGATGGAGCGAAATGTATTTGCTGTTTATAGTCTAGCATTTGAATTGTTAAAAAGCGATGATACGAAAAATTGGATTGAGTATATTGCAGAGGAAAATGGATTACTAAATAACGGCTGTTTTAAAAATCCAATAAAAAAACATATTATTTTATATGTTGCGATGCTCTATACTCATGTTATTATTACTAAGAATAATTTTAAACTTACTGAAATACCGCATATAAATAATTGTACTATAGAAGAATTTGCGGATTTGATTCTTAAAGTTGGTGCAGGAATTATTGAAGAGATGAAGCCTTTACAGGATATATCTGTAAATTTCAACGATTATCTAGAAGATGATGAAGAACAAACATTTTAATATATTCTTTATGCTCACCATTAATTGGTGGGCTTTTTTCATAGGTAACAATAACTTGTTGTATATTTATATATAATGGCGCAGGTTTATGTTACCTTTTGTACAATAGTAGTTTATCTGGTAAACAGCTAGTAGTGCATTATTTGCACTACTATTAAAATCACTGATGGATATAAACGAGCAGTAATTTGCTTATTTTGTTCTTAATATAATAGTAGTGCAAATTTTGCATATAGTAGTGCATTATTTGCACACGTAGTAGTGCATCTAGTGCACTAGGGTAGTGTATCTAGTGCATTCTAGTCATAACTATATCATAACTATATGTCATAACTAATATACAAAACTATTTAGAGCCGAGACTAAAGTCTCTGCTCATTTTTTTCTTTATGCTATTGAATATTTAATTAATTATATTTAGAGGAAAATTAATAAATTATCTAAATTCTTCGTAAATATTGGTTTACTAGTTGCCAACTTGTTGACATATATATTGAGGGTGGCAAATCACAAACAAAACTATTGGAGGTCAAAATTAATGAATAAATCATATTTAATATATAACTTACAACTTGCAGAGTATTTGATTAGAAAAGGATACAGTATCATTGGAATCTCACCAAATAAATTCATGGAAGGCAAATATGTATTTTTCTTAAGTAATGAGGATGGTCAAATTGAAACTCATATTAAGGAATACAGTATTTGAGGTGCTTAAAAGGCACCTTACAAAAATCTAATAAAAAACGAGGAGAATGTAAAAATGAAAGAATTAAACTTAAACTTTGGTAAATTGTATTGGGAAATGTTTCAAGATGAAAGATTGGTTGATTTATCCAATGATGGTATTATTCTTTATACTAAAATGTTGGACAAAATGAACTTATCTAAATCAAGAAAATATGTAGATAGTAATGGAGAAGTCTATATACTATTTACTCAAGATGAGGCACTTGAAAAATGTCGTATTAAACAAAGAACATTCTTTACATTAAAGAAACAATTAAAGGAACTTGGCTTGATCCATTATGACGAGCAAAAAGTTAAAAAAGCAGGAGTATCAACTCCTATTTATGTAAAGCACTATGAAACTTGGTCAAAAGAATTTATTAATGAAGTAGTAGAAACAGTAGAGGTATCAGATAACCTTAACAATAATAATTATACACAGCAGCCACAGGACTGTGAACCAATTCATAAAACCATTGAGGAAAATATTGAGGTTCCGGAGGTTCCAGAAGAAAATTCGATGGATAATACACATATTGTTTTAGAAGAATCTACAAAAGGTCCAGAGGATTCTAACAATGGTGGTTTCGGAATTTATAATGTTAATTTTCAACCAAGTAATATTGAACCTAATGAATTAGCTCAAGAAACACCAAACACTCAAATTGATAGAATGAAGTCACCGCAAGAGTTACAAGAAGAATGTAATAAAGTACTTGAGTTAACAAAAGACATCCTTGTACCTAACGAGGTTGAAGATAGAAAAATGGTTTTTGTTAAGACTAATCAATTTGGACAAATGGTTGAAGTATTCAGATATGTTCAAGGTAAAAAAGAAGATTTGATTAAATCAGCAGAAGGTCAAGGTTTTAAGTTAATTGATTTCTTAAACAAGATTGAAAAGCATAAAGGGGCAATAATCAATTATATTTAATATTTTAATAAATATTCGTAAATATTGGTTTACCATTGTCCCATCAATGCACATATATTATGTAAAGGTAAAATGAAAAAATGGAGGAATATATAATGCAATTTTTAACTAAAAAACAAAATGAAGTTTTGTGGAAAAAACAACTGATTGTTGAACTTAGAAATAAAGGACTAACGTTTGACAAAATCAATGATGAACTAAACGAACAGTTAAAAGAAAAAGGACTTAAACTAGTAAAAACTGATTATGCAAAAGTGGTCTATAACATTATGAAAAGAAATGGCGAGATTTAATTAAGCACTGTCAATTAAATGATGGTGCTTTATTTATTTTCATTAAACAAAAGGGGAGAGTTGTTAGATGAAATTCTATCAAATTAAAAGCGATTGTAGACAAATTTTGATGATGCTATCTTTATGCCTTTGGTTCCTTGGATAGGAGTGTTTAAAGAATGAAAAATGATAAATTAAAATCTGAAATGTTACTTTCAATAATCAACTTAAATCTGTATGCGCTAAATAAATCTGTATACGGAACATCATATGTGCCAATTAGTTCAAGGCGGTTAGAAGATTTGAGGTATGAGATCGAATTGCTTATAAGAAATCATCGAGGTAGTAAATTTAATGAAAAATACGGGTTATATGACATATCTGATTGGCCGCAAAAAGATATGAAGAATTTAAAAAATATTCAATACGCAAATAGACTGATGGGTTCCTATTTTATTAGGAGGAAAACAAATGAAAGAAACATCAAATAAAGGCTTCATTATTGTTTATGATAGAAAAATGTTTTTAGATCTACTTACTCACGGTATCATACCACTTTCTAAACATGAAGGTACTTATACAGAATACTTATATGAGTTTAATGAAAGCACCTTTGAATTGATTGACAAAATTTATGAACAAAATTATGCAGAGGGCTACATCTAACAAGGTGTGGCTCTTTATTTGTTGGGAGGATGTAATATGGAAGGAATATCAAAAAGAAAAATAAACGGTCAAAATAATCCTTGTTATGGAAGAACGGGAGATAAGCACCCATTATTTAAAGGTTATTTTTATATGATTGACCTTGACACTAACAAAAAATGGAGATTCAGTTCAACGTATGAATGTTCAAGATTTGCTAAAGAGGTATTGAACTTAACATTAAGTAATTCATCAGTTTACTACAAATTAAGTGATAAGTATGAATCATCAATATATCAGGATAGGTATCAATTTATTTGGGAGGAGCAATCGAAGTAGATTGCTTTTTAGTTTGCCTAAAAAGACATAAGAGAGTACTAGGAGGAACATGAAAATGAAAAACGATGTAAGAGGTAAGCTGTATAGTTTTGGTTATATAAAAGGAACAGACGAAAGATTAAATAAAATTGAGGGTATTGCTGAAGGTTTGGTTGATGATTTTTACAATGCTAACTCAATGAAAGTAACAAAGGATAAAAGTACAAATAAACAGGTACATAGAGATTTGGAGCTCCTTGCAGACTATGTGCTTGAGAGTGAAAATCTTACAACAAAGAAAAATGAATATAACATCTTAGATAAGAAACGGTTAAAAGATGTTGAAATAAATGAACAGCAATTACCTTCATACTCAAACGATGATGAAGAAACAGTTGCAGAAGCTCAATTAACTAATGCAATCGTAAATCGTGAAAGACTATTAAAATACGAAGATACAGTTGATAACTTGTTAAAAGGAGATTATGAGTTAATCAATGAAGGTGCAGCCATTGAAGATTTATGGTTTTATCAAGCACTTGAAAATAATGAAGATGCCAGAAACCTCGTAGAAGATTGCTTTAATTTGATTCAATATTATATATCAAAATTGAAAAAATCAGGTTCAAATAAAGGAACCATGGCAACTAGAAGGAAAATCAAAGAGATATTGTTTGGTGATATTGGCGCTATTGTTCGTTCTTACACAAAGCATGAACCAATGCAAAAAAGAAGTGGCGTAAAGGCATATAGCAAGCAAACTGTTGAGTTTTCAGGTGAAGTTGCTTCAGGTAAACATTACTCAATATTTAAGGCTCTTGTTGCTGATAAAGGCTCTATTACAAAACCAATTGACATTATACCGATAGCTGATGTTGAACAAGCTATTGATAACGGTATTCAGAGTGGACAATTAAATAGTAAAGATATTGAAATGATTGAGTTGCTAAAGAAGAATTACAGCGGCGATCTATTGGCTTGTTTGAAGGTAAACAATAACTATAAAACTAATCGCAGACGTTTTGAAAAATTAATAAATAAATTAGAAAAAATTATTTAAAACTGTCCACGATTAGGGGGAAATTCTCCCTAATATTATGTAATGGTACTAAGCATAACATTACACTTTTCAATAAGAGTTTTCATTTTTATTAAAGGCGTTTCCTCCGATAAAAACGTCTTCACCTTCCCTTTTTGTCCAGCTCCACTAACATAGCAGTTGGTGGGGCAACATTTTTTTTAGAGAAGTTCCAATTCATATTCACATATAAGTAAAAAGTCAGAGGTGGTGCATAACATTGGTGATTAGTGAATTAATAGATAAAACAAATAAACAAATGAGTGATATAGATGAAATTATACTTCAAAATGCAAACAGTACATTAAAGTTAATTGATATGCAGCTGCAAATACTCAATGATTTAGAAGAACAGACAGATGATAAACAGTTATTAAAACAGTTGGACAAACAGATGCAACAGTTGAAGAACAATAGAGTATTGTTTGTTCTGATGAATAAGTACATTGTAAGCAATGAGTTAAATAATCAAGAAAAAAGAGTTTTGATGAAAATTTTTAAGAGAATGTAAGCAAATATATGCCCGTTTAGTCCTTAAAAAAATGGTTGACCGGCGTATGATAACTTGTGCACCTTCAGTTACACCCAAGTGTACAAAAGCCCAAGAACTATTTTTTGTAAATAATTGTAAATAAGAGGAAAAAGGAGTGATTATATGGCTAAACCGCAAGAATTAAAAGACCGAAATAAAGGGCGCTCTACTGGCGAAGAACTTGTTGCAAAAGAAAAAAATTTTAGCGGTATTTTTTCAAAAGTCAATATCGACAATCCTCCTGAGTACTTCAATGATAGTGCTAAAAACTATTATCTGTTCATTGTGAAAGAGTTAAAGAAACTTGAACTCATAAATGACTTGGATAAACCATTGATTCAAAATCTTGCTTTCTATTATTCGCTGATTGAGGATTGTCACAGAATAATTTCGAAAGAAGGACAGATAATTGAGTCGTTACATGGTAAGAAAGAACACCCTGCAACCGCATTGTTAAACAAGCACACAACTAAGGCAAATGAACTTGCAAAGCTATTGTGCCTTACTGCTGATACAAGAACAAAATTACAAAGCATTAGTGAATCGAATGAAGGCGATAAACTGATTGCACAATTGTTAGGAGGATTCTAATGGAACATTTACTTACTATTGAAAACTTACGTAAAGATAATGGTTCAAATTATTCTTGGATAAAAAATGAACTGCCTAACATTGATGTAGTTAGAACTCTTGTCGCTGCTAATCAGGTTATTGATCCGTTGCTATGGTTAATCAAAGTTGAAGCTATGGTTCATGTAAGTTACAACAAGTATTTAGAACTTATGGAATATAAGGCAACAGAAAATGAAAATCAAAAGATGTTAAGAATTGTTCAAGAATACAAACAACAAATGGCTTAAGAAAGTAGGAGGTGAACGAAAAAGATTATGGGATTATTTGATTTTAAGAATAAACAAAATGAAGTCGAGGAACGTTCCTTTTATACTAGTAACGGACAAAACTTAGCTATAATCTCATTACTGGGTGGTTCTACAGTTACTGAAGAACAAGCTATGACAATACCTGCAGTTAAATCTTGTTTAAACCTAATTGAAGGAACTATTTCACAACTTCCAATCAACTTATACCAAGAGAATAATGGTGAAGTTGTAAGAGTACCCGATAACCGAACAAGGTTGCTAAATGGAGAAGCTAATTACTTCACTGATAGTCAAGCCTTTAAGAGACAGTTGGTTAAGGATTACCTCTTTTACGGTAAAGCAATTATTTACATTGAGAAAAAAGGGAACTCAATTATTTCACTTCATGCCCTTAAGGGAAACAGTGTTCAATTTAAACAATATACAACAAACGGAATTACTCTTTCCAAAGTTGAAGTTGTTTACACTGGTTTAGGCGCAAGTGTTCAACTTGATTATGAAGACCTAATTATTGTTGACTCAGGTAATGAAGGTATTTTAAAGCATGGGTCAGATATTTTAGAATTAGCTCTTGAACAAAATTCATATTCTAAAAATCTATTAAAAAATGGGGCACTTCCGATTGGTGTCATTCAATCTTTAAATAGGTTATCAGAACAAGCAATTAAACGATTAAGAGCAGGTTGGGAATCTCTTTATGCTGGTGCAAAGAATGCTGGTAAAACAGTTATTTTAGAAGAAGGTATTGAGTACAAGCCGATTGCATTAAACCCTGAACAATTACAATTAGTAACATCTAGGAAAATAACTAACTCTGACATTTGTAAGTTGTTCGGTATTGATGAATCACTTATCAGCGCTGAATTTAATAAGTACAGTGCAAATTCTCAACAAAACCTTGCTTATCTTCAATATACATTGTCACCGATTATAACAGCTATTGAAAGCGCTTTCGACAAGTCAATGTTATTGGAAAATGAGAAAAATAACGGTTATTATTTCCGCTTTGATACGTCTGAAATCCTTCGTGCAACAGAGAAGGAACGTGTTGAGACTATCGGTCTTGCAGTTAAAAATGGTTTATTAAGCATTAATGAAGGGCGAGCGAGCCTTGATAAGAACCGTATCAACAACGATTACTTTATGTGGTCTTTAGGTAATGTCCTTTATGACGCTAAGAAAGACCAAATGATTATTCCTAATATGGCAACTACCATTACAGACGGAAAAGTTCCAATGCCAAAAGATAAAGAAGGTGATAAATAGTGAAGATGGAACTAAGGTTCAATGAATCAGAATTTAAAACCAATGATGATGGCTCATTAACTGTTTCAGGGTATGTCAATAAAACGGAACAATTTAGTGAGCTATTGGGAAAATCCCAAAAATTCAAAGAAAAAATTGCTAAAGGTGCATTTACTAATGCAATCAGAAAAGCAAAAGAGGTTCATTTCCTTGCTGAACATGATTCAGAAAAGATTTTAGCTTCAACAAGAAATGACTCTCTACAACTGACCGAAGATGAACAAGGACTATACATGACAGCTACGATAAGCGCAACATCTTGGGGTAAGGATTATTATGAGTTAATAAAATCTGGAATCTTGCGGAATATGTCCTTTGGCTTCCGTGCTGTTAAGGACTCATGGCGCAACATGGGTGACTATTTTGAACGTACTGTTACTGAACTTGATTTATTTGAAGTATCTGTTGTTAGAGATCCAGCTTATGCAAATTCTACAATCTCTGCTCGTGGAATTAATTTGGTTGAGAATATCGAAATACCAAAAGCACAAGAAGTAGTAGAGGTAAAAGAAATGAATAAAAAAGCTCTCATTGAAAAAAGAAATGAGTTACTAAATGAATTAGAAGAAATTGCGGAGGTTGTTGAGGTTGAAAGCCGAGGTTTAACAACTGATGAAGCAATTAGGACTTCAAATTTAAAGTCTGAAATTGAAATTCTTAATACAAAAATCGAAGAGAAAGAGGTAAGAAATATGATTGAAATCTTAAACCCAAATGAAACTTCTGTTGAACAACGTGGTTTTGAAGCATTCTTAAAAGGAAATCTGTTTTCAGATGAAGTACGTGCTATTACAACTTCTGCAACACCTGGTTCTTTAACAGTCCCAACATCAATTTCAGATGAAATTGTTAGAAAATTAGAAGAGGTTGCTCCACTATTTGGACTATCTAAAAAGTTCCCATCAATGAGCGGGTACCTTGAAATTCTTAAAGAAACTGATATTGGGACTGCTCAATGGTTAGGTGAAATGACCAACGCAACTCCTGCTGACTTTGCAATGGTTAAAGTGAAACTCCAACAAAAGCGTTTAACAGCTGCTATTGAACTTTCTCAACAACTTATTAATGACGCTGCTTTTGATATTGTGAACTATGCAGTTGATGTATTGGCTCGTCGTATTGCACTATCGCTAAACCGTGCAATTGCCAACGGTAACGGGACTACTGAAATGGAAGGGTTCTTAACTGCAACACTAGATGCATCAGCTACTATCCAAACTGGAGCAGTTGGTTCAGTTACTACTGATGATGTTTTAGGATTGTTCAACTCTATGAATCCTCAATTAGTTGAAGATGCAGTATTTGTTATGAACCGCTCAACTTTCAACACTCTTGCTAAATTGAAAGACGGTACTAACAACTACTATCTCGTTGATTTTAAAAATGGGAACGGGGCAAAATATTACACAATGATGGGACTACCTGTTCAGATTGTAGATGTAATGCCTAATATCGCGACTGGTAATAAGGCAGTAGGTTTAGTTAACTTTGGTCAAGCTTACGGTACACTAATCAAAAAAGGTATCGAAATTCAACACGTCTATGCTGATTCCACTCAAGCTCTACGTGGTTCTCAACTTATTGTTGCTTCGATCTATCTGGATGGTAAGGTAATCAGTGACCAATCAATTCGTTTGCTACAAGTGAAATAATAAATAAGGAATGAGAGAACGGTGTAAAAACCGTTCCAACTCTCCTTTTAGGCTCGATGGGTAAAACCATCGGGTCATTTTTTTTTGCTTTTACGATAAAATGAAAATTTTATTGTTATTTATTTTCAGTTGTTTTTAGATGGTAGTAAATTGAAACTAATGTTTCATTGCCACAAAGTTTGAAGTAGCGCTTATATTTTTCATGGAACGTATAC
The DNA here is from genome assembly GCF_023714155.1 of Neobacillus sp. MER 74. Taxonomy (NCBI): domain Bacteria; kingdom Bacillati; phylum Bacillota; class Bacilli; order Caryophanales; family Bacillaceae; genus Neobacillus; species Neobacillus sp. MER 74. The sequence goes on from NZ_JAMAUV010000004.1 coordinate 134,346, forward strand.
CAAAAGATTATATTAACCACCAATAAAACGATAACAATAGTATGGGCGTAATCATTAAGGAGCCCCTTATGGAAAGATAAAAAAACTAAAAGCGCTAACTGTAAAAAACAAATAAATGATAGAGATCGATAAAAATTATATTTTGCTAAAAATGTATCATTCATATTTTTTAAATTCTCGTGATAAATCATTATTTTCGATAACTTATAAATTGAGTACCATTTCGTTGGAAAGTTTGTTTTATATCTATCATTGATAATTTTTAATGATTCTTCAAGCAAAGGTTTATTATCTTTTTCATAATCTTCTGTGCCAAAAACAAATATTACTTTTAAATTGTATTTTATAAATTTATAAATATCCTTTATATACTCTTTAATAAATTTTTTCAAACTTGGTTTCCAACTATTAAAAATCTGTATCACTCTAATGAGTTTTCTTGTTCGAGAACCCAACCATTTAATGAATAAGGAAAATATTTGATTTATAAATTTATCAAAAATTAAACGAAAAAACCAATAATACAATTTTGATAAAACCTTAATAACATGTCCAACTAAATAGGCATTAAAGACAAAAAATACAACTAAAAGCCATATTTGCTTTTTTATTTCCTTATCCATTTTGTAAATAAGTTTAAAAATTACAATTTTGTTTAAAACACTATGAATATCATTAACCAGATCCCCAGAGATCAAAAACAAAAAAGTAAATATAATGCCTGTAAGAAACACTACTCCTGGTATTAATAAACCCATAATGTCAAAAAAGTAAATCTCAATTTTCTCCCACATAATTTCCTCCCGTTAATAATTTAGTGTACTAAATTATTAAACCCTTTATTTTCCTCATTTTCAATATTTTTATCTTACTTTTTTACCGATTCTTATTACCTAAGAAATATTAAATAGATACACAGTTCTTTTATTTATGTAAACCCAACGAAAAATATATAATATTTTTCTCCATTCCGGTTTCCACTTTTAAAATCTATACCTATAATTTTGAACACATATTGAAGATGAGGTGTTGGGAAATGAAAATTTTTGGGAACTTCGATAATAAAAATGTCGAGTTAGTAAGCCGTAAAATGTTAGAGAACGGACAAATAAAGACATTATTTAAGTTCGGTAAATTGACAGTAACAGGAGTTTCAAATAAGCCTTCAAATGAATCAATAAATAAATTAGCTGATAACATGAGCAAGATTGCCGAATCTATATTAAGATAATAAAATTTAAAATTTCTATATAAAAAACTGGTAAATATTGTTAAATTAATATATGTATTGATGTAAATAAATTTTAAAGGAGAGAGAAATGGATACGATTAAAGATATTGCAATATATCTGAGGAAGTCAAGAGATGAAGAAGGTAAGGCAGATGTATTATCAAAACACCGCAATATTTTAGTAGAATATGCAAATAAACATAACCTCAACTACAAATTATATGAGGAAATTGGGTCATCTCAATCTATTGAAGCTCGTCCTGAAATGGTTCAATTGCTAAATGACATTGAAAACGACTTGTATGATGCAGTTTTAGTAGTTGATTTGGACAGACTAACTCGTGGAGACTTAGAGGAAATAGGAAGAATACAAAGAATTTTTCGCGAATCTAATACTCTTGTAATTACTCCAAACAGAACTTATGACTTCAATGACGAAAATAATATTATGACAAACTTTGAGCAACTGATGGCTAACTACGAGTACAAAATGATTAAAAAGCGAATGCTTAGAGGTAAAAGACAAGGAGCGAAGTCGGGGAGGTGGGTTAGTGGTCAGCCTCCATTTCCATATAAATATAACAAAGTCACCAGAGAACTTGAAGTTGATGAAGCAGATGTAAAAGTCTATGACCTTATGAAAAAGATGTTTTTACATGATCTAATGCCAACTTATGAAATTGCCTGGGAACTCAATAGATTAGGTATAAAGACAAAAAGAAAAGGAGATTGGCATGAGACAACAATAAGACGAATAATAATGAGTGAAATACACTTAGGTAAAACCAAATACGGAAAGAATAATTATATTGAAGGCATTCATAAACCGTTAAAAACTCAGGAAGAACATGAGAGAATTTTGGCAATACACAATGATAGACGTGTAAAGCCCGCTGGATCTCGTAATAATATACAAGTACTTTCAAAGCTAATATTTTGTGGCAAATGTAAAAAAGCATTAAGTTTCAATAACCATAAAGCAAGTGGGAAGACCTATATAAAAACTTGCACCAAGACCGATAAATTTGGAATTAAGTGCGGAAACAACGGTATGCGCGTAGAAATTGTATATGCTCAATTATTTTTCGAACTTGAACAATATCAAACTCGTTTGCTCAATAGTGAGCAAACAGAACAAAAGGAGGATACAACCTTACAGCTTGTATTAAGGAACAAACAAGATGAACTTAAACGATTGGAAACAGGAGAGGAAAGGTTAATAGACTTATATGTTGAAGGAACGTTGGATAAAGCTCAATTAAAACTTAAACAGGAAAAGCTAAACGCCCAAATACAAAGGTTAAGAGATGAAATCCGTTCAATTGAAAAATCACTTGCAATAACTAACAATGAAAAAACGGATGAAGAACGCCTATATGCCATTAAACAATTTAAAAGAGCATGGAGTTCAAAGGACATAAGTAAAAAAGAACTTAATACATTAGCTAAACAGATTATTGATAGAATCGAACTTATTCGCGAAGGCGAGAATATTGAAATAAAGATAAACTTCCTTTAAACCTGTACATTAGTATGGGTTATTTTTTTTGCTTATTTTAAATTGTTCTACGTTATCAATCTATCAATATATTGATGAGCATTATGTGGAAGAAATAGAAAACGTGTTTGCGCGTAATAGACAAGAACCTTACATATGGGAAAGCCAGCAAGAAATCGAGATTGATCAGCAGGATGTACATAAAGAAGCAGAGTATTCCTTAGTCAATCTATTGGACGAACTTGGTGAATCTTTTCCCGAACGGCTGCTTCGTTTCATTGATGAAAAAGGCATGACAGATGTGGAAACATATAAACGAGCGAATATTGACCGGCGATTATTCTCCAAGATTCGGAATGAAGCCGATTATACTCCGAAAAAGAAAACCACGATTGCGTTTGCTGTTGCTTTAGAGTTAAACGTGGAGGAAACGATGGATCTTCTAGCCAGTGCTGGTTATACTTTGTCACGGAGCAATAAATTTGATGTGATTATTGAGTACTTTATTCAACAGGCAAATTACAATATTCATGAAATCAATGAGGCCTTATTTGCTTTTGACCAGCCATTACTTGGCGCATAAATATGTCGCTTTTAAAGCGACCATTTGGTTTTGAATATTTGTTATCCTTTGTTTATCACAAAGCGGAGGATGATAATCATGAAAAGAAATCTAACAGAATTAGTATTTATTTTGGATAAAAGCGGCTCCATGGCAGGTCTTGAAGCGGATACCATCGGCGGATATAATGCGATGCTGAAGAAACAGCAAAAGGCAGAGGGCGAAGCTATTGTAACAACTGTGTTGTTTGATCACGAATACGATTTATTACACGACCGAATCAATGTAAGGGGCATTTCTCCTATTACTGAAAAAGATTATGAAGTCGGCGGCACCACTGCGTTATTGGATGCGATTGGTTTATCGATACAAAAAATTGCGAATGTACAAAAGAGAACCAGAGAGGGCGAACGTGCCGAAAAAGTACTCTTCGTGATTACCACGGATGGGATGGAAAATGCCAGTCGTGAATTCACAGCGGACAAAATCAAAAAAATGGTTCAGTGCCAAAAAGAGAAATTTGGGTGGGAGTTCCTGTTCTTGGGTGCCAATATCGATGCCATTTCAACAGCTGCGCGATTTGGTATCGATGAGGACTTCGCTGTTGAATACCATGCAGACGGTGAAGGAACGCAATTAAATTATGAAGCGGTAAATGAAGCTGTGGTTAACCTTCGCAGTGGCAAAAAGATTGATCGAAGCTGGAAAAAAGGCATTGAAAGGGATTATAATCGTCGTTCGAGGAATGTTTAATTTACTTTAAAGTTGACACCTGCTGTGGACAGAGGTGTCTTTTTTTCTTCCATAATCACTTTCCGTGATGTAAATCACAAATTTTGATTTTAATTTACACTATAATGATAGGAGAAACTACTTTACATAAGAAAAAGAGGGAATGAATGATGCCGATTTTATTGGAACAGGAAAAAGTGAATGAGTTAGTTGACCGTTTTTATGATAAGCTGCTAAAAGATTCCTACTACATTAACATGTTTAATGAAAGAAACACGGATATCGAATTATTGAAGGAGCGGCAAAGAGTATTTATCAACCGACTCGTTGCCGGGAAATCTGATCAGGAACAAGGGAAGCAAGTCTCACAAGTGAAAGAACGACACCCATTTCAAATCGCTCCAGATAGGGCAGCAATCTGGTTTGGTAAATTGAAAGAGACGATGGATGAAATGGACATGGATGATAGTGTAAAAAAACAACTGACTGAGAAAGTCGATTTTTTGTTGAATAAGATTATTTAGTGAGTCCCGAATAATTCATTGTAATAAATGAATGTTTAAGCTCTTGTTAATTTAACAAGGGTTTTTTTTGCTGTATGGATAGAAAATAGTCTTTGGTGCCTGACACCATTATATTTGTCTTGTATGAGATTCTCAGGAAAATTTTGGTTGATTTTTCAGGTGGATATAAGCTAAAATTTAAATAAACCGGACGGTCGTTTTTGAATGTTTCACATATTATAAATAAATAATTATTAATTATAAAGGCGGAGATAAAATGCCCCCAATAGTCTCTGATGATTATAAAGAGAAAAAGAAAAAAGAAATCTTATCAAGTGCGTTTGTTTGCTTTGCAAAGAAAGGTTTCGAAGTTGCCACGATTAATGATATCGTCGAACATTCCGGTATTAGCAAAGGTGCGATTTATAATTACTTTCAAAGTAAAGATGAAATTTATCTTGAATTAATGAGTACAGAAACGAGTCAAACATACGATGAACTGAATCAGGAAATATCTAAAAAGACATCAGCTATAGAAAAATTAAACTATTTTTTCGATATATACTTAGACCTAAATCCTTTTATCGAAGAAAATAAAGCACGTTTTTCAGTTCACTTAGAGTTCAAGCTTCACTCTTCAAGGAACAAAGAATTAAAGGAACGTTTACGCAATCGCAGGCAAACATATTTTATTTCTCAGATCACGGATATTCTTAAAGATGGGCAGAATTCCGGTGAAATAAAACAAGATGTGAATCCCGAAATATTTGCAGATCTTTTTTGGTCGATGGTTGATGGAGTGGTCTCACAGACAATAGTATACGAAGATTATCCCTACCATGAGGTATTAAAAGAAATAAAAAAAATGTATATCCTAAGGGTAAAAGAAATATCTGAGCAATAAGGTAAGCCCCTCTAATCGGCTTGTTTTTTGCACGTATGAATTGCTGATAATATCAGGAACAAATAAAGAATAATTGAACCATTATATAAACCGAACGGTCGTTTTTTATATTTTTTGTGTGAGAGGATGAACTAAATATGAGAATGTATGATTACCAAACTATGATGGGAATTAAACAACAGGAAGTGGAAAAAAACGCCAAGTCTGCATGGATGTATGTTAATAACACTCAAAAACAACAGCAAGATGAAAGCATGTATGGCAAAAAATCTTTAAGGAAGAGATTGGAGAATTTTTTAGGATTATCGAATTAAAGAATAGGTTATCGCAAGATACAACTGAATAAATGGTGAAAAAGCTCCTGTTGCTTCAAAAAATTAAGCATAGACACCATCCAATTCAAGGGATGGTGTCTATTTTTATAAAAATTTTATAAAAGTTTAAGGATAACGAACTGAATCAAAGTTAAAAACGCTAAAATAGTAAAATTATAGAAACTGAATTTGATTAAATACCTTTTACTTTCGATTGGATTTGCCTGTATAAATAGTTTGTAAGAAATTACACTGGCCAATGAGGCAACAATTGTCCCGAGTCCGCCAATATTCACTCCTAATAATAAAGGTTTCCAATCAGTTGTGAATTCTGCCAATAGAATGGAGGCTGGAACATTACTGATAAACTGGCTTAAAAAAATTGAACTAAAATAGACGGACGTAGTATCTTTTAAACTTGTATTGGCAAATGCTTGTAATGTATTTGAATTGGATATATTTCCAATAAAGATAAAAAAGCAGATAAACGTTAACAAAAGTAGATAATCAATCTTTATCAATAATTTTGCATTTAATATGATCACGGTTATCAAAGTTAGCACGAAGGCGACTTGGTAACTGACCACTCCAAAAATTGAAGCAACGATAATTGCTAGAACCAATCCCCAGACTGCTAGCTTTTTCCAATCGTCTATTGGCACTGGATTTAGAACAACTTTTAATTCTCTATATTGCATTCTTTTTATAAGGAAAAAAAGAGAACTAATTCCAAGGACAGCCATGAATAGAACCGTCGAAAAAAATGGAAATGGCCGGATTCCATAATGCGAATAGATGAACAGATTTTGCGGATTGCCCATTGGAGTTAAACTACTACCAATGTTTGCTGCAATGGTTTGAAAAATTATCGTCTCCATCATGGGCATCTGGGTCTTCCTACTGACCACAAGTGTCAAGGGTACAAATGTAAGCAGCGCCACATCGTTTGTGACAAACATTGAGCTAAAAAAACATAACAATATCAGAATTGCTGAAACAGAGCGGGTGTTATTACATTTATTAATAACAGCAATTGCGAATTTGTCTAGGAATCTTAATTCTTCTAACGCCTTAATGGTCAGCATCAAGCTAAATAAAATAACTAACACTTGAAAATTGATATACTCCAGTTTTGGAGGATAAATTAAACAGCTTGTCGCAGCTAATACAAGAGAAACTGTAAAAACAATGTCTTTTTTTAGAAAAGCAAATTTCAACTTGAGTCTTTTGTTTTCTTGAATTAATACAGATTCTTTCACAGGGCACCACCGGTAGTTAATAGAATATAACAACTATATGATTCTACCATGCCCATTCATAGTTGGAAATAAGAAAATACCAAAGGAATATATCTTTAAATACCTGTTCAGTGGGAACAACAAAGAAGTGCCTGACACCTTCAAATGAATGGTGTCAGGCACTATCTAGTTTTTAGTATGATTATTTAAACCTATTAACTTTGCTTTGCTTTCATATAAACCTCTTCGAAGGGCTGAATTACGACAAAGCCTTCACCTTCGAACTTCATTTGAATAGACTCTCCGCTTCCTCTGCCAAAGAATGTTTTCAAACTGATATCGGTTTGAAATTTAGGTTGAAGATTGCCAGACCATGCAACCGTGGCATTTGGATCGGTAATCACAGGATTTCCAGGTGATACCCTTAAGGTGAGTGGTTCATAATGGGCAGTAAAAGCGATCAATCCACTTCCTTCACATCGAACATTAAATAAGCCTCCTGCCATCATCCCTGCAATTTTCTTCATTAATTTTATTTCCCATTTAATACTTGGTTCAAATGCAAGTAAATCATTGCCATTAATGTAAATAGATTCGTTTTGCAAATTTAGAATAATAATTTTCTTACCGCTATCGGCTAGATATAATTTCCCCTTTCCATTGGCCTTCATTAATGAAGCACCTTCTCCGGTGAGCGCCTTTTTGAACGCGGTTCCTAGTCCATGTTCTAGCATTCCTTCGCGGACAAATTTAATTTCCCCTTGGTAAGAAACCATCGATCCTGCTTTGGCCCATACTTGACCATCTAGATTTACTTCCAACATCCGAGGAGTTTCTAACTCAAAAAGACCCTGTCCCTTATCAACCTGCTCCGATTGTTTGATAAATTCTTCAATTGAGTATCTGTCCACTGCTCCCACATCCTTCCCTCTCTATAACGACGAGTTCTATTCTATTATGTTTCATATATATATGGAAGAAAATGAAATTTTATCCTTTTGATCTTCCATGAGCGCGCCTGGAATTTCAAAATATGGAAAAACACAAACTAAAATGAATAAAAACATTGTAGACAACTAAATAATATTTATATTCAGTGAGAAAGTGCTAATATTTCAAGCGTCGTGTTCCATCTCTTTCTCCTGATACAGGAAAACCTTATATTTAAGTTATTAAAGATATCTATGACAAATGTCGCAAAGGAGTAATGATAATGGAAAATGAAAATCAGTATGTTGCAGCTTCACTATCACCCAATTTAATAAATGAAATTCAATCACTAGAGGAAAAGCTAAGTGAGCAAGCACATAAAAAAGTAGTGGTTATCGCATACGAAAATGATAATAATTAGTTAGGTGGATATCTTCAGGAGAAATAGGATACTATTTCTTTTTTTATAAGTCGGGATCAACTATTCGCAATAAAAAGTAAAAACCTTCATAAATTTTGAAGGTTTTTCTTTATCTTAGTCCTTGTTTAATGAAGATGATCACTTAAGATACAAATTAGTTGGATATGCACCATTAAAACAAGCGATACAACGGCGGCTAGTATCTGCCAGATCTACATCGACAGCCTCTAATAATCCCTCGGTGCTTAAAAAGGCTAATGAGTCTGCTCCAATCACACTTCCCATTGCACGTTCATGCTCATGTTTGTTAGCAAAAAGTTCTTCTTTGGTTGGCATATCCACTCCATAAAAACAAGGATTTTTTACCATTGGGGAACTAATTCGTACATGGACCTCTTTTGCACCTGCTTGACGAATCAATTGAACAATTCGCTTGCTTGTCGTTCCACGTACAATCGAATCATCAACAAGCACGACCCGTTTATCCTCGAGAATTTCACGAACAGCACTTAATTTTAAACGAACGGCCAAATCGCGTAATTCTTGGGTTGGTTCAATAAATGAACGACCGGCATAAGGATTTTTGATGATTCCCATTTCATATGGAATTCCTGATTGTTGGGCAAAACCCATGGCTGCAGGGACACTTGATTCTGGAACAGCAACAACAACATCAGCAGGTGTAGGATGTTCTTTTGCTAAAATTTGGCCTAATTCTTTTCGAATGGATAAAACACTTCTTCCATGAATCACACTATCTGGACGAGCAAAGTAAACAAATTCAAAGGAGCAAAGAGAAACGTCACCTTTTGCAGCAAATCTACCTGTTTTAATTCCCGTCTCGTCAACAAGAAGCCATTCTCCCGGTTCAACATCTCTCCAGAACTTAGCATCAACCGCATTAAGTCCACAAGTTTCTGAAGACACGACAATGGATTCACCAATTTTTCCGAGGCTAAGGGGACGTAAGCCATGACGATCTAGGGCAATCAGCATTTGTTTATCTGTCATGATCAGCAATGCAAAGGAACCGTCAATCCGCTTAAGAACATCCGGTCCTGCCTCATCAAAATATTGTTTACTGGAACGCGCTATTAAATGAGCGATAATCTCAGTATCAGTGGTTGTCTGAAAAATGGCACCCTGTTGCTGGAGAACCTTCCGCTCAACATTGGCATTTACTAAATTCCCGTTATGGGCAACGGCCAAATTGCCCGCACTGTACTTAAATACAAGAGGTTGTGCGTTTTGTAGTAAACTTGCACCAGAAGTAGAATATCGTACATGACCGATGGCCATATTCCCACTTAGTCCATCAAGGATCTCACGCGAAAATACTTGGGTAACTAATCCCATTCCCCTGTGATGCCTGAATGATTTTCCATCACTAGCTACAATTCCTGCACTCTCCTGCCCGCGGTGTTGAAGTGCATGAAGTCCATAATATGTTAAATGGGCTGCTTGAGGGTGATTAAACACTCCAAATACACCGCATTTCTCCTTCATTTCTGAATCCATATGTGTATTCCTCCCGTTAATTTCATTTCATTATTTTTGGCGAAAGCAGAATTTTTATCCTTTTGATTGTCTTGTTGAAATTGTATTAGCTTTGTAAATAAAAGAAGTTTTTTCGATTAAAAAAGTATTTGAGTGCATTTCAGGAAAACCTAACATTATGAAAAGTTTAAAAAAGGATGAAGGAGGAAAAAGCTTTGACAGTCATTAAACCCTGCTCAACGATTGGTATCTTAGGGGGTGGCCAGCTAGGAAGAATGATTTCAATTGCTGGTAAAAATATGGGATATCGCTTCATTACGTTGGATCCGACACCTAACTCACCATGTGGACAAGTGGCAGATCTTCAAATCACAGCTCCCTATACTGAGCTCAAAGCAGTTAAAGAACTTGCCGATTCCTCAGATGTGATTACTTATGAATTTGAAAATGTAGATTCTACTATAACATCTATTTTAGAAACTACATCCTTTGTACCTCAAGGAAGCGAACTGCTCAAAATAACCCAAAATCGTATCCTGGAAAAATCTACCTTAAAGTCCTTTGATGTGAAAGTAGCACCTTTCTTTGTCATAGGTTCGGAAAATGACTTCGAAACGGCAATAGATCGTATGGGATTCCCTTACATAATGAAAACAGCTACAGGGGGTTACGATGGGAAAGGGCAATGGGTTATAAAAAGCAGGGAGGACATTCCCATTGCGATCGAGGCTTGGAAAAATGCAGGGATGGACATGATCATCGAGCAATTTATCCCGTTCTGTAAGGAATTATCCGTGATTGTTGCGCGAAATATCCAAGGTCAAACTAAGACTTTCCCGGCAGCTGAAAATATCCATATTAATAATATCCTGCATCAGTCCCTCGTTCCTGCAAGAATTAGCGATGAGCAAAGAATTCAAGCGGAAACGGAAGCATTAAAAATAGCAGACTCCTTACAAGTAGTTGGATTAATTGCGATCGAAATGTTCCTTACGAATGATGGTGAAATTATCGTAAATGAGTTAGCACCAAGACCTCATAATTCCGGGCATTATTCCATGGATGCATGTATTACTTCTCAATTTGAGCAGCATATTCGGGCAATATGCGGACTGCCTTTAGGAGATACTACTCTTTTAAGCCCGATTATCATGGTTAATATTTTAGGTCAGCATGTAAATAAAGTGCTAGATAAAATTGAGCAGTTACCACCAACAGCCAAACTACATTTATACGGCAAAAAGGAAAGCGTAGAAAATAGGAAAATGGGTCACATTAATTTTTTAGGTTCAAATCTCGAGCAAATAGACAAGCAAATTAAGGATCTTGGAATTTGGTCATAAGGGAACGTGGATTAGAGTCGTTCTGCTAAAAACATAACCAACGAGTGAAAAGAGTGAAAAAATAATGGAAAAATTAGAACAGCTTTACGAAGGAAAAGCAAAAAAAGTATACAAAACATCAGAACCAGGAAAGTATTGGATTGAATATAAAGATGATGCCACTGCCTTCAATGGCGAGAAAAAAGGACAAATTGCTGGAAAAGGAACTCTAAATAATGAGATTAGTGCGACCTTCCTAAGTTTGTTAAAAGAAAAAGGCGTGGAAAATCATTTTATTAAAAAGATTTCATTAACAGAGCAGATTGTTCAGGAAGTAAAGATTATCCCGATTGAGGTTGTCGTTCGAAATATTGCGGCGGGCTCCCTTGCAAAAAGACTGGGATGGGAGGAAGGGAAGGAACTGCCGGGAGCCATTGTGGAATTTTACTATAAGAATGATGAATTGGGAGACCCTTTGATTAACAATGATCATATTGCCATTCTTGGACTCGCATCAGAGATAGAAATGGTTGAACTTCGAAAACAAGCCCTAAAAATCAATGAGATTTTAAAAGAGTTTCTTTTAAACAAAGATATTATCTTAGTTGATTTTAAATTAGAGTTTGGAAAAACCCCAGCTGGCACTATTATCTTAGCGGATGAAATCTCACCGGATACGTGCCGCTTTTGGGATGCCCATTCAAGGGAAAAGTTAGATAAAGACCGGTTTAGGCGGGATTTAGGAAACGTTGAGGAAGCCTATCAAGAAATACAACGGAGAATTGGGGGTAATGTCAATGTTTAAAGCAACAGTATATGTAACCTTAAGAGAAAGTGTACTAGATCCACAAGGGAATGCCGTTCATGAGTCGTTGCATTCTCTTGGATATGATGAAGTTGGGGATGTACGAATAGGGAAATACATGGAACTTGAAATTAAAAGCGATGATCAAAAGGCGGCAGAAGAACGAGTAAAGGATATGTGTGAGAAACTGTTAGCCAATACCGTAATTGAAGACTTTCGGTTTGATCTTACCAAGCAGGAAGGATAGGAGGGGAATAGGATGAACTTTGCTGTACTGGTTTTTCCTGGTTCAAATTGTGATGTAGACATGTATAAAGCAGTGTTAGATACGATTGAACAGTCTGTCGAATATGTATGGCATCTTGAAACGGACCTATCAAAATATGATGCAATTCTTGTTCCAGGGGGCTTCTCCTATGGGGATTATTTGCGTCCAGGGGCTGTTGCGAGCTTGTCTCCTGTTATGGAGCAGGTGAAAATAGCTGCTGAAGAAGGGAAATTGATTCTTGGTGTCTGTAATGGGTTTCAAATTCTAACTGAAGCTAATCTTTTGCCAGGTGCTTTACGAAGAAATCAACGGTTAAAATTTCATTGTGACTTCATTGATTTAGTAGTAGAAAACAACCAAACCCCGTTCACATTAGACTATCAAGAAGGCGAAACGATACGTATTCCGATTGCCCATGGTGATGGTAATTATTATTGTGATCAAGAGACATTGGATGAATTAGAAAAGAACAATCAAATCGTATTCAGGTATAAAGGGACGAATCCAAATGGGTCGATTTCTGAGATTGCAGGGGTCATCAATGAGAGAGGAAATGTTTTAGGATTAATGCCCCACCCGGAACGTGCGGTTCATAAATGGCTGGGAACAGATGACGGAAAACGTATGTTTTCATCTATTTTAAGTTACTGGAGGAAACAATATGGTACAGCATAAAGAACCAACTCCTGAGCAAATTGTCCAGCAGAAGGTCTATCGGGAAATGGGATTAACGGATGAAGAATTTGATAAAGTAATTGAAATCCTTGGGCGGAAACCCAATTATACGGAAACTGGCATATTTAGTGTCATGTGGTCCGAACATTGCAGCTATAAAAATTCGAAGGTAGTTCTCAAACGTTTTCCGATATCCGGCCCGCACGTCTTACAAGGCCCTGGAGAAGGAGCAGGTATTGTTGATATAGGTGATAATCAAGCAGTGGTGTTTAAAATTGAAAGCCACAATCATCCTTCCGCCATTGAACCTTATCAAGGTGCTGCAACAGGAGTTGGCGGGATTATTCGTGACGTGTTTTCCATGGGTGCCCGTCCGATCGCTTTATTGAATTCGCTGCGTTTTGGCGAACTTAATAATCCAAAAACGAAATATATCTTTGAAAATGTGGTCGCGGGTATTGCAGGATATGGTAACTGTATGGGCATTCCAACGGTTGGCGGGGAAATCTACTTTGATGCTTCCTATGAAGGGAATCCCCTTGTAAATGCCATGTGTGTTGGTTTAATCAACCATGATGAAATTCAAAAAGGCGTCGCAAAAGGAATTGGTAATCCCGTCATTTATGTTGGAGCGGCTACCGGCAGGGATGGAATTCATGGAGCTACCTTCGCTTCAGAAGAATTGAGTGAAAATTCGGAAGCGAAACGTCCAGCCGTCCAAGTGGGCGATCCTTTTATGGAAAAATTACTGCTTGAGGCCACTCTTGAATTGATCGCCTCTGGTCATGTGGTTGGGATACAAGATATGGGTGCGGCAGGGTTAACCAGCTCCAGTTCTGAGATGGCCAGTAAAGCGGGAAATGGAGTGGAATTGGATCTTGATCTTGTTCCACAGCGGGAAAAAGGAATGAGTGCCTACGAAATGATGCTCTCCGAGTCACAAGAAAGAATGCTGGTCGTTGCGAAAAAAGGAAAAGAAGGGGAAGTAAAAAAGATATTTGATAAATGGGGACTCCACTCTTCTGTGATCGGTAAAGTGACAGATGATAACCAACTCCGTTTACTTCACAAGGGAGAAATCGTGGCGGAAATCCCCGCGGACAAGCTTGCAGAAGATGCGCCAGTGTATTGTAAGCCATCGAAAGAGGCGCCGTATTACGAACAATATTCATCCATAGACATAACTGCATCCATCGAAGAGCCAACGGATTATAATTCTGTTCTGCAGAAGCTTCTAGCATCGCCTACGATTGCCAGCAAAGAGTGGGTATATCAACAGTATGACTATATGGTAAGAACAAATACCGCTGTCATACCTGGATCGGATGCGGCTGTCGTGGCTATTCGTGGAACACGGAAAGCCCTGGCGATGACAACGGATTGCAACGGAAGGTATGTTTATCTTGATCCGTTTGTTGGAGGAGCAATAGCAGTAGCAGAAGCGGCCCGCAATGTGGTTTGTTCGGGTGCTGAGCCTTTAGCGATTACTGATAACTTGAACTTTGGAAGTCCGGAAAAGCCGGAAATCTTCTGGCAGTTTGAAAAGGCAGCGGATGGAATTAGTGAAGCATGCCGTCAACTCAATACTCCTGTTATTGGTGGGAATGTCAGCTTATATAATGAGACAAAAGGAGAAGCTATTTTTCCAACACCAACCATTGGCATGGTAGGGCTAATTAGGGACATTGAACATATTACAACTCAAGAATTTAAAAAAGACGGAGATTTAATTTTTTTAATTGGGGAAACCAAAGCAGAAATAGGCGGGTCGGAATACCAAAAAATAATGACTGGTAAGATTGAAGGGCGCCCGCCGCAGTTAAACCTTGATTTGGAGAAGAAGATACAAGCTTTTACCCTAAAAATGATTCAAGAAGGATTGGTGCAGTCAGCTCATGATACAGCGGAAGGCGGTTTAGCAGTTGCTTTAGCAGAAAGTTGTATAAGTGGGAAGATAGGTGCCGAAATTCAAATAACCGAAGACCTGCGAACAGATTTTAGCCTTTTTAGTGAATCTCAATCTCGAATCATTCTTTCCGTTTCTCCGGAAAATGCAGAGAAGATTAAGAAAATGGCAAAACAGCAGGAGGTGCCACTAAAAGAAATCGGTCATGTGAAAGGCCAGGAACTTTCAATTTCACATAATGGTAATACCGTTATTTCTATGCCGATTACTAAATTGGCAGAAGCCTGGCGGAATGCTATACCTACCATTATGAGTTCGGGATTATTAAAAAAGCTTAATATGCAGGAAATCTCTGCAAATTTACCGTAAAGGAGAGAAAAGGAATGAGTGATGCTTACCGCCATGCTGGGGTCAATATTGATGCGGGAAATGAAGCCGTTGAACGAATGAAAAAACATGTAAAAAAAACATTCAGGCCAGAGGTTTTAACGGGATTAGGAGGATTTGGGGCCCTTTTTAAACCAAATTTGTCGAATATAGAAGAGCCTGTTTTTGTTTCTGGTACGGATGGAGTAGGGACCAAATTGAAAATTGCTTTTGCCATGAACAAGCATGATACCATTGGCATCGATGCCGTTGCCATGTGTGTGAATGACGTCATTGTCCAAGGGGCCGAGCCACTTTTTTTTCTAGATTATTTAGCCTGCGGTAAGATTATCCCGGAAAAAATTGAAGCCATCGTTAAAGGAATTGCAGATGGCTGTGTACAGGCGGGATGTTCACTAATTGGCGGAGAAACTGCCGAGATGCCGGGAATGTACCAGGATGAGGAATATGATATTGCAGGCTTTACGGTTGGTATGGTGGATCAAAAACATGTCATTGATGGATCAAAAGTAAAAGAAGGCCAGGCGCTTATTGGGTTAGCTTCAAGCGGAGTACATAGTAATGGGTTTTCACTTGTCCGCAAGGTTCTATTGGAGGATGCTAAGCTCTCATTAGGTGATTATGTAGAGGAATTGGGGACTGAATTGGGAAAAGTGTTGCTTGAACCCACCAAAATTTATGTGAAATCGGTCCTTTCAACGATACGGAAATTTAATGTCACTGGAATGGTGCATGTAACAGGCGGGGGTTTTTATGATAACATTCCACGAATTTTACCCAAAGGTTTACAGGCTGAAATTAGGGATGGATCATGGAAGGTTCCGGAGATTTTTACCTTTATCCAAGAAAAAGGTAAAATTTCTGATTATGATATGTTCCGAACTTTTAATATGGGAATAGGGATGATTTTAGTGGTCGATACTGCGGACTCTCGGGGCGTATTGGATCACTTGGAAACGTTGGGTGAAAATGCGTTTGTAATCGGTACAGTGCAAAAAGGAAACGAAGACGTCGTATTCAATAAGGAGTAAGTATGAAGATTGCCGTTTTTGCTTCTGGTACGGGTTCTAATTTTGCTGCGATTATAGAATCCATAAAATCAAAAAAAATCAATAACGTTGAAGTGGTTTTACTGGTCAGTGACCGTCCTGACGCTCTTGCAGTCCGCACCGCTATTAATGAATCAATCCCGGTTTTTACTTTTACAGCAAAAGATTATCCGAATAAACAAGCCTATGAAGAAGAGATCCTTGAAAAGGTAACTCAACTGGAGGTGGATTTTATCGTGCTGGCTGGATATATGAGACTGTTAGGTCATGTTTTACTTCATGCATTCGATCGGAAAATTATCAATGTCCACCCGTCTTTATTACCAGCTTTCGCAGGAAAGGATGCCATTGGACAAGCACTCGATTATGGGGTAAAGGTAACCGGAGTCACGGTCCATTTTGTGGACGAAGGAATGGATACAGGACCGATTATCGACCAGCGTGCCGTAACAATTGATCCGAAAGAAACCAGGGAAACATTGATAAAAAAAATTCAGGAGCAGGAGCACAAATTATTACCAGAAGTGATCCAAAGACTGGCGAATAAGGAGGCTGTAAAATGATAGGGACCTTGATAACAGGCATAAGCCATTTTAAACACTAGGAGGTAAGACGAAATGAAGGTGTTAGTGATAGGGGGAGGCGGCCGTGAGCATGCGATAGTTTGGAAACTGTCACAAAGTCCTAAAGTTACGCAAATTTATTGTGCGCCGGGCAACCCTGGGATTGCAGAGTTAGCGGAATGTGTTTCCATTGCTGTTTCAGACATTCAGAAATTAGCGGATTTTGCACAAAAAGAACAAATTGATCTTACATTTGTAGGACCAGAAGAGCCGCTCTCATTGGGTATTGTTAATTATTTTAAAGAACAGGGTTTAGCGGTATATGGACCTTCAAAGGAAGCGGCATTAATTGAGGGAAGTAAGGCGTTCGCTAAAGATTTAATGATGAAGTATCAGATTCCTACTGCTAAATATGCTTCTTTTACAAACTATGAGGATGCACTCGCTTTTGTCCGCGGCGAAGGGGCGCCAATCGTAATAAAAGCAGATGGCTTAGCTGCAGGAAAAGGTGTCGTTGTGGCAAAAACACTGGAAGAAGCGGAAGAAGCACTTCAAAGTATGATGAAAGAAGTATCCTTTGGCTCGGCGGGAGCGAGGGTGGTTGTTGAGGAATTTTTAGAAGGAGAAGAATTGACCCTGCTCGCTTTTGTGAATCGGACTACTGTAAAAGCGATGGTTCCGGCACAGGACCATAAGCCGGTAAATGATGGCGACAAGGGACCTAACACTGGTGGAATGGGAACGTATGCGCCATTACCACATATTGATTCATCAATGGTAGAGCGGATTATTCATGAAATAGTCCAACCAACGGCAAAAGCTATGGTAGAGGAAGGTTCCCCATTTGAGGGAATCCTCTATACTGGTTTAATGCTGACAAAATCAGGTCCAAAAGTCATTGAATATAATGCACGCTTTGGCGATCCGGAAACACAGGTAGTTCTTCCATTGCTTGAAACAGATTTACTTGATATTTTACTGGCAAGTCTCACCGGAGAATTAGAGAATGTAGAAGTGAAATGGAAAGACCAGTCTGCGGTTTGCGTGATTATGTCTTCTGCTGGCTATCCGGGAGCATACGAAAAAGGTCAAGTGATCAAAGGATTGGAACATATAACTTATCCGACTATAGCCTTCCATGCTGGCACTACCTCAAAGGATGGAGAAATTCTAACAAATGGCGGCCGAGTCCTGGGGATAACTGCCATTGGCGACCATTTGCAGGAAGCGAGAGATTTGGCCTACCAATCCGTAGAAAAGGTATCTTTTATAGGTGCTCATTACCGAACAGATATAGGATCAAAGGCATTTCGTTGACTATTTCGTTGACTATCAATATCTAATTTTAAAGAGGCTTATCAAGGAAGATGAGCCAATATAGGAAAGCCTGCTTATAAACAGGCTTTTTTGTCTTTAAATAAAATTCTTTCACATCTGTATCTTTAATGTCCACGCCATATGGACAAATGGACTAAAGTGTCTTTTATTGGTGCCTGACACCTATTGAAACTGCTCTAATACACGGAAGAAATCGATTGCAAATTGGTAGAAGAGGTTTTCGGATGGTGCTAGGTCCCTAGATTTTGGTGTGATGAGGCCGACGGTTCTTTTTACTTGAGGGGAGTCAATTGGTATTTTTACCGTGTATCGCGGCATGGATTCATAGACGGTGCTTTCTGGTAAGAGGCATACACCAATGCCTGCTGATACCAGTCCCTTTAATGCATCCAAATCCTCTCCCTCTGAGGTGATATTTGGTGCGAATCCAGCTTCTTTGCACGCCTCTATTGCAATTTTTTGAAGAATATATCCCTGCGGGAATGAAACAAATGAATCGTTTCGTAACTCGTTTAGTTCCAACCTTTTTCGATTGGCAAGTGCATGGTTGGAAGGAAGCAACGCAGAGATGTTTTCTGTAAATAGTATCTTTGCTTCAATATCAGGATCCTTCGTTGGTACTGGCCCAATAAACGCTAGATCAATTTCACCATTCTTAACGGCTTCAATTAAATATTGATAAGAGCCTTGCTTCAAATGGAAAACAACGTTTGGTTGTTTTGTTCGAAAGGCGGAGATAACCGTTGGAAGCCAATAGCTTGCAAGACTTGTTGGATAACCAATTTTAATGGTGCCGGATTGAGGATCTAAATACTCATCTACCTTTTCTTTTGCCTCATCAATCAATTTGACCGCTTTTTTAATATGGCTTAAAAAAATTATTCCAATCTGCGTTAACTTAATATTCCTTCCGATTCGTTCAAATAAACGAACACCGAGCTCATCTTCTAATTTAGCAATCTGAAAACTTACGGCCGACTGTGCGACATTGAGATTATCTGCCGCCTCGGTTACATGTTCGCGCTCAGCAACCTCCATAAAATAACGTAATTGACGTAGTTCCATCTTAAACCCTCCATTCATATAAAAATGAGATTGATTTAATCTTAATTATATATTGTTTATATGTATATAAAAACATAAAATTACTATCATACTGATTTATCGGAAAATTAAGAACGGGGGAGATAGTAATGACGTTTCATCAACTACCAAAAGCACAAGGTCTCTACCGCCCAGAATATGAACATGATGCATGTGGAATTGGATTGTATGCCCATATTAAAGGGATCGCATCTCACGAGATTGTCAAAAAAGGACTCAGCATGCTATGTAAACTAGATCACCGCGGCGGGCAGGGAAGTGATCCATTAACAGGTGATGGCGCTGGACTCATGGTCCAGATTCCAGATGCGTTTTTCCGCACTACCATTCAGAACGTCCAATTACCTGAAAAAGGACGATACGGGGTAGGGATGCTTTTTTTCTCAAATAATGATGTAGAAAGAGAAAAAATAGAGTCCTATATTAATAAAGTGGTAGAAGAAGAAGGGCAGACCCTTCTTGGTTGGAGAACTGTACCTGTCAATGATGAAACCATTGGAGAAACAGCCAAGCAAAGCCGTCCATTCATCCGGCAAGTCTTTATTGGTGCCAATGAAGGACTGAAGGATGAATTATCTTTTGAGCGAAAACTATATATTATTAGGAAACAATCAGAACTTTGGGCGAAGGAATCTGATTTACGTTTTTATTTTGCCAGCCTTTCAAGCAGAACGATTGTATATAAAGGGTTATTAACACCGGAACAGGTGGACAGATTTTACCTGGACTTACAGGATGAGAGTTTTGTATCGGCTTTTGCTTTAGTGCATTCCCGCTTTAGTACAAATACGTTCCCTAGTTGGGAACGGGCACATCCAAACCGCTACCTAATCCATAATGGAGAAATAAATACACTTCGCGGCAATGTTCAATGGATGAAGGCCCGAGAAAAGCAATTCGTCTCGGAAGCTTTTGGTGAGGACCTGCAAAAGGTGCTTCCAATCCTTGATACCGAGGGAAGTGACTCGTCGATTTTAGATAATTCGCTTGAGTTTTTGGTACTGGCGGGCCGAAAACCTGCTCATGCTGCCATGATGCTGATTCCTGAGCCATGGTCAGAAAACCCGCATATGACAAAAGAAAAGAGAGCATTTTACGAGTTTCATAGCTGCTTAATGGAACCATGGGATGGTCCAACGGCTATTTCTTTTACAGATGGTAAACAAATTGGCGCGATTTTAGATCGGAACGGCCTTCGTCCTGCTCGTTATTACGTTACGGATGATGATTATATTATTTTTTCATCAGAGGTTGGCGTCATTGATGTTGAACCTGAAAAAGTACTATATAAAGATCGTTTAAGCCCAGGGAAAATGCTGTTAATTGATTTGGAAGAAGGACGGATTATTTCTGATGAAGAAGTAAAAACGGAGATGGCTCAAGCACTTCCTTATCAGCAATGGTTGGACGAACAGCTTATTCGTTTAAATGAAGAAAGATCCAACGAAGAAGAAATCCTAGTGGATTTACTCATTCGCCAGAAAGCATTCGGCTACACCTACGAGGATATTTCAAAATATTTGGTTCCTGTTGTAAATGAAGGAAAAGATCCAATTGGCGCAATGGGTAATGACATGCCTTTAGCGGTTTTATCTGATCGGGCGCAATCATTGTTTAATTACTTTAAGCAATTATTTGCCCAAGTAACCAATCCGCCCATTGATTCACTACGAGAAGAAATTGTCACATCAACGATGACGTTATTAGGTGCAGAAGGAAATATATTACAGCCTTCACTGTTAAACTGCCGTCGAATTCAACTTGATACACCGGTCATTACCAATGGTCAATTAGAGCGTTTGAAATCTTTGGATACAGCCGATTTTAAGAGTAAGGTTATTGACATGCTGTTTGATGATAATCTGGAAGGCAGTCTTGATAGGATTTGCCAAGAGGCAGATTCGGCGATCTCAGAAGGGGTAAGTCTAGTAATCTTATCTGACCGTAAAATGAATAAGAACCAAGCAGCGATTCCTTCGTTATTGGCAGTAAGTGCTCTTCACCAGCATTTGATTCGTGAAGGCAGCAGAACGAAAGTAAGCATCCTTATAGAATCTGGAGAGGTACGTGAAGTTCATCATCTAGCTGCATTAATTGGTTATGGTGTGGATGCCATCAATCCATATCTTGCATTCGCCACCTATAAGCAGGCCATCGCAGAAGGAAGTTTACAATTTACCTATGTAGACGCGGTAAATAATTATATAAAAGCAATGACTGAGGGCGTTGTAAAAGTGATGTCCAAAATGGGGATTTCAACGGTCCAAAGTTATCGCGGTGCACAAATTTTCGAAGCAGTTGGAATCAGTGAAGAAGTCATTGAGCGTTATTTTACAGGAACGGTTTCACAGCTTGGTGGGATTGGTTTAGATACAATCGCAAAAGAAGCAAAAATGCTTCATACTTTGGCATATGCAGATTCTTATGATCAAACTTTAGATTCAGGCAGTAACTTCCAGTGGAGAAAAACAGGGGAACATCATGCCTTTAATCCTGGAACGATTCATACACTGCAATGGTCTTGCCGAAAGGGCGATTACGATTTATTTAAAAAATATTCCAAGCTTGCTAATGAAGAGAGAATTGGCTTCTTACGGAATTTGTTCTCATTTGATGAAACAAGACAGTCTTTATCAATCGACGAGGTAGAATCAGTTGATTCCATTGTCCGCCGTTTCAAAACAGGAGCGATGTCGTTTGGATCAATCAGCAAGGAAGCACATGAAACTTTGGCGATTGCGATGAATCGTTTAGGCGGAAAAAGCAACTCTGGTGAAGGTGGAGAAGATTCGCGCCGCTTTAGCTTAGATGAAAATGGCGATAACCGTCGCAGTGCTGTAAAGCAAATTGCTTCCGGCCGTTTTGGAGTCAAAAGTCATTATCTGGTTCATGCGGATGAGCTTCAAATTAAAATGGCACAAGGAGCAAAGCCAGGTGAAGGCGGACAGCTTCCGGGTAATAAAGTTTATCCATGGGTTGCTGATGTTCGTGGTTCCACACCAGGTGTTGGGCTGATTTCACCACCACCGCATCATGATATTTATTCGATTGAGGATTTGGCGCAGCTGATTCACGATTTGAAAAATGCCAACCGAGATGCACGAATCAGCGTAAAGCTTGTATCCAAAGGCGGGGTCGGAACGATTGCTGCCGGTGTGGCCAAAGGCGCCGCAGATGTCATTGTCATCAGTGGGTATGATGGTGGAACCGGAGCATCTCCAAAAACTAGTATCCAGCACACAGGATTACCATGGGAACTGGGGCTTGCCGAAGCGCACCAAACGTTAATGTTGAATGGTTTGCGTGATCGTGTTGTCCTTGAGACAGATGGTAAATTAATGACCGGAAAAGATGTGGTAATGGCTGCATTATTTGGGGCAGAAGAGTTTGCTTTTGCGACTGCACCACTTGTCGTACTTGGATGTGTGATGATGCGCGTTTGTCATTTAGACACTTGCCCAGTTGGAATTGCGACCCAAAATCCGCAGCTTCGTCAAAAGTTCACAGGAGAAGCAGATTATATTGTCAACTATATGCGTTTTATTGCTCAAGAAGTTCGAGAACTAATGGCGGAGCTTGGCTTTAGAACATTAGACGAAATGGTTGGTCGTACAGATGTATTGAAAATGAGTGACCGAGCAAAAGCACACTGGAAAGCAAAAGATCTAGATTTAACTCCATTGCTGCATCAGACTGAAGGTGTTCGTACATTTACAACACCACAAAATCACAAAATTGACGAGTCGCTTGATATCCAGAAAATCTTACCGGCCGTTCAAAAAGCATTACAAGATCAAATTCCAGTGGATGTGAGCTTCCCAATTACGAACGTGAACCGCGTTGTTGGAACAATCGTCGGAAGTGAAGTGTCGAAACATTATGGGGAAGCGGGGCTGCCTGAGGATACGATTACCCTAAGATTTACAGGGTCCGCAGGTCAAAGTTTCGGTGCCTTTGTTCCAAACGGCGTGACATTAGAGATTACGGGAGACGTCAACGATTTTCTGGGGAAAGGCTTATCTGGAGGAAAGTTGATTGTGAAAACAGACCAATCATCTAAATTATTAGCTGGGGAAAATGTAATCGCTGGGAATGTTGCTTTATACGGTGCAACAAGCGGTGAAGCATATATTAATGGACGTGCAGGCGAACGATTTGGAGTCCGTAATAGCGGTGTGAACGTGGTTGTGGAAGGAATTGGCGATCATGGCTGTGAATATATGACAGGCGGACGCGTCGTTATTTTAGGTGATGTAGGTAAAAACTTTGCTGCAGGGATGTCTGGCGGGATTGCGTACGTATTAGCTGATGATCAAGAGGCTTTTAGGAAGTTATGTAATCAAGAGATGATTGAAATAGAGTCGTTGTCAAAAAACGATGAGGAAGAGTTAATGAAAATGATTCAAACTCATTTCTATTATACGAATAGTGTGAAAGCAAGCTATGTTTTAGAAAACTGGGGAAATTATGTCAGAAAATTTATCAAAGTCATTCCGAAAGACTATAAACGGATGCTTGAGCAAATTCAGAAGCAAAAGGATGCAGGTTTACCAGATGAAGACGCGATTATGAGTGCATTTTTAGCCAATTCTTCCAAACAGAAAAATACTACAACTAAACAGCCAGAAGCTGTACTACGCTAAGAAAGGGGAGAGGAAGATGGGAAAAACAACAGGTTTTATGGATTACTATCGAGAAAAAGGTAAAGAGCGAAATCCCCTTACGCGAGTAGGCGACTGGAAAGAGTATTCCCTGCCTTTTTCGGACGAAACTTTAAGCAGACAAGGAGCGCGGTGCATGGATTGCGCCACTCCTTTCTGCCATATGGGAATGGAAGTTCAAGGAGCAACATCCGGGTGTCCGATTCATAATCTTATTCCCGAATGGAATGACTTGGTCTATCGCGGCCGGTGGAAAGAAGCCCTTGATCGGTTGCTTAAAACGAATAATTTCCCGGAATTCACCGGGCGGGTATGCCCTGCACCTTGTGAAGGATCATGTACGTTAGCCATAACGGACCCAGCAGTAACCATTAAAAACATTGAACAAGCGATTATTGATAAGGGTTTTGAAAATGGCTGGATTGCCCCTCGGATTCCAGTAAGCAGAACGGGGAAAAAAGTGGCGATTATCGGTTCAGGTCCGGCTGGATTAGCCAGTGCGGATCAACTCAACCAAGCAGGTCACTCGGTAACGGTTTTTGAACGTGCAGACCGTCCTGGTGGTTTACTCATGTATGGTATTCCAAATATGAAGCTAGATAAAGGAGTGGTTGAGCGTCGAATCAGCTTATTAACCCAAGAAGGGATCAAGTTTGTCACGAACACAGAGGTTGGAAAAGATATTACGGCAGAAGAACTCCACGCACAATTCGATGCTGTGATTCTTTGTACAGGTGCTCAAAAACAGCGTGATCTAGTCATTGAAGGGCGTGAGGCGAAAGGGATTCACTTCGCCATGGAATACTTGACCAAGGCAACGAAGAGTTACTTGGATACGAATTTTGAAGATGGTCAATTTATCAATACGGAAGGCAAGGACGTCATCGTGATTGGCGGCGGCGATACGGGAGCAGATTGTGTGGCAACGGCCCTGCGTCAAAATTGCCGTAGTGTGGTTCAGTTTGGCAAACATCCACAATTACCTGAGACACGTACTTCAGGGAATATGTGGCCAGCCTATCCTAATGTTTTTACTATGGATTATGCGTATAAAGAGGCCGAGGCCAAGTTTGGCGAAGACCCGCGTCAATATTCGATCCAAACGAAGAAAATAGTTGCGGATGAAAACGGCCGCTTACAGGAACTTCATACCATTCAAATGGAAAAATTAAGAGATGATGAGGGCCGATTCTTTTTTAAAGAAATTCCAGGAACTGAAAAAGTCTGGCCAGCCCAATTTGTCTTTATTGCGATTGGGTTTGAGGGCACTGAGCAGCCGCTTTTGAGTCAATTCGGTGTGAATGCAATCAACCAAAAGATTGAAGCAGCTTACGGTGAGTATCGTACAAACGTTGAGGGGGTATTTGCTGCAGGTGATGCTAGAAGAGGGCAAAGCCTAATCGTTTGGGCAATCAACGAGGGAAGACAGGTTGCTCATGAAGTGGATTGTTATTTGATGGGGAAATCCTATCTACCTAAATAATATTATAGTAGAAAAAAGGCCAGGTTTAGTATGTAACTTGTTCCATCTATATAAATGGCATAAGAAATGACGTGTGGTTTACCACACGTCATTTTTTATCTTGCAAAAATTACAAATCCAACATTACGCTGTGTTTCAATTCTTCTAACGAAGTCGATCCAATAAGAAACCGCCTTTAAATCTTCTTGGTTCGTATGAAATAATAAACGCATTAGGCTCAAATTTTTCGACAGTAGCTATTAGTTCATTTTCTCTATTTCTCTTTGTCAATATTTCCATTCGATAACGTTCACTGTCGCGTCCTTCACCTGTATATAATGTAACACCAAAACCATTTTGTCTTAAAGTGTCTATCAAATGACCATTTTTTTCTTGTGTATTAACCGTAACGTTGATATAACCAATTGCTATTTTTTGTTCTAATTTCGTTCCAAGGATGATTCCTAACCCGAATCCAACGGCATAAACTACCATTGCAATAATACTTTGATCGCCACCAAATACGAGTGAAAGCCCAAAAACATATATTAACATTTCTGCGATACCTAAAATTGATGCTAACACGGTTATATTTTTAACCAAAAAGATGGTTCGCAGTGTGTAAATAGGTACATAAACCAATTGTAACAGCAAAATCAAAATAATCTCTTTCACTTTGGCACCTCTATCGTCAATTTTAAATTACTTTTTATTTTATCTCTTTTAATCTAAATAAAATAGTGTTTTCTTTTTTTAATTCGTTAATTTACGAATCTTTTATTTTTATTTTTTATTTCCCTTCGTATTGATAGTATGAGTCCTTTTGTTGGACGAATGATTAATAGTGTAAAATATATAAACGTTCGTTATTTAAACTATTTTTCTATTGATATTCCCATTGATTATACGATATTATAGCTAAAAAGCAAACATTTAGGAGTGGATAAGATGATTAGTTACCCAAATTCTAGCAAACCAAAAAAAGTGATGTTACTTGGTTCGGGAGAGCTCGGAAAAGAAACGATTATCGAAGCTCAACGACTTGGTATGGTAACGATTGCTGTTGACCGTTATGAAAATGCTCCTGCCATGCAGGTGGCCGATCATTCGTATGTTGTTGATATGCTTGATGGAGTAGAACTGCGAAAAGTGATCGAACTAGAAAAGCCGGACTTGGTTGTTCCTGAAATTGAGGCAATCGCAACGGAAACGTTAATTGATCTTGAGAATGAAGGTTTTTGTATTGTGCCAACGGCTAAAGCAACGAACCTGACGATGGATCGAGAAGGAATCCGAAGATTGGCTAGTGAAGAATTGGGGATTCCAACTGCGAAATACGCCTTTGCGGACACGCTAGAGGAATTAAGAAGTGCCGTACAAGAAATCGGAATTCCATGTGTAATTAAACCGATTATGAGTTCATCTGGAAAAGGGCAAACCATTTGTCGTTCTATCGAGGATGTTGAAATGTCGTGGAATGAGGCAATTTCGGGTGGGCGAGGCAAAAAAGCTCGAGTGATTGTTGAAGAATTTATTCACTTTGAATCTGAAATCACACTGTTAACGGTTCGTTCTGTCTCAGGCACAACCTTTTGTGCCCCAATCGGTCATGTCCAAAAAGATGGGGATTATATTGAA
The DNA here is from genome assembly GCF_023714155.1 of Neobacillus sp. MER 74. Classification (NCBI taxonomy): domain Bacteria; kingdom Bacillati; phylum Bacillota; class Bacilli; order Caryophanales; family Bacillaceae; genus Neobacillus; species Neobacillus sp. MER 74. The sequence goes on from NZ_JAMAUV010000004.1 coordinate 161,354, forward strand.
TCCTGGCAGCCGCATGCTATGTCAGAGGAACAAATAGCAGAAGCGCAGGACATCGCAAAAAAAATCACCGATGCCCTTGGTGGATACGGACTTTTTGGCGTTGAATTATTTCTTTCGGCAAAGGGTGTTTATTTTAGTGAAGTTTCACCACGACCACATGATACGGGAATGGTTACCATGGCTACGCAGGATCTTTCCGAGTTTGCCTTGCACATAAGAGCCATCTTGGGTTATCCCATCCCAGGGGTTCAGCTGTTAACTCCTGGTGCAAGTCGCACGGTTAAAGCATGGAAAGAGAGTAAAGGATACCAAATTGAAGGCATTGAGGACAGCTTATCTATCCCAAATACCCAAGTAAGAATCTTTGGAAAGCCTGAAACAAAAGTGGGCCGTCGGATGGCGGTGGTCTTAAGTTCAGGAGAGTCTGTTGAAGTAGCAAGGAACCAAGCCGAAATAGCCGCGTCAAAAATAAGGATCACGCATAGCTAAATCCAATTCAAAAAATAATTTTCCAAATATTAGGTGCCTTGGTATAACATGACCAAGGCATCTTCTTGTTCTAATGGAAAATTTAGAAAAAAAATAACCTTTTCAAGGTTTAGGGGTGGGGATTTCTTGATTAGCTTTCATTGGTGAAATAAAACAGTTAATAAATATGTCTTACAGAAGATAAACGAATGGAAAATAACATTTGTTTTTCATCTTTTAAAGAAAGCAATTGGTCTTTAAGATTTAGGTGATAAACCCGCCCTTTTAAGGTTTGCAATGCACCATTTTTATAGTAAACAATCGTAATTAGGCCATTTTGAGTTAGTTTTTTTAAGAACATTTATATCCCCCTTTTATTAGTAGTGGATTGTTGTACAATTCACATTATATCCTTCGTATTTTAAGAGACTATGTAGAAGATGTTAATAATATGTTAAGTCAAGCTAATTTGATTAGTGGAATAGAAATAAGTGAATTATAATGAATATTGAATGTAATAGAATATGGAGGAAAAACCAATGAAATTTCCAAATGATGCGGATGGAGAGGCTTTACAAAGTCTTTATAAAGATGGAGTGAATTTTAAAAAAACACAGTCAGTCGAATTTTTTGTGGCCGTGCCTGATCAAATGACAGGTGAAAAATTATCACAAGTACTAAAAGGAGAAGGATTCAACTGTTTCCTAGAGCAAGATGACGAAACAGATGAGTGGGCATGTTCTTGCTCGAAAAGAATGCTATTAAATCATAGTGAATTAATTAAAATACAGAAAAAATTAAATGACTTAAGTAAACCACATGGTGGTTATTCGGACGGTTGGGGTGTCTTTGTAGATTAAAAAATTGGCGGTTTTATTTTATTAGGTTTAGTGTCTATATATTTGTATATGAAAGCCCTGGGCCTAATCAATTATTTTGGAGGGCACCAGGGCTTTTCTTTTATTTATTTATCCCAAAACGTTACAAAGTATAGATCTTGTACAATATTGCGAGTAAGACTCCTTGTTTCTTAAATTCTATGTGGAGAATGCCGTAATGCTCTTATAGAAATGCTACCCAATCGAATTACTATGATGATAGAAATTATCGTGAGGACCACAATCATGGAAACAACACCATGCCAGCCAAAACTACTATAATATGCACCACTCATCGTTCCTCCGATACTAGATCCCGCATAATAGAAAAATAAATATAGGGATGATGCTTGTGCTTTATCATGAGTAGCGATTTGTCCCACCCAACCACTTCCAATCGAATGTCCAGCAAAAAAACCGTACGTAAAGATGGCGATACCGATTACTTTTAACCATAAAGACGAATTTAACGTTAAACATGCCCCGAATAATACAATAATCAAGGACAACATTAATAGTTTTCTTTTGCCGTATTGATCAGCTAGCATTCCCATCCAAGTAGAGCTAAATGTTCCAACAATATACACAATAAATATAAAGCCAACTAAGGTTTGACTTAAAGAATAAGGTGGAGCCATTAACTCAAAACCAATGTAATTATATAACGATACAAAGCATCCCATTAATAGAAATCCAGTTAAAAATAAATAAAGGAGGCCTGGTTCTTTAAATTGGACAAACAAGGAGATTGCTAATTTTTTAATTTCAAATTTTCGCGGTTTAAAATGTGTAGATTTCGGTAAAATAGACCAGAAAATAAGACTAGCAAGTAAACTAATGATTCCAATAAAGGCCAATGCAACATGCCAACTAAAATAATCTGTTAAAATTCCACTAATTATTCGACCTCCCATTCCGCCGATGGAGTTCCCGCTTATGTATAATCCCATTGCCAGTCCTAAACTTTTAGGATCAATCTCCTCGCCTAAGTAGGCCATCGCAACAGCAGGCAATCCCGCTAATGAAATCCCCTGTAAGATTCTACATAAGATTAATAGATGAAAATTTGGACTAAACGCAGTTAAAATGGATAGAATCGATGAAACAATTAAAGAAATAGTCATGACTGGTTTCCGGCCAAATACTTCTGATAAAGAACCAGCAATCAACATACTCACCGCTAAAGCGATAGTGGTAGAGGACAAGCTTAAACTGGATACAGCTGGTGAAATATGAAATTCCTTCACGATTTCCGGTAGTAATGGTTGTGTCCCCCAAAGGATCGCGAATGTATTAAAACCACCGGCAAATAAAGCGATGTTTACCATTTTAAATGTGTGTGTCCCGCGCTGAATATAGTTCATTATTGAAAAATACTCCTTTAGTTGTTGGTTTTATAGATTATCTCTACCTCATCATACTCCTCTTTTTGCATAGGTTCTAATAAAATACTTTTTAGAAATTCAATTTGGTCCCCATTCAAAAAATGTCAATTATTCCAACGATTGTAGAAAAAGTATATAATGAATTTGGATAGTTCATATGGTCGGACATTTGTGGAAAAGAGGACTAAACGATGAAGAATATAACATTCGAGAATATTTATGTGGTTGGTCAGGTTGTATTTGAAAATAATCAATACAAACACATTCATTATCCTGAAATGTTACTTAGGTATGATAGTAATTTTATAGAGTTTAAAATATCTCCATCTTTGTCAGAATTTAAAAGCGCTGAAATTTATTTGCGAAATTATCATTTAAAAAATGGTCAAAATCATGTAAAGTTTTATTTTCCTCCAAACAAAAAGCTAGCGGAGGAATTAGTAGCTTACATGAAGGATTCAGGTTATAGTATTGGATTTCTCGAATTGTACGCCATCCAGCCTAAACAATTTCCTTTGGTGGCAGACAACCCGGATGTAGAGGTACAAGTTGTGACAGATAAAAACCTGGAAACTTTCCTTGAATTGCAGTATAAGCATGATTTGGAATTAGGTTCGGAATTTGCAAATCAAAAGAGGGAATTAGCTAAAAGAAATTTTGAAGATCCGTCTATTCAGCAGCTGCTTGCATTTTATAAAGGAGTTCCAGCAGGTTCAGTAGATGTGATTATTTCGAAAGAAACCGCCGAAATTGATGGCCTGGTGGTAGATGAGGATTTTCAGAAAAAAGGAATTGGCAGCAGGCTGCAAAAATTTGTTATGGAGAAACATGAAGATAAGTCGGTCATCTTAGTTGCGGATGGTGAAGACACTCCCAGAGAAATGTACAGGAAACAAAACTATGAGTATCTAGGATTTAAATATCATTCACATAAAATATTTGAAAATTAAATGTTATGATGAATGTAGTAATAGTGGAGGATCTATGAAAATCAAGATTACTGATTTAAAAAAACAGTTAAAAGGATATGACCAAAAGGAATTGATTGAACTGATCGTGGCTATGTATAAGTCAAACAAAGAGGTTCAAAACTACTTATCCAGTAAATTTCTAGGTGACCAAGTAATTGAAGTTCTTTTTCATCAAACCCAGAAAAAAATTAAAAATGAATTTTTTCCAGAAAGAGGAACTGAGAAACTCCGATTGACAGAAGCAAAAAAGGAGATAACTGCTTTTAAAAAGGCAACAAATGATGAGAAACGAACAGTTGACCTTATGCTTTTTTATGTGGAAATGTGTGTGAAATTTACAAATTCATATGGTGATATAAATGAAGGTTTCTACACCAGTCTAGTGAGGATGTTTGATCAAGTAGCCATGGAATGTGATCGTGATGAAGAACTATATAAAGCCTTTTCTAATAGATTACGTAACATTATTTCTAATGTCGACTTAATTGGCTGGGGGGTTGAGGAAGCAATAATTGAGTCGTATTATTCGATTGAATGGGTTCATGGTGAAGATGAGAATGATGATGAATAGGTTCTTGTCTTACGACTTGGAACAGAAAGTTCCGATATATAAATGGTTAATCGAAAAAAATCGAAGGACGCAAAAGTAACAACACTGGTTAATACATGGAGGTGTACGCATGAAAACAATCCGAAATATGTTTGAGCATTTACATTGGTCTAATCAACGGATTCTTGAAACCTTGCAAAATATGAAGGGGGAGAATGAACAAATTAACAGGCTATTCGCACATATCCTTCTCGCTGAACAGGTGTGGTTGACCAGGTTAACAGGATCAAATAGTTCAAATTTGCCTATCTGGGCTGATGTTAGTATAGAATCATGTGTAGAACTGGCTAATCGAAATAATCAAAACTTCAAAGAATTCCTTTTGGGTTTAACTGACTCTGGTCTCGAACAAATCGTTTCGTACAGGAACAGCAAAGGCATAGAGTTTAAGAATTCGGTAAGAGACATCTTGACCCATGTTGCTTTACATGGTCAATATCACCGAGGACAGATCAATCAACTTTTAAGGGCCAATAATACCGAGCCTGTTATTTTAGACTATATTGTCTTTAGGAGATAGATGCTGGATTTAAAAAGGAGTGTTTCATTGGTGTCAGGCACCGTGAAACACTCCTTTTTATTTAGACTTTTCTTTATTCCTTTCCGTGTAAATTTTTTTAGCCTCCATTTTCATAGTCTTTTATTCAATTGTTATTAAGGAGGCTTTAGAATGAAATTACGAAAGTAAAAGCGTTTGCATTGGTTGCTTACTGATTAATACCAGGAAATACTATTGTAATATATCTAAATATTCACTATAATACTATTAGTTCTAAAATAGTTCAGTAGATAAAGCAGAGAGAGGATATGTACACCTAAATGGACTATGAATTTGCAATTATCTTAAACTAGTGGGGGAATTCTATGAAAAGTCTAGTGAACAAGTGGAATCAAATTAGTCTGGTAAAGCAAATAATTGTCGGTTTGATTATTGGCATTATTCTAGCTGTTACGGTCCCAGCAGCAGCAAAGCCTGTTGTTATCTTAGGTTCTTTGTTTGTAGGTGCGCTAAAAGCCATCGCACCAGTACTCGTGCTCTTCTTGGTAATGTCAGCCATCGCTCAGCATAAGAGTGGTCACAAAACAAACATGAAATCCATTATTTTTCTTTATCTTTTAGGTACCTTTTTGGCTGGATTCGTTGCGGTTATTGTCAGTTTTATTTTTCCGGTCAGCTTAACACTTGCAACCGGTTCGGAGGAATTAGCAGCTCCAGGCGGTGTGGTAGAGGTTCTCAAAACGTTATTGTTAAACGTTGTAGATAACCCAGTTAAAGCTATTTACAATGCGAACTATATTGGTATTTTAGCTTGGGCTGTACTCCTTGGTTTAGCGTTAAAAAATGCTCCAGATACAACCAAGACAATGATTTCTAACTTTTCAGATGCGGTGTCCAAACTGGTTACATGGGTAATCAAATTTGCTCCATTTGGAATCATGGGCCTTGTTATTGAATCTATTACAACTAACGGAGTCTCGTCATTACTGAGTTACGGGAAATTGCTTGCTGTTTTGCTTGGCTGTATGGTATTTGTGGCGCTTGTTGTTAATCCAATCATTGTGTTCGCTGCAACTCGTCAAAACCCATACCCGCTTGTATTTATGTGTTTAAAGGAAAGTGGAATTACAGCTTTCTTCACACGCAGTTCCGCTTCAAATATTCCGGTCAATATGAAATTATGTGAAAAACTAGGTTTGGATAAGGATACTTATTCCGTATCGATTCCTTTAGGTGCAACCATCAATATGGCGGGAGCAGCTGTTACCATTTCTGTATTGACACTTGCAGCGGTCCATACATTAAATATTGAAGTGGACATTCCGACAGCCATCATCCTAAGCGTTCTATCAGCTGTTTGTGCTTGTGGTGCTTCAGGTGTTGCGGGTGGTTCCTTATTACTGATTCCGCTGGCATGCAGCTTATTCGGAATTCCAATGGATGTTGCCATGAAGGTGGTTGGCGTTGGATTTATTATTGGTGTTTTACAAGATTCTTTTGAAACGGCATTAAATTCATCTACAGACGTACTTTTCACTGCTGCGGCAGAATTTAATGAAAAACGTAAACAAGGGAAGAGTATTACTGTTAAAAAAGCCTCATAAACAGTAGATGAATAGGTTGAATTCAAAACAGTTGTTAGAGAGCTCTCTAGCAGCTGTTTTTTTATTTTAGCTAAAGCGATGGATTGCTTAGGTTATAGGTTGAAAATAATATACATAATTTTGCATAAAAATGAACACGAGATTAGCCGGTTTTCATAAGAATATTAGGTTTAATAAGGCATTTCATGAAAACGCTTACTAAAATTTCAGAATAAATATTCAAAATATTTACCTAAAAAGATTGTCAAACTATTCTTTTTTTATTATAATCAGTTTATATTAATCGATGTAATAAAATATAACATGAAATTGCGAGGTAAAGTGACATGACAAAAACATTAATTTCAAACACACCAGGTGCTGCCACAACGCTTGAACAAATTAAAGAAATCATTAACGAAAAAAGTGTTGAACTATTACACTTGCAATTTGTCGATATCGAAGGAATCTTAAAGCACGTTACGGTAACCATTGAGCAATTGGAAGATGTCGTCGAAGGTAAAATGATGTTTGATGGTTCTTCAATCAAAGGTTTCTCACCTATTAACAAATCAGATCTTTATTTACAGCCTGATTTAGCTACTTTTGCGGTTCTTCCTTGGACAGTTGAAAACGGATATTCGGAAGCTAGATTCCTATGTTCTGTTAAGAACCCAGATGGTTCCTTGTTTGAAGGAGACACAAGAAATGTTTTAAAGAAAACAGTGGATCGCGCCGAGAAACATGGATACACGATTTCAGTGGGTCCAGAGTTAGAATTTTTCCTTTTTAAAACAGATGAAAATGGTTATGCAACACAAGAACTTGGTGATAAAGCCGGATATTTCGAGCCTTCTCCACATGACCTTGGCGAGCGTGTTCGTTTAGAAATTTACCGTGCCTTAAAAGCAATGGGCTTCACCATTGAGGCTTCTCACCATGAAGTAGCTGAAGGGCAACATGAAATTAACTTTAAATATGCAGATGTATTAACGGCTGCTGACCTTTCCACTACATATAAATGGGTCGTGAAGACAGTAGCGAAGAAATTCGGATTACACGCAACCTTTATGCCGAAGCCAGTATTCGGAATCAATGGTTCTGGTATGCATGTTAACATGTCCTTCTTTGAAGGTAGCGAAAATGCCTTCTTTGATCCATCCGATGAGTTACAATTATCTGAAAAAGCTTATCAATTCATTGCGGGTGTTCTAGAAAATGTGAAGAGCTTTACGGCAGTAACAAACCCGCTAGTAAACTCTTATAAGCGATTAGTGCCTGGTTATGAAGCTCCTTGTTATCTTGCTTGGTCTGCGTCAAACCGTTCAGCGTTAATTCGTATTCCAGCGAAAAAGGGCCTTGCGACACGTGTTGAATTACGTTGTCCAGATCCATCAGCTAACCCTTACTTAACATTTGCAGTGATTGCTTCTGCGGGTCTGGATGGAATCGAAAAAGGACTAGAAGCACCAGCTCCGATTAATGAAGATATTTTCCATATGACAGAAGAAGAAAGAGCCTTCCGTGGCATCGATAGCCTGCCTGGAAGTTTAGCAGAGTCAATAAAAGAATTAGAATCAGGAGATATTGCGGCTAATACACTAGGTGAGCACGTATACAACGAGTATGTTTCAATGAAGAAAGCAGAATGGGACAGCTACCGTACAGCGGTTCATGCATGGGAAATCGATAACTATCATTCTAAATTCTAATTTAAAAAGCGGGCACTAGGGCATTAAACAACCCTAGTTGCCCGTTTTTTTATGGAAGTAACTGTAAAGGACAGCCTCTAATTGAGGCTGCCCTTATATATAAATCCAAATTGGCTCAATTCTGCTTGCTATTTCACTTAATGTGATGCCATGCCCTCCTAAATACGTATAATCCAAAGATAAGGAATGCAAGGAAGCCAATTACAATGATAAGGAATTTTAGAACGGTAACAATTAAACCAACTAGACCGATAACTTCAAGCAAAGAAGTCACCCACAATAATCCAAACAATAGCCAAATGGCACCTGTTAAAAATCCAAGAAAAATTCCAAAAATGCCACAGGAACAATGGTTAGAACCCATCTGATTTCACCCCCTGTCCTTGTTTGTTCACCAACATTGTATGCGGTTTCTATTGAAGATGTTTTATGAAAATAGAAAAAAGGCGAAAGACCTAAACATGATTTTTTGATAAAAACACGAACAATAATTAAAAAATATAATTTATAATTCGTATTTAAATTGAATTTTTTGCTTGAAACACATAAAATTGTAGGTTAATATAGTCAAATAACAAACGTTACACGTGAAGTGGAAGTTGTTTAAAAGATTAATCTAAATTTGATATCTAAATAAATATTATGTGAAACGGGGATGAAGGGTCAGATGAAGAATCGATGGCTTATAGCTCTTTCTGCAGTTGGAATACATATTTCGATAGGATCGGTATATGCATGGAGTGTATTTACAAACCCATTACAGCAGCAAATGGGCTGGGGATTAAAACAGATTTCATTTACATTTAGTTTAGCCATATTATTTTTAGGATTATCCGCGGCCTTTTTAGGCCATTTTGTGGAGAAGTTCGGACCAAGAGTGTCTGGAATTCTTAGTTCCTTGTTTTTTGGAGTTGGTGTTGCTGGTGCTGGGGCAGCTGTACACTTTGAATCTTTACTATTACTCTATTTATTTTATGGTGTCATTGCTGGTATTGGCTTAGGGGTTGGTTATATTACACCAGTGTCAACATTGGTCAAATGGTTTCCTGATCGAAGAGGATTGGCAACAGGACTAGCTATTATGGGGTTTGGCTTTGCATCAATGATTAGCAGTCCAATAATGAATCACTTAATCCAAACTTACGGCATTTCCAACACCTTTTATATTCTTGGCGGAACATATTTTCTAGTCATTTTTTGTTCCGCTCAGTACCTTGCTCCGCCAGCAGCAGTTGGGTACCTAAAGGTTTTGATTCAACGGTTGAAACTTCAAGGAATAAAAGGATAAAAAAGGATCTTAGACAATTAACGGCAAATGAAGCAGTAAAAACAAGACAATTTTGGGCGTTGTGGATCATGCTTTTTATCAACATAACCTGTGGGATTGCCATTCTTTCCGTTGCATCGCCTATGGCACAAGAGTTGGTTGGTTTAACAGCGGCATCTGCTGCGACAATGGTAGGAATTATGGGGTTATTTAATGGTTCCGGACGTATTCTTTGGGCAACTATTTCTGATTACATTGGCCGACCAAATGTGTATACTCTATTTTTTGCTTTCCAAATCGTTGCCTTCTTTGTTTTACCTAACATTACAGTGGGTATTCTGTTTTCAATCATTGTTTATATGATCATGACTTGTTATGGGGGAGGATTCTCCTCTATACCAGCCTATATAGGCGACTTATTCGGAACGAAGCAGTTGGGCGCCATTCACGGCTACATTTTGACAGCCTGGGCAGCAGCCGGTTTAGTCGGTCCGATATTCGTCTCTTGGATCCGAGAAACAACTGGAAGCTACCAAGGAACACTTCTTGTATTTTCGGGGTTGTTTATCATTGCATTAGCGATTTCACTCTTGATAAGAGTAGATATTAAAAAGTTACGGGCTTTGAATGAAACTCCGATGCTAAATAAAATGGATAATTTGAAGAGTAGCTGATTAGAAGAATAAAAGTGACCTGGTTCTTTCAAATTGAACCAGGTCCTAACTATTTTATATGAACCTGCTATTATTAACTATTGGTGCCTGACACCCTATTTGCGGGACGATGTCCCATAAAAATTCATTTTGAAAAGCTCTTTTTCAATACCTGTTTGATAATTCGAGGGCTCATTAAGATGGTCATCGGACGAATTAGGTTCATGACTTTGATGAACGAATTATATATTTCTTGATTTTCTGATGATAAGAGGAAAATCTTTTTGGCGTACCATTGCTGAATGGAAAGACCTGCAGGTTTTTTCCCAATGGTCTCGGGATATCGAAAATCTTCTGTAATCACCATATTCCAAATAGGGGCGATGATTTTAGCTTCTTGTTTATGGAAATTAGTAATGACTTTTAGAAGATCATGACTTTGATTTTGAAGGAGTTCTTGCAGTTTAAGTGCCTCTAAAACTGCGATACTCATACCTTGACCAAAAACAGGATCAATTCTGCAAACCGTATCACCTATCAATAACAGTCCGCCGGGCAAATTCTTTACCCTATTAAATTGTTTCCAAACGATATGTGGTACACGATAGACCGAGGTTCCGGAAAGAGGAACTGCATCCTTTATTTCATGGTAGATATCTAATTTAGGTAATTTTTTTGTTAGGTCTATAAAGCCATTATCACTTTTGACTACCTCTTTTTCGTTTACCTCATTATGATATACATTGAGTGTGACAATATAACGATTTCCCTCTACCTTTGAGATGGTCCCGCCTATTTTTTCATGTGGCGGATTAGGATAAACGATTTTAATTTCCCAATCCCTTTCACCGTTCTCGGGCAGTTGAAGAGTTTTACTAATGTAACTTAATCCAATTTTCACTTTTTGTTCAGGGATAGACACACCACGTTTGTTTAGCCAACTACTAGAGAGACTGCTCACTCCACTTGCATCAATAACAAGGTTCGCTGTTAGATTTTTTTTTGTCCCACTGTTATCGATAAGAACGACTCCTGTAATTTGATTCTTTTCCTCATTATAAATATAGTTTTCAACCGTGTGATTATATAGAAAGGTTATGTTCGGTATAGCTTTTATGTAGTGGTCTATATGCCACTCTAGATGTGGGCGCGTTTGCAGAGTTGTTGTGTATCCTCCATTAAAACGTAATTTCCAAACACCATGGTGGAACCATGCTAGATCCTGCGTAGAGTTTATTTTCACTGCACCACTTGAGTGGAATTTCTTTGTTATACCTGGAAACAACGCCTCGAGACCATGCTCACCAGCTTGGAGGAGCGCATGTAAATGTTCACCTTGTGGGGCACCTTTTCTTGGAATGGGGCCTTGAGGTTCGTAATCACGTTCGATAATCATTACCTCTTTGAAAAAATCAGACACAACACGTGCTGCTAATTTCCCTGAGATGCCTCCGCCAATAATTATTGCTCTTTCAAATTTGGACAAGGGGTGATAAGCCTCCTATTAATAATTTACCTACAATATAATATCATACAACCCTCATAGATTGTATTGCCAAGAATTAAATAGTGTTAATCAATGACTAAATACTCCTTTTCACATGAAAATACTTTCCGAACGCGATATTTGTGATATATTTCACAAATTGTTCAATTCTAAGATGGTTTTAGATTGGAGGAATACGGTATATTAACACTATATTCATGTTGTTTATATTCACTAGGGGGCTTACAGATGATGAAAAAGATATTTCAGATACTATTAACATTAGGGCTTATTATGACACCAATTTTTGCGCAAGCACATGTGAAATGGTTCACAAGTGTGGAGCCGCATAAGGAGTCCATTGAAAATATATTATCACCAATGTTTTTACTTTTAACTCTTGTGGCTGCTGTTGTATTAGCTACATTAACACTGATCATTCCGAAAATGGCTAAATGGGGAACAGTGAAAAAAATGGAGGATCGTCTCTCCAGTTTAAGAAAGTATTCTAGGTATTTATTAAAATATGGAACAGCCGTTTCGCTGATAATACAAATGGTGAATGGAACTCTATTTGCTCCAGAGTTTCATGTTAATAGTACAATTATTACAGTATTAGCATGGGTGACAATCGGTTTCTTATTGATACCTCATCATATTTCTACAAAAATTGGTGCTTCGATATTATTAGGATTATATATTTATGTAACCATCCATCATGGTGTTTTCTATATGTTAGATTACGGATTTTACGTAGCCATTATTGGTGTATTGTTGGTAGGAAATACAAAACTAGAGCAAGCCGGATTCCCATTTCTGTATTTAGGGACAGGATTATCGCTTAGCTGGGTAGCGGTTGAAAAATGGGTCTATCCAAGTATGGCTTTAGATATTGTCGCAAACCACCATGTTCCAACATTTGGCTTTGAACCGAGTTTGTTTGTTGTTATGGCAGCATTTATTGAATTTGTCGTCGGTTATTTATTAGTGGTCGGAGTTTTAAATCGTGTATTAGGTTTTGTGGTTACAGCTATTTTCATCTCCACCACCATGCTCTTTGGAATGACAGAAGTCATTGGACATTTTATGATACACATTGTGTTGATAATCTTTATTATTGAAGGTGTATCATTCTATAACCCGCCAATAAAAATGCATAAAACGAAAACAGATCAATTTATCTTTGTGTTTTTAAACTTCATTTTTGTACTAGCAACTTTTTTATTAATTTACTATCGTTTCGCATAACATTTATATAGTTGTTTTCGATTTTTACAAATTTAAAGGAAGAAGTGGGGCAGGGCTGCTGATAAACATTGTCAGCAGCTCTGGTACTCGCTTTTTTTGATGCCTACTTATTCATGGACAATGTTTCTAACCAACTTTTGAAGAAAAAGGTACCGAAGAACCACGAATCTTTACCAATGTCCTCATTTTTTAAAGGAAATAGTAACGAATAACCACTAATCGTGCCCGCCGTCCTCATTTTTTTAATGAAACGGTAACGATAAATCATTAATCGTGCCCGTCAACCCCATAATTTAAAGGAAAAGGTAACGAATCGTTCTGATTGCCTACGTTCTATGATGGTGAGTCTACGGAATTCAAAAGTGGTGCCTGACACTTTTTCTCTAATTGTGTTTTAATATTAATAGAGGAAAAAAGTGTCCATGAATGAAATGCAAACCAATATTAATAGAAGAAAAGAGGATTTCTATGAAATTAAACACAAAACTATGTGCAATTCTAGATATAGACTATCCGATTATTCAAGCTGGAATGGCGGGAGGGCCTACGACCGTGGATCTTGTTGCTAATGTATCGAACGCTGGGGCCTTAGGGACGTTGGGCGCAGCCTATATGAAACCAGAAGAAATTAGAGTGGCCATTAAAGAAATTAAGAAACGGACAACCAAGCCATTTGCCGTTAATGTGTTTTGTACAAATCTGACCGATCATTATGAAGGTGTGGAAGAGTCACAGAAAGTCCTTAATAAAATAAGGAAAGAGTTAGGTATGGTGCCGGCAAACCACCAAGTGAAAACAAATAACTTTTTTGACGAACAATTTGCTGTATTAATAGAAGAAAAAGTTCCTGTCATTTCCACAGCATTCGGGGTCCTTCCGGAAGATAAAATGGCAATCGTCAAGCAACAAAATATCACTATCACTACCATGGTAACAACCGTTCAAGAAGCGCTGCTCGCTGAGGAAAATGGAGCAGATATTATCATTGCCCAGGGGAGTGATGCTGGAGGTCATCGAGGGACATTTGAAATTGAAAAAAACACCCATGGTGCAACAGTCGGAACTTTTTCGCTAGTCCCACAGATGGTTGATGCAGTTTCAGTGCCTGTTGTCGCTGCTGGTGGCATTATGGATAGCCGCGGTTTGGTGGCTGCCTTAGCTTTGGGTGCACAGGGAGTTCAAATGGGAACCGCTTTCCTAACAACGATTGAGTCAGGTGCGCACCGTGTGTATAAAGAGGCACTTATCAATAGCACGGAGGAAAGTACAGTGATTACGAAAGTCTTTTCTGGTCGTCCGGCAAGGGGAATTAAAAATGCTTTTATTCAAGCTTACGATGATGCCAAGATTTCTCCAGCCGATTTCCCAACACAAAATACTATGGCGAATGATATCCGTAGACAGGGTGCCCTTCTAAATAATCCGGACTATATAGCACTATGGGCAGGACAGGCGACAAGACTTTTACAATACGAAATTCCTGCAAGCAAAGTTATCCATGATGTAGTTACAGGGGCAAAACAGTTACTATCTACTAATGAATCTATGAGTAATCAATAATAGTCCCCGAAATATTGCAGATATGAATGAGTGTGTGAAACCTTTCGCGCGCTTTTTGGATGTTCCGTGAATACGATTTATTCTTTTTACAAAAAATTAACCTAATCATTTCAAGATACTGGAAAACGTAAGTTAGGAGAAATAAAGAATGAATCTTTTTGTAAATCCACCAGCACTTTTGGTTTTAGACGTTCAAGATGGGTTTGATGATCCGTACTGGGGGAAGCGGAACAATCTCGAGGCGGAGGAAAATATATTACAATTGCTTACCGAATGGCGCAGACGGAAATGGCCGGTTATCTATTCTCAACATTTATCCCTTTTGCCTCATTCACCGCTCTATTATAAAAATACAAACGGGCCAAAATTTAAGGAGATAATTCGGCCTAAAGCAAATGAAAAGGTCTTTCAAAAAAATGTAAATAGTGCTTTTATCGGTACGGAATTAGAAACTTATTTACGTGATCAGCAAATTAAATCGGTAATAATCACAGGCCTGTCGACCCAACATTGCGTATCCACCACCACTCGGATGAGTGGAAATTTGGGTTTCGATACATATTTAATCGAGGATGCGATCGCTGCATTTGAACTTATAGACCATAAAGGAATAAAGCGCTCTGCCGAGGATGTACAAACATTCGAACTTGCCACTTTGCATCATGAATTTGCAACCATTATGACAACAGCTAATATAATGACAAAATTAACTAACTAAAACGGGTGACGTAGAAAAACACAAGGATTTCCGATTAAAAGTTACCTCTTTGGTGTATTTCCTACCACTATGTTGATTAATATAGTAAAATAAGATGGATCGATAATTAGTAAAATTAGAAATTCAAACGTGTGGAGGATCTAAGGTGACATATCAACAAAATAAACGATTTAAATTGTTCTCATTGAATTCCAATCAAAAGCTAGCAACAGAGATGGCAGAGCTCTTAGGATGCGATTTAGGAAACAGTTCTGTGTCTCATTTCAGTGATGGAGAGATTCAGATTCATATTGAAGAAAGTGTTCGTGGCAGTGAGGTCTATGTTGTACAATCCACATCTTACCCTGTCAATGATAATATTTTGGAGCTCCTCATCATGATTGATGCTCTAAAAAGAGCTTCAGCTAGTATTATTAATGTGGTCATTCCATACTATGGATATGGACGGCAAGACAGAAAGGCACGTTCACGGGAGCCGATTACAGCGAAACTAGTAGCGAACCTTTTAGAAACGACTGGAGCAAGTCGAATTCTTACAATGGACCTCCATACATCACAAATTCAAGGTTTCTTTGATATCCCCGTAGAACATCTCTATGGTGTTCCAATCCTTGGACAGTATTTTAAGGAACAAGGTTTAGAAGATATTGTTATTGTCGCGCCACATAATGGCAGTATTGGCCGGGCAAGAAAAGTGGCCAACCTATTACACGTTCCACTTGCCCTAATCGATAAAAGAAGATTTGAAGAAAATGGTCCCCAAACCATAAATGTTATTGGTAATGTCGAGGGCAAAAATGCCATAATTATTGATGATATGATTGATACCGGTGCAACCATTTCGTTAGCAGCTAAAGCTTTAGAAGAAAATGGGGCAAAAGCAATTTATGCCGGCTGTACGCATCCTGTTTTTACAGACCGAGCGATTGAAAAAATAGAATCGTCACCAATTAAGGAATTAGTCGTGACAAATACTATTGAATTGTCGGAAGATAAAATCAGTAGTAAAATTAAAACGATTTCTGTTGCGCCTCTTCTTGTTGAAGCAATCGACCGGATTCATAATGAAAAAGCAGTAAGTCCTTTATTTGAATAAGTGATCCTACGAAGCCAACTATTTCTTATAGTTGGTTTTTTGGAGTTTGGTTAAGACTAGATAATAGGCCTTAGTATTAACCGAGGCGAAATAATTTACATAGTTTTAGAAAATGATATGATTATAAGAGTGAATATTACTCAATATCTAGTGTTATAACCAGGTACTAACCAGGAAGATCAAACGAAATTACAATGGGAAACCCAAATTTAAACTACCAAGAATGGAGATTGACAATTGTGGATATGAAATCATTTATTGCACCAGAACACTTCAATTTAGCAAGTGAAATTTCTAAACATTACTCCGAAAAAATCGCTTTACGATGGCAAAATGAACTAGGAGAAACGAAAACGATTTCTTATGCTCAGTTAATCACAAAAGCTAATAAATTGGCAAATGGATTAACGAAATTAGGACTAGAGAAGGGTGACAGGGTTGTTGTCATGAGCACTCGCCTCATTGAATCCTATGTTATTTATTTAGCCTGTTTAAAAGCAGGATTAGTCATTAGCCCTTCTTCAGAACTTTTACGAGGAAAGGATTTACTGTATCGCTTAAATCATTCGGAAGCGAAAGCTGTCATTTCTTATTCTGAGTTAATTGAAGAATTTGAAAATATTAAAGAGGATACTCCATTTTTACAATATAAGATTGCTTTTGGTCAGGAAGTTCCAAATTGGCTTTCCTTAGAAGATTTAGCAGCTGAGGAATCAGAAGTTTTCAACGATGTCGATACTCTGAGTGGCGATTTTGCCTTTTTAGCTTATACATCTGGGACAACTGGTCAACCAAAAGGAGTTGTTCACAGCCATGGCTGGGGTTATGCTCATTTAAGAATTGCGGCATCCAGATGGCTGAATATTAGTGAGGACGATCTGGTTTGGGCTACAGCTTCCCCAGGGTGGCAAAAATGGGTTTGGAGTCCGTTCTTATCGATTCTAGGTTCAGGAGCCACAGGGTTTATCTATCATGGAAGGTTTAATCCGCACAAATATTTACGTCTTCTTCAAGATCAACAGGTAAATGTTTTATGCTGCACACCTACCGAATACCGGATGATGGCTAAATTAGATGATCTTTCCAACTTTGATCTATCCCATTTGCATACGGCTGTATCTGCAGGGGAGGCGCTAAATCGTGAAGTCATTGATGTTTTTAAAGAACAATTCAAGATCCTGATACGCGATGGCTACGGACAGACAGAAAGTACATTATTGATAGCGAACTTAAATGTTAATGAGAAAAAATTAGGTTCCATGGGGCAGCCATTGTTAGAAGAATTTATTGCTGTCGTTGATGAAAACGGCCATCCGGCACCAATCAACCAAGTCGGAACGATTGCCATTCGAAGCGATTTTCCGGCTTTATTTAAACAGTATTATAAAAATCCGGTAACCACGGCTTCATCTTATCAAGGTCAATATTTTCTAACTGGTGACCGTGCATTGAAAGACGAGGATAATTATTATTGGTTCCAAGGGCGAAAAGACGATGTCATTATCAGCTCTGGATATACGATTGGACCATTTGAAGTAGAAGATGCATTAATGAAACATAAATCGGTTAAGGAATGTGCGGTAGTCGCTTTACCGGACCCAATCAGAGGAAATGTTGTTAAAGCATTTGTTGTGTTGAAAGATGGCATTCTTGGAACAGTGGAGCTAACAAAGGAGTTACAGGGATTTGTAAAGAAATTAACTGCTCCTTATAAATATCCAAGGGTGATTGAGTATATCGACGCACTACCTAAAACGGATTCAGGAAAAATTCGTCGTGTCGAACTGCGAACACAACGATAAATGGACATTTCTGACAGAAGATAAAAACCTTTACTCACTTCCAAATCGTGGTATAATAAGCCGTATTAAAATACGGTCTGTACGTTTCCAAAAATCCCATTAAAGAAGTGTTGCGTAATGAATAAATTAGAACTGAATATTAGGCACAGAGCGGTTCCTTTGTTAGATAAGTATTTTTCTGGGGAATCGATAGGTTACAAGAAAATATTTGCGATCATCCTGCCCATATTCGTTGACCAAGCCTTTTTAATTATCATGAGTTTATTAAACACCGCGATGATTAGTTCTGCTGGAGTGGCAGCGGTTAGTGCCGTGAGTATGGTAGATTCATTGAATATTTTCCTAGCCAATGTCTTTATAGCGGTCGCAACAGGAGGGACCGTGATTGTAGCCCAATATAAAGGGAGCGGGAATGGGGAGATGGTGTCCAAAACGGCGACACAAGCGATCACTGCCGTAACCCTATTTTCAGTCCTAATCAGTACTTTAGTTATCATTTTTCATACGGCAACCTTAAACCTATTATTTGGTAAAGCGGAAGCGGATGTATTTCAAAATGCTCGAATTTATCTTATCGGCAGCTGTCTTTCTTATCCATTCATCGCGATCTTTCAAGCGGTGACTGGCGCGTTAAGAGGTGTGGGGGAGACGAAACCCTGTTTGAATTTATCGCTAGTAATGAATTTAACCAATACGATTCTAAATCTACTACTGATTACATTCTTTCACATGGGTGTGGAGGGTCTAGTGATTTCTACGCTTTTGGCGAGATTTTTAGGAATGGCAGCTGCTTTGGTTTATGTCTTAAAATACAATGAGACGATCCGTTTCAAGATAAAAAATGCGGTTAGAATTGACCTTTCTATTTTAAAAAAAGTCATGTTTATCGGGCTGCCTTTTGCCGCAGAACAAATCTTTTTCAATGGTGGAAAGCTGCTAACGCAAACGTTTATTGTCCAGTTAGGTACTCTTTCACTTACCGTTTTTGCGATTGCCAATGTGTTAATGATGGTCTATCAAATCGGACCTAATTCAATCGGAATCGCCATCGTCACTATCGTAGGGCAATGTATTGGGCGTAGGAATATTGAAGACGCGAGGAAATTTATCTTCTCGTTAATTGGTCTTTCTTCGATTATTTTTATCATCGCGGATTTCTTGCTATTGCCATTGTTTCCGTTGTTGATAAAAATGTTCAATCCACCGGAAGAAATTATTCCTACGATTTTTACACTAGTATTAATAGCGGCCATTGCACAGCCAATCCTGTGGTCACCAAGTTTTATTATGCCATCAGCACTACGGGCAGCAGGGGATTCCAATTTTACTTCGATTGCTTCATTGCTCTCGATGTGGTTGCTGCGGGTTATCTTGGGATATGTTTTAGGAATTACTTTAGGCTTTGGGATTGTCGGTGTGTGGGTCGCGATGATTGTAGAATGGGGAACTCGCGGACTCATCTTTGGCTTACGGTTTAAAGGGAAAAAGTGGTATGCACATAAACTAGTTTAATATCGTAACTGATCCTCCTCAACCATTTTCAATTGAGGAGGTTTTTCATATAATCATTATAGATACATCATTGGAGGAGGACCATCTTGGTGCAAACAGGAGTTATTTCACTAGGGGAAGCATTTGTAGACTTTAGTTCAATGGATCAAACAAATACCATATACCAGCAGCTGTTGGGCGGAGCCACCGTAAATGTGGCAGTGGGGACGAAGAGACTTGGAATTCCTGCTTATTACTTATGTAAACTAGGGACCGATGAAGTTAGTCAATTTGTGGAACAAGAATTTATGAACGAGCAAATTGATTCTTCATTTTCTGTACGCACTTCGAATAAGAGCATTTGTGGTGTATATGTCCATATAAATGAAAACGGTGAGCGCTATTTTCATTCGTACGTGAATCTTACTCCTGATGAGGTATTATTTGAAGATGAATTGCAAAAGGAAGTTTTTGAAAGGGCAAAGATTTTTTATTTTGGATCTGGAACACTTTTTCATGAAAAAGCCCGGAAGACAACTGAAAGGGCACTGAAATATGCTAAGGACGCTGGCAACATCATCGCCTTTGACGCCAACCTTCGTCTCAAGCGCTGGGAAAGCGAGGAGTATTGCCGCCAAACCGTTTCATCCTTCCTTAAATTTGCTCATATCGTGAAGCTTGCTGAAGATGAGTTGTATTTTTTAACCGAAAAGGATTCATTAGATGCTGGAATCGATCAATTAGCTAAATGGCAGATTCCCTATCTGTTTATCACGATGGGAAGCAAGGGGGCATGTGCAATTTTTAAGGGAAACAAAGTTTTTGTACCTGCACCGATCGTGGAAGCTATTGATACAACTGGTGCAGGTGATGCATTTATGTCAGCCTTATTGTATTCCTTTCATGAAAAAGGTTTGCCGGCCAAGCTATCTCTGTTAAAAGAGTATGTTCAATTTGCAAATAAAGTTGGCGCTGCTGCAACAACAGGAAGGGGCTCATTGTCCGTTAATATGTTATAATCAGGAAATTATTGATTGATATGAATTTTCAAAATAATGATTAACTAATTCGACCATCTAATGTATAATGTGTAAAACAATATTAGAGAGGTTTTGTGGACATGAATGCCTATATAAAAGATCAGATTGAATTATTTCAAGAAAAGAATAAGAACCGGGGATGTCTATTAGTTAGCTGCCCTGACCAGCCCGGAATTGTTGCAGCGATTTCTAAATTTCTTTTCTCTTATAATGCAAACATTATTGAATCCAGCCAGTATTCCACCAATCCAGAGGGCGGTACTTTTTTCATCCGAATTGAATTTGAATGCCCGGGTTTAAAGGAAAAGGCGAAAGACATGGAGCGGAAGTTTGCTGAAATTGGCAAGGAGTTATCCATGGAATGGAACCTTACGCATGTTTATCATGTGAAAAAAGCGGCAATCTTTGTATCGAAAGAACTTCATTGTTTACTTGAACTTTTATGGGAATGGCAAAGCGGTGATTTAATGGCTGATATTGCCCTTGTGATCAGTAATCATGAAACGGCAAGAGAGGTTGTTGAAGGGCTGAACATCCCGTTTTATTATGTTCCAGCCAATAAAGATATCCGTGGACAAGCCGAAGCCACCCAACTTAAACTTCTAAAAGAGTATGAGATTGATTT
The DNA here is from genome assembly GCF_023714155.1 of Neobacillus sp. MER 74. Taxonomy (NCBI): domain Bacteria; kingdom Bacillati; phylum Bacillota; class Bacilli; order Caryophanales; family Bacillaceae; genus Neobacillus; species Neobacillus sp. MER 74. Next base: position 182,446 of record NZ_JAMAUV010000004.1, read on the forward strand.
CGTGGTGTTGGCCCGCTATATGCAAATCTTATCTCCAACATTTGTTAAAGAAAATCCAAACAAAATCATTAATATTCATCATTCCTTTTTACCTGCCTTTGTTGGTGCAAGACCATATGAACGAGCATTTGGCCGCGGTGTGAAATTGATTGGCGCCACATCTCATTATGTGACCAATGACCTGGATGAAGGTCCTATTATCGAGCAGGATATCAGCCGGGTCGATCACCAGGATAATGTTGACAGCCTTAAAAAGATTGGCCGAAGAATTGAAAGAAGTGTTTTAGCACGTGCTGTGAAATGGCATATCGAAAACCGCATTATCGTTCATCAAAATAAAACAATAGTATTCTAGTGAATCCCTCTAAAAGGGATTTTTTTTATTGGATTTTGAAAAAATGATTTTTTCCAATTTTTCAATAAAAATCTTGAACTAATCGAAAGGCAGGTGAATATACATTTAAGAAAGAGCAGGGAGGGAAGAGACCTGAGTTTTCAAGCCGAACATTTGTCGGAGCCAAGAAGAAGAATCGTCCATGCGATAAAAACAAGTGGTGCTTCATCCATGAGTGAACTGGCCTCATTGTTAGATATGTCCGGTGAGGCCGTCCGTCAGCATCTCCTCCATTTAGAAAGAGATGGCTGGATTGTGAGGATTTCTGAAAAGCAAAATGGCATTGGCCGGCCTCATATCCGATATCAATTAACTTCTGCTGGTGAACATCTCTTTGATAAGAATTATGATCACTTAACGATTGAAGTAATTGACACGATGGTCAAACATCTAGGAATGAGTGCTCTGAAAAATTTACTTGCCGCGATGGTTGAAGAAAGGGTTCGTGAATGGGAACCGAAATTGTTGGGGCTTAATATCAACGAAAGAATAAAGGTGCTTAAGGATTTTTACGTAAAAGATGACTCTTATATGGAAATAGACAAAAAGGGTAAGGATTATTCCTTAATTGAACGGAATTGTCCCTTTCATAATGTTGCTCTTGAGCGTCCGATCTTGTGTAGTGTGACTGTTTCAGTACTTACCCGGTTGCTTGGATGCAAGGTGTACCGAGAACAACGCCTACAGAATGGTGATGGCTGCTGCGCCTTTCGAATTCAACAAAATGAGCAAGTGAATCATCCCACCCCTTGTTTAATCATCGAGGATGAACCCTTCAATCCCATGTCAAAGGAATGACGTGTGGCGTGGCCCATGTAGGTTATTTCCCAAATGAGAAAATCACAGGTTTATCAAAAATTGGTCGAATGGTGGATGGGTAGGCGAAAAGAGTTCAGAATTTTATTCGTTAATCAAAAACTGAGGAGATGTGATAAGAATGGAAAATCAAATTAAGATTAATGATAATGGACCATTGCAGGTAAGTGGTGATTTTCAGATCTTTGATTCTGAGGGCAAGGAATATCCAAAAAAGGCAAAAGTGTATCTATGCCGTTGCGGCCTTTCCAACAAAAAGCCGTTCTGTGATGGTTCACATAAAAAAGGTGGATTTGAAAGCAGTCCAAGAGCCTCTGAGTAGGGTGTCAGGCACCACTTAAACATTTAAACAGCCAGGACGGGAAACCCCATCCTGGCTGTATTGTTTTTTGTGTTTCTTTATCAATACTGGTGATTGCGGTTACAAGGAAGAGTTGATAAGATATTAACAGGTTTGTGACAGCAAGAATTCAATCTACATAATAAACTCAGTATATGTTGAAAGGTGGAAATTCAAATGACAACAAGCAATTTTGAAAAGATCACTGTACAGACAACTGTTCATGCGCCGGTAGAAAAAGTATGGGAACATTGGACAGAGCCAAAACACATCACCCAATGGAATAATGCTTCAGAAGACTGGCATACACCATTTGCAGAAAATGATTTAACGGTTGGTGGAAAATTCCTTACAAGAATGGAAGCAAAAGATGGCAGTTTTGGTTTTGATTTTGGCGGAGTATATGACGAAGTCAAATTAAATGAGGTTATTTCTTATACCATGGGTGATGGAAGAAAAGTATCTGTTACCTTTAAAGGTCAAGGAAACGACACTGAGGTAATTGAAACGTTTGATGCGGAAACGACCAATCCAATTGAGATGCAACAAGCAGGCTGGCAGGCGATTTTAGATAACTTCAAAAAATATACAGAACAATAATTAATTTACAAAAGCTGAAAATCAGTTAAAGACATAACAAAGGGGGGCATCCCCCTTTGTTATTTTACCCAATTCAATGCCTTAACGCTCAATAATACTATAACTCTTAAATTCTAGTTTCTTTGTGGTTTCCAGTTGGATTAATTCTCCTTGTTCCAATTGAATTCTTTTTGAAAATAATTGCCCATCATAGACGAAGGTATGGTATTCACCCGCTTCTCCCATCGGACAAATAGTAGTCTGTTGTACATCTCGCAGAAAGGTTTCATCTACTATTCTACCAAGCCACTTGTCTTCCAAGACATCTTCCCGTACACGAATCACAATTGCTTCATACCCCGATTGGACAAATTTCCCTAAAGATTGTAGGGCTTCTTCCTTTTTCATCCATAATGGGTACAATGAGTCCACATTTGCAGCGGCTGCTACTTTTTCTCCCCATTTTCGATGTTCGTCTAAATATAGATCACCGTAGGCGATTCCCGTGATATTTAATTGGTTTTTCAAGTGTTCTATCGCGTTTACAAATTGACTTGTATAGTTTTCGTATGTACATTCGATAAAATGAACAGGTATGTTTAGCGATTCACCTTGTAGTTTAATCAATTCTGTTCGCTCGCCATGACCAAATGTTCTCCCTAATTCTTTAGGTACTGTTGTAACCAAGGATACTACTTCAAATCCCTGTGATATTAGGGTATCTAACGCCATACAACAATCCTTCCCGCCACTCCACGATAAAGCAATTCTATTTTTCACGCTTCATCCTCCTCATTTAGATATTCTCATCGTTCCACATACTGATATTTTATCATAAAGGTAAAATTGCTGAGGGCGTGACCCGGAAATAAATTGTCTTTCATTATACAAAATTGAATAATTTATTTAAAAAAGTATAAATTTTATTAATTATCTGATATAACTGTAATATCAAGAAGTTTACCCTGTTTTCTATTCAATAATGAATAATAATTGAGTCTGAATAATTCAAGAAGGAGGGGAATATGTGAGTGATGAAAAAAAAGTTTGGAATGAAAATGAAGCCATTCTACATTCATTACAAGACGATATTTTAGTCACCGACACAGATGGGATTATTTTGAAAGTAAGTGAAGCTACCGAAGGAATTTATAATATGAAGTCCAATGAAATGGTCGGCCGGTCTGTTTATGAACTTGAAAAAGAAGGGGTATTTACACCGATTTTGACGCCGTTGGTTATTAAGGAAAAAAAGAAAGTCACTCTAGTCCAAACAACTAATAAGGGAGAAAAGTTACTTGTAACTGGGATTCCTGTTTTTGATCATAACTATAATTTAGTAAGAATCGTCAGTTATTCACATGATGTTACCGAGTTACTTAACATGAAAAAATACTTAACGGACATCGAAGACGAAATGGAACGAGTGAAAAGTGAACTGGAAATGCTAAGAAATCTCCAATTTGATTCTGACGGAATGATTGCCACGAGTACAGAAATGAAAAAAGTACTCCAGCTTGCTCTGCAAGTGGCTGAAATTGATGTCAATGTGTTGCTGCTGGGTGAAACAGGGGTAGGCAAATCACATATTGCGAAATTCATTCATAAAAAAAGTTCTCGGAAAGACGGTCCTTTTATCGAGGTAAACTGCGGTGCCATACCCGAAGCCTTGTTTGAGGCAGAGTTTTTCGGATATGAATCAGGAGCATTTACGGGAGCCCATCCAAAAGGCAAGATCGGGCTAGCGGAACTTGCAGGAGGCGGGACCTTATTTTTAGATGAAGTGGGTGAGTTATCGTTAGTCAATCAAGTGAAAATCCTCAAATTCATTCAGGAAAAGCAATTTTACCGTGTTGGTGGAACGAAACTGCGAACCGTTGATTTCCGTATTCTTGCCGCAACAAATCGAGACTTAGAGAAAGCCGTGGAAGAAAAAATCTTTAGACATGACCTCTACTTCCGTTTAAATGTTGTTCCGATTACCATTCCGCCATTAAGAAATCGCTCAACCGATATCATCCCGTTAATTGAACACTTCTTAACGTATTTTTCTAAAAAGTATCATCGTGAACGAAGCCTTGATGAAGGTGTTCTGCATCTGTTGTTTACACAAGAATGGAAAGGAAATGTCCGAGAATTAATTAATTTAATTGAAAGATTGGTAGTTACTTCTCCAAAACAATTGATTGAAATCGAAAACCTGCCGCCTCATTTTCGAAAATCTTTTCCTCATGTGACGTCTGTTGATGAAAATAATCGTTCATTGAATGAGATTCTAGATAGTGTAGAAAAACAAGTGTTACTTAAGGCTAGGAAACAATACAAAACGACGATAGACATGGCAAAAGCATTAGGGATTAGTCAGCCTTCGGTGTTTAGAAAAATCAGAAAGCACGGAATAGATTAAAAATGGCACAAAACTTGCATTATTTTTAGATGTAAGACACAAATGAAGCGGCCACATATGTATAAAAATCCATATCAAACGGGAGAAATTCCACGGCGAAAAGAAAGGTGGCTGATTATATTTATACAGAAATAATGAAAGATGATATTTTTAAATAGCATCATTTTTGTATTTTTATAGCGTATATTGTATTTTTACTTGATGATAGAATATTAAGAAAATATATTGACATAAAATAGACAAGTATTTATATTTAAAGAATATTATTCATTTTTAAACAATTTACAAAGGATTTGAGGTGTAATATGAAAGTAACGGTGGGACCAGCTCAATATATTAGAAATAAAGGTTTACTAGAAGAAGCGGGTAGGTACATAAAAAACTTTGGAAAAACAGCTGCTCTCATAGGAGGCCAAATTAGTAGAGGACTAGTGGAAGATTCATTAAGAAAGAGTTTGTCAGAACACGAGATTTTATTAAAACATTCGCTTTGGTATGGCGGGGAATCATCTCAAGCGAATATTGATCAATTAGTAGCCGCACTAAGAGATGAACAGATTGATGTCCTAATTACGACAGGTGGAGGCAAAGCCATTGATACTGTTAAAGCTGTTGCCTATCAACTTAACAAACCGTTAATTGCCATCCCAACTATCGCTGCAACTTGTGCAGCAGCAACACCTATTACCATCCTATATAGCAATGATGGTGAATTTATTGGGATCGAACGAAAGTCGAAGGCACCTGATTTAGTCTTAGTTGATTCGGAAATCATCATGAACGCACCGGTACGCTTTTTAATCGCGGGTATTGGCGATACATTGGCTAAATGGTTTGAGACCAAATCCTCTGTGAAAAAAGCGGTGCCTAACATTTTAAATCAAACGGCTGTTGCGATTGCAGGACAGGTTTATCAAACGCTGCTTCAAATCGGGAAAAATGCTGTCACCTCTGTTCAAACCCAAACAGTAACAAAAGAGTTCGAAGATGTGATTGATACCATTATTTTAGTCAGTGGCAGTGTCAGTGGGTATGGCGGGGATGATTGCCGAACAGCTGGAGCCCATGCGATTTATTCTGGGTTAACGATTTTCCCTGAAGTACATCATACCTATCACGGGGAAATTGTTGCCTTCGGGATCCTTGCACAGTTGTGTATGGAGAATACCAGCGAGGACGAACTTAAAAAGTTAATAAGTTATTACCAGGAAGTTGGACTTCCATTTACTTTAAAGCAAATGGGAATTACAAATTTAACAGAAAGTCAGTGGCAGAAGCTTGGGGAAATTACTGTTACCATCGAGGATATGGCAAATATGCCATTTGAAGTCTCGCCTGAAATGGTGATTGAAGCTGTTCGCAGAGCTGATGAAATTGGAAATAGAATGTTAATAGGTGTTCTTCATTCTTCATTTCGTTTAACAGAGAAACAGATTTAAATAGCTATATATTTAATAACAAGGGGGAATTTGGAGTGAAAAAGTGGCTATTGGTTTTTTGTTCATTGATGTTGCTAGTCGCATTAGCAGCGTGTGGGAAAGAGGATGCAGCAAGTAGTGCTAAGGATGGGAAGTCTTCTGAGCCATTGAAAGTGACACTGCCAACCTGGACAGGGTACGGTCCGTTATTTTTAGCAAAAGAAAAGGGCTTTTTCAAAAAGAATGGGATTGATGTGGACCTTTCCATTGTAGAAGGATTAGGAGAACGTAAACAAGCATTAGCCAGTGGGAAAATTGATGGGATGGCGACGGCACTGGATGTACAAGTGTCCTTAGCAGCATCTGAAATTCCTGTCCAAGTAGTTTGGTTATTAGATGATTCTTACGGCGGGGACGGGATTCTCGTAAAAAATGGAATTAATAGTGTAAAAGATTTAAAAGGCAAACAAGTAGCATTTGAGGTTGGTTCAACTAGCCATATGTTAGCACTGCAAGCATTAAAACAAGGTGGTTTAACAGAAAAAGATGTACAAGTGGTTCAAATGTCTGCTGGCGATGCGGGTGCTGCTTTTGCCGCTGGTAAAGTGGATGCAGCTGTTACATGGGAGCCGTGGTTATCAAAAGGGGCACAAGCAAACGGTAAAGTTTTGTTAACAACCAAAGATTTATCAGGAATCATTGTTGATACGGTCAGCTTTAAAGAAGATGTTATTAAAAACCGTCCGAAAGATGTGAAAGCTTTTGTTAAAGCGATGGGCGAAGCCATGACTTATTGGAAAGAACATGAAAAAGAAGCCAATGAAATTATGGCAAAAGGTTTAAATATTGATGTGAAAGAATTTGAAGGAACGGTTACTGGTTTGAAATTCTTCTCGAAAGAAGATAATGAAAAGTTATTTGGGACAGAAAGCGCTAAAGGTTCCATCTATCAATCTACAGAAAATGCGATTTCGTTTTATAAGGATCAAAAACTTCTTAAAACCGAGCCAAAAGCAGAAGATATTATCAATCCGAGTTTCCAATAATGATACGGTTTAAGTTAGTTTAAGGATGCACTTTAAACAACAGCCTGACTTATGAGATGTTTTATTTAACCTCATCAGTTAGGCTTTTTTACAAAATAGACACATAAGAAGGTGAAAAAATTGATCACAAAATTGTTTACTCCTAATAAGGAAATACCCAAAGTATTTTATACCTCCGCGGGTTTTATCACATTTATTATTTTTCTATTAGTTTGGTCTGTACTTAGTTACGGACAGTTCGTCAATCCTTTATTCTTGCCTACTCCTACTGCAGTATTGTCTACCGCGGTGGACATGTTTGTAAATGGTCAAATTCTTTCAGATATTGGGATCAGTTTTACCAGGGTTCTGTTTGGATTTCTTGCTGCAGCCATTATTGGTATACCCCTAGGGATCTTAATGGGCTCATTAAGGATTATGGAGGGAGCTTTTGAACCAATCATTGGTTTCATTCGTTATATGCCGGCATCTGCTTTCATTCCCTTACTGATTCTTTGGATTGGACTTGGTGAGACAGAAAAAATGAGTGTTATTTTCCTTGGAACGTTTTTTCAGCTGACGTTGATGATTATGGATGTCACCAAGAATGTTCAAAATGATTTAGTTGATGTTTCCTATACATTAGGGGCAAAGAAGGCACAGGTGTTTACCAAAGTTATCCTCCCTGCTTCCTTACCGGGAATTGTTGATACCCTCCGGATTACGTTTGGCTGGGCTTGGACCTATTTAGTGGTTGCTGAAATTGTTGGTGCATCTAGCGGTTTAGGATATATGATCATGCAGGCTTCTCGTTTTCTGCAGCCAGATAAAATCATTGTCGGAATCTTGATTATTGGTATCCTCGGGCTGATTACAGACATTCTCTTTAAAGCCATATATAAGGCTTCGTTTTCTTGGATGAGAAAGGATGGTTTTTAAATGGTAACACCTCAATTGAGTGTTAAAGAAAAGGAAAAAATAGTTATACCAAACCAGAAAGAATCTCTTTTAAATATGACTGGAACCCCGAAATTAGAAATCAAAGAGGTTGGAAAAGTTTTTAAAACAAAAAAAGGTGAAACGACCGCATTGGAAAAAACATCCTTTTCGATTGAGGAAGGGGAATTCGTTACGATTTTAGGACCTTCGGGCTGTGGGAAGTCAACCGTTTTAAGGATTGTTGCAGGGTTAGAAGAAGCAACTTCCGGCCAAGTACTCCTTGATGGGCAGGAAATCCATGGTCCAGGACCTGATCGCGGAATGGTATTTCAATCGTACACATTATTTCCATGGTTATCAGTGAAAGACAATATTACCTTTGGGTTAAAGCTAAAGGGTGTTTCTCAAAAAGAGAGAGACGATATTGCTAGGCACTACTTGCAATTAATCGGTTTAGAAGGATTTGAAAATCATTTTCCGATTCAGTTATCCGGTGGGATGAAACAACGTGTTGCAATTGCTCGAGCGCTGGCAAACGATCCAAAGATTCTATTAATGGATGAACCGTTTGGGGCTTTGGATGCCCAAACAAGAAACATCATGCAAGAAGTGCTCTTGAAAGCATGGGAAGAGTCGAAGAAGACAATTCTGTTTATCACCCATGATGTTGATGAGTCGATCTTTTTAGCAGATTCAGTATATGTTATGACGGCAAGACCAGGACGTTTAAAGAAAAGAATCCCGATTGCATTGGAGCGGCCAAGGGATTTCAGTGTGAAGACAACGGCCGAGTTTGCCGAATACAAAGAGGAATTATTATCATTGATTCGAGATGAAACGTTAAAAGCAATTAAATAAAACAGCAATTTTCAGAGTTAAGGAATTTGAATACGGAGGTCAAAGTATGGATAACAAATGGGATCACCTCGTGAAAAATATGCCAAATCGACTGGCACCAAGCATGGCAAAGGATCATCCAAATCTACCGGTGGTGAAAGAGGAAGGCTGTTATTATTTTGGAGTGGATGGAAAGAAATATCTTGATTTTACCTCTGGAATTGCGGTAACAAATGTTGGACACCGTCACCCTAAGGTGGTCCAAGCAATTAAGGATGCTGCCGATGGGTTGATGCATGGTCCTTCTGGGGTAATTATGTATGAGTCCATTTTACGATTGGCCGATGAACTCGCCGAAATTTTACCAGGAGAACTTGATTGCTTTTTCTTTGCCAATAGTGGGACAGAAGCTATCGAAGGAGCACTTAAACTAGCAAAATATGTAACCAAACGCCCATATGTTATTTCCTTTACCGGTTGTTTTCATGGTCGTTCATTAGGTGCATTAAGTGTGACTACATCGAAAAGCAAATATCGGAAATTCATCCAGCCATCTGGTCTTACCTATCAAGTACCCTATGCGAATGTTAAAGAGTGTCCAGAAGGTATGGATCTAGAGACGTATGTGATTGAGAAATTAGAAAAAGATTTCGCGTCATTATTTAGTCATCAAGTAACACCGGAAGAGGTAGCCTGTGTTATTTTAGAACCGGTGCTCGGTGAAGGCGGTTATGTTGTTCCGCCGAAGGGCTGGTTAAAGAAAGTTCGAGAAATTTGTGACCGCCATAATATTTTACTAATATTTGATGAAGTTCAAACCGGATTTGGCCGTACCGGTCAATGGTTCGCAGCTCAAACCTTTGATGTTACTCCTGATATTATGGCCATCGCTAAAGGAATTTCCAATGGCTTGCCGCTTAGCGCAACGGTTGCTTCCGCTGAATTAATGAAACAATGGCCGCTCGGAAGCCACGGAACGACTTTTGGGGGTAATCCGATTGCTTGTTCTGTTGCACTGGCTACCTTGGAAGTGATGAAAGAAGAAAACCTTCTTGAAAACACTAGAAATATGGGGAGTTATGCTGTTCAGGAACTCGAAAAAATCAAGGAACGACACCCTGTTATAGGAAGCATCCGCGCGGTGGGCTTAATGATTGGAATTGAAATCATTGACCCAGTGACAGGTGGACCGAATGGAGAAGGATTGTTAAAAATTCTTGATCTTGCTCTTGAAAAGGGGGTACTATTCTACCTTTGCGGAAATCATGGAGAAGTTATTCGAATGATTCCACCACTAGTCGTCACCAAGGAACAAATTGATGAGGGTCTCCGGATGTTTGATGAAGCATTAACGGAGTATGAAGCGACATTAATGCAGCCAATTAAATAATCAATAATAAAGTTGGTCGCCAATTTATGTTGGCGACCTGTTTTAATGAAAAAATATCCCATTATGCATTGATGTCATATAATAGTCGAGTGCTTTGCTTCTTGCCCTATCTAATTTTTCAGGATTGTGATATGAAAAGTATTTTAAGATGAAATCACTGTAACCAAGCTTGTTTAAAAGGTACAAAACATTATTGGGGATCATCATTTCTTCTGGGTTTTCTAAGTCAATCACAAAGGAATAATAGTCATTACTTTTATTGTCCTTGCTATAGCAAAGAAAACAGGGGAGTTTCCGATTGGAAATCAGATACTTTTCGAGAATGTAGGAAGTGATCCTACCTTGGAAATGAATCATTTCTTTGGGGATTAGCGGAAAATTCTGCCTACAAATTTCTTCTGTGGTAAGTGCTAGATTAACATATTCATTGCTATATAAATTATATCTTCTTAGGTTCTGGACCTGATTTAGACTAGGATGCAGGTTCTTCCGTCCATAGAAAGTGGTAATTCTAAATAATTTTTCCGTGTTTTCGTAAGTAAAGACTATATCATTATCAATGGACCCAATGCCATGTGCTAACTGGTCAATTCGATAAGAACAATTTCGAAAAATGATTTCCAATGATTTTTGCAAAGAGTCTAGACAGATGATCGGGCCAACTCTTTCGTTCCATCGTTTGAGCGCATGATTGTCTATTAAAATCGGTTTGGAAGGACAAAGGATATTTTTTGTGTCTTTATAGTTGTTCATTTGTTCATAAAGTATATTTATATTTTTAATCTTTATTGTAAAAGGATACCCTTCAGCCTTAATGATTTTTATATATTTTGGTTTTAATAAGCGATTAATAATATAACTTCTCATTTTGCCCTCCTTTATTGATTTTTCAGTTTACTTTAGATACTTTCATTATATCAGACACAATTAACTAATATTGGAATGTAACAAAATAAAAATTTTATTCATGTGTATCTGAATCTAAATGGACAATTCCACTTTGATAATGTAGGTTTAGGTTCATATCGAAGTGTTAAGGAGGTTTCAAATGGACAGTAAAACAAAATGGAATAATAAATATAAAGAACGGATGATTGACTTAAAAGACCCTGTACCAAATCCAAGACTAGAAAACTTTTCAAGGTATTTAAATGGAGGTACTGCACTTGATCTTGCGTGTGGCCTTGGAGGGAACAGTTTGTTCCTTGCGTGTATGAATTATCACGTTCAGGCTGTTGATATTTCGGATGTTGCGATTGACTTTATTAAGGAACGTGCTGCACAGAATCATCTCAAGATTCAAGCAGAAGTTTGTGACTTAACTGATTTGAATAATCCTAACTGGAACAACCATACTTATGATATTGTTGTTATTTCCTATTACCTTGATCGTTCACTTTTCCCGATTGTTAAAAGCGTAGTTAAAGAGGGAGGATATTTTTTTATGGAGACCTTCTACCAATCACTGGGAACCGAGAATCAAGGAGTGTCTAGTCAATATAAACTTCTCCCCAAAGAGTTATTGGCTGAATTTGGAGATTGGACGATTCATTTTTTTGAAGAAAATGAATCGGCAGGCCGGCAAACCATATTTTGTCAGAGGGAGTGATGACAAAATAACAAAATTAGTTACCTGTAAAAGTGTTATGTAAACTTTAAAACTTGTTTGGAGTGGAGAATTTTGAGTCAATTATTTGCCAATTGGTATGATTTTTTTATGAAACCGTTGGAGAAAAAGAAGTTTAAGAGAATTCGTGAGGAACTCTTAGCGAAGGCAACGGGGAGCGTTCTTGAATTAGGGTCGGGTAATGGGATTAATTTTCCTTTATATAAGGAAGCTGTTATAGTAACCGCGATAGAACCGAGTCAGCACATGATTGAGCGATCATTAACTAAACACGGGCAAGCAGTTGTCCCCATTGAAATCGTACAGGCAAGTGCAGAAGAACTGCCCTTTGCTACGGATTCTTTTGACACCGTTGTGGCGACACTTGTATTTTGCACTATTCCAAATCCGGAAAAAGCCATTATCGAAATGAAACGTGTTTGTAAACCAGGTGGGAAGATCCTTCTATTCGAGCATGTTAAAATGCAAAATCGGTTCCTATCCTCACTTCAGAACTGCCTGACTCCAGCGTGGAAAAAAATTTGTGATGGGTGCCATTTAAACAGGAACACCTTAGAGTTACTAAGGAATAAAGAAATACCTATTATTCAAGTGCATCAATATTATCGGGATTTATTTGTTTTTGCAGAAGCAGAAAATAGGAAATAGGGCTTAAAAAAGGAGGCTGCTATAGGTTATACATGGTAACCATGTAGGAGCAGCCTGTTACTTTTTAAGCCACTAGGTACGTGCCCCCTATTTTTTTAATCCTTAATATCAACATGACCATGTTCATCAATTTCGATGGTTGTATAGCTTTTAAAGGTGTCAATATTGGTGATTTCATGCGGAACAACGCTTGCAAAGCTCTCCATGTAGGGCTTGTACACTTCAGGATCTTTGACGATATGGTAGAAATTTACTCTTCTTCCATCTTTCATATCAGTCATTCTCAGTAAAAATCGATCCCCAAATTGCCCTTTAAACCACTCTCTTGCTTCCTCATGACTAGTGAATTTAGGCATTTGATTAGGATCAATGGAATAATCTTGATTCATTTACACATGCACCTCTTTCCAATAAATTGCCACTTTTATTATTCCCCATTGATATAGAAATTATTGTTTTTCAAAAGTTTATAGGAAAAATACAACAGACCACATTACTATGGTAAATTTAAAGAGTGATTTTTAGGTCAGAATGATTTATACAAATGTATGGAGGATAGGTTTATGGTAGTTGTAAAATCAGTTACAATCGATGGTGAAAGTATCCATGTTTTTCGAAACGGGATCTACATCTTTGAATCGAGCTACGGCTTTACCCTAGAATTGGATTTAATTGTTAGTGAGATTGTTGTAAAAAAATATAAGACCCTTGAAAACGTCATTGTCGAGATAGAATTAGAGGATGGTAGAACGATCAATTCCATCATGCATGTGAAAATATTGACTGGCGGATTACCTCAAATAAATTTATTCTGTGAACTTGATGATATTCATGACTACGAAGGGTTCACTCGGGTGGGCGAAAATGATGCTTGGTTTCCGAATATAGAAGAGGGCATTACAATAGAAGAAATAAGAAAAATCGAAATGCCCAATGAGGACGTTAGTATTAAACTAAATTTACCAATCGACCAGGTCGAATGGATTAAAAAACATAAAAAGAAAAGTTTAAATGAATTATTTCAAAAATTAATTTATGAATATTGGGAAAAAGGTTAGAGAACAACTGCAATTACATTAGTAAAATAGTTTACATAGAAAATAAAGCAGCGGAACGGTTAGGACACATAATAATGTCGTTAATAATGTTCCCATGGATGCAAAAAAGGTGTCAGCCCCAAATTTTTGCGAGTAAAGCGAGATGGTTGGCGCGGATGGCATCCCCGAAACAATCACTGCAATCACAAGAACAGGATATGGGACAGAAAAAGCGGCGAACGGGAGTAAAAACAGTGGGATAAAGATAAGTTTGGCCAATGCAGATGTCCAAAGGTACGGATTTTTTAATGACAGGAAAAAGTCTTTGTAACTAACATTTGCGATTAAACAACCAATCAGAATCATTGAAAGTGGGATGGTCATTTTTCCAATACTATCCAGACCTTTAAATACCACTTCAGGCCAACTTAGCGGGGAAAGTAATAGAATTAGCCCTGTTAATGTGGAGAGAATTCCAGGATTGAAGAAAATTTTTCTCCATTTAATCGTTTCTTTATTTTTGCTAAACAGGTAAATTCCATAGGTCCAAATAAGAATCAAATAACACGTATTAAATATGGTCAGGTAAAGGATTCCTTGTTCTCCTAAAAGAATATAACTGATTGCATATCCTATATATCCTTGATTTCCAAAAATAATTAAACCTTCATAGACGCTCTTTTGATCTTCTCGAAGTTTTGCGTGCTTGCGCATCCAGGCAGCTAAGGAACAGGAAAATGTAAGAATGAAAACGGACATCACGGTAAGCCAAATAAATTCTTTTACCAATGAATTGGAAAATGGGATGTCCAAGGAAACTAAAATAAGGGCCGGTAATGTCACATAGAGAATTAACTGTGTTAAGACTTCATTCGAATGGTTGTTAAGAATACCCGTTTTTCGTAATATAAATCCCAATAAAGCAATGCCATATAGGGTTAACATTTCTAATGAAAATGATAAAACAGAGCTCATTACATCCACCCCCTGATGATTAGTTTATTAGAAGTTTACATATAAAGTTCGTTGACCGGTGAAACATACTTTTCCTAAAAAAAAATTTGCGTTACATTTTGATAGAATGATTCGAGAGGTTTGCATTGGGATGGTGATACAGTGTGAAGGAAACAAAAAAACTTCAAGAAGTCGATTTATATAAACCCATTCAAGCCTATTTTGTCCGTGAAGGTTATGAGGTTTACGGCGAGGTGAAAGACTGTGATATTGTTATGGTTAAGGATGACGAGTTAGTTGTTGTTGAATTAAAGCTCACTTTAAGTGTGGACTTACTTGTCCAAGCAGCCAAAAGACAGCGGATTACAGATAAAGTTTATGTGGCAATCCCGAAACCAAAGCAACGTCTGAATTCCAAAAAGTGGGCAGAGAAATGCAATTTAATTCGCAAGCTAGAGTTGGGATTAATCGTTGTTTCGAGCCCTGGGAAACGCGGAAAAGCTGAAATCATATTTGATCCTTCGCCATTTAAGTATAGAAAAAACAAACAAAGGCGCGAATCTATAATAAAGGAAATTAACGGCCGCAGTGCAGACTATAATGTAGGGGGCAGTAATCGGACCAAGATTATGACTGCATATAAAGAAAATTGTGTCCAGATTGCTTGTAATCTTGAATGTTTGGGCCCATTGTCCCCTAGGATGCTAATTCAATTAGGAACAGGGAAAAATACCTCATCCATTCTTACGAAAAATTATTATGGTTGGTTTGAAAGAATCAAACGAGGAACCTATGTGATAACGGAAAAGGGGAAAGCAGAGTTAAAAGAATACCCGGAATTAGTAAATTATTATTTAACTAAACTCAGTGATGAGAATGTTACATAAGACATTTAGGTCAATCCATTGCCCGCAAAAGGGAAAAAGCTGCCGCGCCGGTAAATGAAAGAGCGCTTGATTGCCCGTAAATGTGAAAAAAGTACCGCGATGGTAAATGAAAGAGAGCTTGATTACCCGCAAAAGGAAAAAAGTGCTGCGCCGGTAAATGAAAGAGCGCTTGATTGCCCGCAAAAGGGAAAAAAGTGCCGCGCCGGTAAATGAAAGAGCACTCCATTGCCCGCAAAAGGAAAAAAAGTGCCGCTACGGTAAATGAAAGGCTGCTCCAAGATTTCTTGGGGCAGTCTTTTTACTTATTTAATACTAATAGCCTCATTCATTCTTGGTCGGGTTCCCTTGAACCATTGGTAACAAAGGATCGTAATCAGAATCAAATCAATGACATCGCCGCCATAATACATGATTAATCCGCCCGTTTTGGCTTGGTCAATCGGAACTCCCATTGGAGGATGAGCATAAATATATTTTGAAAGGATGCTGTGACATGCCAAGGCGATTATCAATACACATGAACGATAGATATAACCCGTCCGGTGTGGGTTTGGATCTGCATAAATGAAGGCACTTGTGAAAAGGTAGCCTGCTAGAAATACGTGCAGGTGAACCGCAATTTGAACCAGCTCGTTTTGTTCCATTGTCTGATAAAGGCTGGTCGTATATAGGAGCCAAAGGCCTCCAACATTCAGAAAAGAGGCCGTCAACGGATGATTGATTAGTCGAAGAGGATTACTTTTTAAAATATGGGATAAAGTCCGTGCGTGCTTCACGTCTAGTGTACGAAGAATCAGTGTCATTGGGGATGCCAAGACCAGTAATAGCGGTGCCAGCATTCCGAGAAGGAGATGGCCGAGCATATGAGCCGTGAAATCTGAATGAGAACGAGTAGCAAGCGGCCCAATAATAGCCGCTAATGCACAGAAAATACCTGTAATCCACATGACAATTCGGTAAGACCGCCATGATCTTTTTCGCCGCTTAGATAGGATGGCTGCGTAAAGATAAATGACTAATGCAATGAAAAACGGCACTGATAAAATCAGTTGGACGCTTAATCCATGAAATTCCATCTCAGATCCATCATGTATGTGATTATTTAGGTGCATGATTCGTTGTAACTCCTACTTGACTTGATTTCCCTTTTGAGCGAGCGAGGAGAGCAATGCCAATTATTATCATCAAAACTGAGGTAATGTACCAAACCATGTCGTAAGGGACGATATTAACATCGTAGCGAATTTGGTGGAGACCCATTAATTTATGCTGGATGGTACCATCGTATAATTGAAATCCACCTGCACCCAGTAATAACCCTCCAAACCACCTCATCGGCAGCCAACCACCTCGGCGGCGGAGGTCGGCAAGCATGAATAAGGATCCAACTGTAGCAAACCAACTAAAGGCATGAAAAAATCCATCAGAAACAAGTCCGATCCCAGTCGTGGATTTATCGTAAAAATGATGCCAATGCAGTAGTTGATGAAAAACTGCTTCATCGATAAAGGCGACAAGTCCTATGCCAAAAAGTAAGCCGGACCAGAGATTTTTAGGGTAATTTGTTTTGTTATTATTCTCCGCCATTTTCTTCTCCTTTAAGAAACAAATTCTACTGCCATTCAATTTACCCTAAATGATTGAACCATAAACAGGGAGCAGATTGGATTCTTCTCCTTTGATATTGTTATTTTTGAGTTGATGGCTAAATTTGTTGATAAAAATCTTATTTTTAAATTCTCTGCAAATTGTCAAAACTGATTAGCAGAGAGTAATAAGATAAGGAAGGAGACATATGTATGAATAAACCTTTTGAATACCCAGAAATGTACTATAACGAAGTCATCTATTTTTTAGAAACGAAATGGAAGCGTCGACTAAGTGATCATGAGAGGCATGTTCTCATTGAAGGCTATCGATTCGGCCGGCTGGTTGAGGCAGAAAATGAAATCAGAATTCTCTCAGTGAAGTAATTTCTTCTGAAGTTAATATCAAATGGCAGCCGCACCTGCCATAATACTTCATTAATAAAATTTTTAAATAACCTTTGCTCACTGCAAGGTTTTTTCTTTTTTTAAGTATTGTATAATAAAGGAAGCGTTTCATTTTTTTATAATAAATGTAACTGTGTCCGTGGTAAACAAGTGAAGGGAGGGCCGGTGTAACAACAGCAAAGAGATTCGCAGATTCAGAGATTTTGATCCGATGTAATGTTTAAACTACATAAGGGGGAATTGATAAGATGTCAAACTATGTAAAAGTAGGAAATCTTCAAGTAGCGGATGTACTTTATCATTTTATTAACGACAGCGCATTACCAGGTACGGGCTTAGACCGTGAGCAGTTCTGGACTGATTTTGAAGCACTTTTTGCTGATTTAACACCCATCAATAACCAACTATTAGATCGACGAGATGACCTTCAGCGTAAAATCAATACCTGGCATAGAATCAATAAATCCTTCCACTTTGAAAATTATCAATCTTTTTTGAAAGAAATCGGCTATTTAGAACCGGAGACTTCTAATTTTCAGATCAGCACGGAAAATGTGGATGAAGAAGTAGCCTTAAAAGCAGGGCCTCAGCTCGTCGTTCCTGTCGATAATGCCCGCTATGCACTAAATGCAGCTAATGCCCGCTGGGGAAGTCTCTATGACGCCTTATATGGGACGGATGCGATTAGTGAAGAAGGGGGTGCTAAGCGTGCAGAGGCTTACAATCCGATTCGCGGAGGAAAAGTTATTGTTTTTGCGAGGGAGTTTCTTGATCAAGCCATCCCGCTCAAGCAGTTTTCCCATAAGGAGGCTGTCAAATATTCGATTGTTGATGGAAGATTAGCAGTTTTACTTGGGAATGGCGCGACCGTTGGGCTTCAAGATGAACCCAAATTCTGTGGCTACCAAGGGAATCCAGGTGAGCCTTCCGCCATTTTACTGAAAAATAATGGTCTCTATTTTGAAATTCAAATCGACCCTGGCCATCCAATAGGAAAAACCGACCGAGCTGGCGTTAAAGATATTTTTATAGAGTCGGCTCTTACGACGATTATGGATTGCGAGGATTCCGTTGCCGCCGTTGATGCAGAGGATAAGGTCCTAGTATACTCCAATTGGCTCGGGTTGATGAAAGGTGACTTAACAACTGCATTCACAAAAAATAATAAGACAATTACTCGCTCGCTTCAGCCTGACCGCACGTATATCTCACCAACTGGTGAGGATTTTGCCCTAAAAGGGCGTTCTCTCATGTTTGTTCGTATTGTCGGTCATTTAATGAAGAATCCTGCTATCCTAGATAAGGATGGAAACGAGGTACCAGAAGGGTTAATGGATACGGTCGTTACTAGTTTAATTGCAAAGCATTCTCTTTTGGCCAATGGTCCATATCAGAACTCTGCAAAGGGATCGATTTATATTGTTAAACCAAAAATGCATGGTTCTAAAGAAGTCGCTTTCGCCAATGAAACGTTTAATCGCGTGGAAGATATGCTAGGACTGGAGCGGAATACGCTAAAGATTGGGGTCATGGATGAAGAGCGAAGAACGTCGTTGAACTTGAAAAATTGCATTGGTGAAGTAAGGGAACGAATTGTTTTCATTAATACTGGTTTCTTGGACCGGACTGGCGATGAAATCCATACTTCAATGGAAATAGGGGCCGTTATCCGGAAAAATGAAATGAAGTTCTCTACATGGCTGCAAAGCTATGAAAAATCCAATGTGTTTGTCGGGCTGGCAGCTGGTCTAAAAGGCCGTGCACAGATTGGGAAGGGAATGTGGGCAATGCCGGATCTTATGGCCGAAATGCTCAAGCAAAAAATCGGTCATCTGCAAGCAGGCGGGACGACGGCTTGGGTACCTTCACCAACAGCGGCGACCCTGCATGCGCTACATTATCATCAATTGGATGTCTCAAAGGTGCAGGATGAATTAGCAAAGGGTGTCCAGGATTTAAGAGATGAGATATTAACTATACCTGTCGCTGAACAAACCAACTGGTCCGCCGAGGAAATTCAGCAAGAGCTTGATAACAATGCACAGGGAATCCTTGGCTATGTTGTTCGCTGGGTAGAAATGGGGGTTGGTTGTTCGAAGGTACCGGATATAAATCACGTTGGGTTGATGGAAGACCGTGCGACACTCCGGATTTCAAGCCAGCATATTGCCAACTGGCTCCATCATGGGATTTGTTCGAAGGAACAGGTACTGGAAACCCTAAAGAGAATGGCAAAGGTAGTCGACGAACAAAACGCGGGAGATCCGTCGTATCGTCCAATGGCTCTAGATTTAGATCAATCTGTAGCCTTTCAAGCAGCTTGCGACTTAGTATTTAAAGGATATAATCAGCCAAACGGATATACCGAACCGATTTTACATCAGCGCCGCATTGAAGCAAAAGCCCAATAGGGTGTCAGGCACCAAGAATAAAAAAACGAGCAACTACATGAAACAGATGTAGTTGCTTTTTTTGGATGAATGAAATTGTAAATTAATTTTCTAAGGTAACCTCGATTAAGAAGATTTCCCCATCAGACTGCATTGCCTCATTAAAGATGTTTTCAAATTCATCAAGCGTACTCACCCGCATACCTTTAATTCCGAAACTAGCGGCCAATTGGACAAAGTTCGGATTTTGGAACGTTACTCCGTAGGTTTCTCCGAACTTTTTGTCCATTTGCTGGACTTCAAGTTTTAACATCGAGTCATTTAATACAATAATTATGAACGAAAGTCCGAGTCGTTTAGCCGTCTCAATTTCTGCAAAATTCATTAAAGCACCACCATCGCCGGTAATGCAAATAACTAGGTCATCTGGACAAGCAAGCTTCGCCCCAATCGCACCGGGAATGGCGATCCCCATGGAAGCAAGCCCATTTGAAATAACAAGCCGATTTGGCTTTTTCGGCTGATAGGTTCGCGCAATGGAAACCTTATGTGCACCGACATCCGATATCACGACCGTATCCTCTGTTGTATGAGAATTAACACAGTGGAGAACTTGCTCAATCGTAAAGGAAAGAGTGCCTGACACCGGCTGATCAATTTGATATGCAGTTTTAATTTGGTCCTTTAGCCCGCCGGAGGGAAGCCATGATTTCGTCGGAAGGGTGGATTGATTTAAAAGTTGCAAGGTGTTTTTAATGTTTCCGACCAGCTCTACCTCTAAAGGATAATAGTCATTAATTTCTGAAGGTAAAGAATCGATATGTAAAATAGGAAGTTTCTTCACATTCCAGTCTTTAGGCAGTTTTTCGACAAAGTCAAAGCCGATGACAATCAGGAAATCTGCCTCTTTTAATCCAGGTAACACCTCGTCATTTTCCTTAAAACCAAAGGTATAGTAGTTAAGTGGATGTTCTTTTGGGAGGACTCCTTTTGCCATAAAACTATGGGTTACAGGGCATTGAAGGGCTTCGACAAAGGTCAATAGTTCTGGGACTGCCTCTTGCCTGATTACCCCATTTCCGACGATGACAAATGGTTTAAGATGTTTTTTGATAAGGGTACCTGCAGCTTCAATTGACTCTTGAGCCGGAACACATACAGGCAAGGATGTAACGGGTAAGGGACTACCGCCGATCATTTGACTTGAAAAGTTTTCTGGTAATGTAATGGCAACGGAACCCGGTTTATCCATTTTTGCCATCTTGAATGCTTTTCGAACCTTCGCCGGCACTGTTTGGGATACATTGATTTGTGTGCTCCATTTTGTTGCGGGTTCAAACATCGTCACAAGATCAAGGTATTGATGGGATTCCTTATGATGACGTTCCACACCTGCCTGACCAATGATGGCCACAACCGGGGAATGGTCAAGCCGAGCGCTGGCCATCCCCGTTATTAAGTTGGCGGCGCCAGGTCCGAGGGTTGATAAGCATACACCAACTTTGTTTGACAACCTTCCATAGACATCTGCCATAAATGCCGCTCCTAGCTCGTGCCTGACATTTATGTATTGAATTTGTGTCGATTTGGAAAGGGAATCAACGAGGTCTAGGACCTCCGTGCCAACGATTCCGAACACATATTCTACTCCTTCGTTTTCTAAACAATGGACAATTACATCTGTTACCTTCATCAAATCCTCCTCGTCAATTTAATTTGGTTACCGATGATTTCTATAACCTCCGATTATCCAACGTGCACGGGGAAATCATACAAAACGAATGATTCCCGTTATCCTGATTTTTCACGCTTCACGGGGAACATTCACTAGGTATGATTACCATTGTCACGATTTTTCACCCTTTACGGGTAACATACATCAGGTATGATTACCATTGCCCCGATTTTTCACCCTTTACGGGTAACATACACCAGGTATGATTACCATTTCCTCGATTTCTCAGCCTTCACGGACACCATACGTTTCCTACACAATAGTATTCTTACCTAAATACCTATCTATTTTGTCTCTGTTAATGAAAACTGATGATCTGCAAAAAAATATATCAATATAATTTTGTAATGATATTGTAATATTGCTGAGATGTCACTGTTACACCTTTCTAGTATATTTGACCTACCAAATCACACTAGGGGGTAACAATTATGCTAAAGAAATTCATCGTTGCATTTGTCATTATCGTTTCTTGTGGCTCTTTGTTTGCTAACATGGGTGATAAAGCGGAAGCGGCTTATTATCATACAAAGGCTATTTCGGTAGCAAAGTCTAATATTGGAGTACCATATCGATGGGGTGGAATGTCGCCCGGCGGATTTGATTGTTCAGGTCTTATTAAGTATTCCTATGCAAGGGCTGGAAAAACCTTAAATCGTACAGCGGCACAAATGTTTTATGGGAACGGACATCGTATATATTCAAATATACAACCAGGTGACTTAATGTTCTATGCTCCAACCAAGGCAAGTAAACCCACACATGTAGGGATGTACATCGGAAATGGTAAAATAATTATGGCTTCTTCATCAAAAGGAGTCATGATTACAAGCACTAACAACCCATATTGGCATTCAAGATACATTGGAACAAAACGCGTTTAAAGACCATCGATCCCTGGACTTACACCCGTCAAGTAGACAGCACTAAAAAAGACTACGCAGCCATCGTGATCCGGAATTCTACTGGAGCACGATGGTTTAGCGTTTTTGGAATCTCTTATAATTGTACTCATACATAAATGTCTCTATTGCTTGTATTAATTCTTCCTCTGTTTTACAATCGGATTGATACAACATTTCTGTTTTAAAGTGTGAAAAGAACGATTCAATACAGGCGTTATCTAGGCAGTTTCCTTTGCGAGAGTGGCTGCCCAAAATGCCATATTTGTTTAGTCGTTTGTTGTATTTTTTAGACGTGTATTGGAATCCCTGATCCGAATGGAGAATGGTTCCGTGCACGTTTCTTTTTTTATTAAGGTCTTCCACAGTTTCTAAAACAAGTTTCATGTTATTCCTGTCTGATATCTTCCACGAAACAATCTCGTTATTATATAAATCCTGAATAACAGACAAGTAGTAAAAACGATTTTGGAATGGGATGTAAGTAATATCTGTTACTAAAACTTCATTTTCTTTTCTCTCTTTAAATTCTCGATTTACCAAGTTAGAGAACACCTTTGATCCTTTTTTACCAAAATATCTCCATTTCTTTCTAATCACCGATTGGATTTCCATCACCTTCATTAATCGGTAAACCTTCTTATGGTTGACCTCGAATCCTTCTTCCTTAAGGGCAATCACCATTCTTGGATAGCCAAATTCCTTATGTTTGAGGTGGATGGAAAGCATCTGATTCATTAAACTCTGATCCTGTTCCTTCCTCTTTTCACGAACCTCAATGTTTTTTACCCATTTGTAATAGCCTGATCGCTGAACCTCTGCTATTTGAACCAGCCACGTTACAGGGTATGACTCTTTCATTTCATGAATAATTTCAAATCTCATTGCCTTTTTGATTTCACCTCCCCGTGAAGATTTGGATACTGCTTTTTTAAGTAGTCAACCTGTGCCTTATAATAATCCCGCTCTTCTTCTACACTTTGAAATTTCACCTTTGGGCGCCCTACAAAGGGATTATCTAATGTAAGTTTTCCTCTTTGGTCGACAAGCTTCTTGCCTTCCTCAAACTTTTTCACCCAATTCTTTAACTGGGTTGAACTACGAAGCCCCAAATCGGCAGAAATAGAATTGTAACTGCCTTCACCATTCATATACATTTCAATTGCTTTCAACTTAAATTCTTCTGTGTAGTGTTGAAAAGTTTGTCCCTTTATAGCCATAGAAAAATCCCCTCCAAATAGTAGTGTACCACCAATTTAACTTTATGGGCTTTTTACACTGTCTACTTAAAGGGGATAATATCATCCCTGATGGTCTTTTTTATACATAGAAAAATAATAATATTTATTTGAAAAATTAAATCATTAACTTTGTATTCTTTTCCAATCGTTTGTTATCATCAAATTAGTAAAATAAGGGAGTGAACGCTAATGACTAAACATACTCGAATCGGGAAAACTGATTTATTTGTCAATCCAATTGGTCTTGGTACCAATGCCGTTGGGGGTCATAATCTTTTTCCGAACTTAGATGAAGAAGCTGGCAGGGAGTTAGTTCGAACCGGTTTGGCTCATGGGATTAATTTCCTTGACACAGCATATGTCTATGGTTTAGGACGGTCGGAAGAAATCATCGGGGAAGTCGTGAAGGAAAGCGGAAATCGTTCAGAAATAGTCATCGCCTCCAAAGCAGCACATAAATTGATTGGAAATGAAATGGTTCTTGATAATTCACCAGCTTTTTTAAAACAAGCTGTCGAAGAGAGTTTAAGAAAGCTTCAAACCGATTACATCGATTTATTTTATATCCATTTTCCCGATCAGGATACACCGAAGGACGAAGCGGTTGGGGCCTTAAAGCAATTGAAGGATGAAGGAAAAATTAGAGCAATCGGGGTGTCTAATTTTTCAATTGATCAACTAAAAGAAGCTAATAAAGATGGTTATGTTGATGTCTACCAAGGTGAATATAACCTGCTAAGCCGTGGTGCAGAACGGGAAATATTCCCATACGTTACCGACCAGCAAATCTCATTCGTTCCCTTTTACCCATTAGCATCTGGATTATTAACTGGTAAGTATTCTCGAGAGACGAATATCAATGAAAAGAACCGTAAAAGACCACAGTTTAAAGAAGGCGTTTTCGAACAAAACTTGGAAAAGATTGAGTTTGTCCGTAAAATTGCATCAGAAAAGGGTGCTGAAATTGCCCAAGTGATTCTTGCCTGGTATCTGTACCGCCCATGCATCGATGTAATTATTCCTGGTGCAAAGCGAGCAGACCAAGTGCTTCATAATCTAAAAACCTTACAGATTCAATTAACAGCTGAAGAGATTCAAGACATTGATCGAATTTTCCCATCCTAAAGGAAAAGTCGTGAATAGTGATTTTTTATCACCTTTCACGGCTTTTTTTCATTAAAAAAGGCATAATAAGAATCATTCCTTTTTTTTAATTGAAGTAGTATGTGGGAAAATTATCCTTGGTAATTTATGAGTTCGCTTACAATTATCTTAATTTTTCTTAATTTAATGTTATGATAATGGTATTAGTTATATCGCCCTAAACACGAAGCTTTTTAGTCTCGAAAATCTGATATAAAAAGGAAGTCTTCGAATGAACCTTAAACACAAAAAGTATCCTTTTTTTAAGCAAATTGGACGAGCATTTAAATTAAATTTTAGTAAATTGCTTCGATCACCAGGTGGAGCCAAAAAAGTTTCGTTGGGATTTGCAATTGGTTTTGGCTTAGAAATGATTGTTCTTTCAACAGCTTCCCTTGTTTATATCGTATTTTTACCAATTGTTCGAATGGCAAGAGGTTCCTTGCCAGCGGCGATTATCGGAAATGTAATCGGAAAACTATCCTTTCTACCAGTATTACTCCTACCTTTAGCTAAGACTATCGGTAAACTGATTTATCCTATAAACGAGAGTATAGGGCATAAGTCTCCTTTTTCGTTTGAACAGTTGATGCAAGGAGATTTCCGCAGTGTAGTCAGTTTACTTCACGGTGGTGTCCATGTGTTAATTGGAATGACGATTTTTGGCATCATTCTTGGGATTATTTCTTACTTCTTTGTTCATTATTTTTATGAAAAAGAAAAAACGAAAAGACTCGCAAGGATTCGTGATAAACAAGCCCTTCGAAAAAATAACCTAGTTATGATTGATGCGACCAATAATTAAGGTTTAAGTCGCTTGAGAATAATTGCTTCTAATAGTTTCCACGGCAGCAAATTCTTTAGCTGCAACACCGTCTTCACACCAGCCCCGATGGGATACCTAAGGCTTGGTGATTGGGGCTGAGATGCAATTTTTGCTGCCAACTTGGCAACCTCGATGGGATTACCATGCTTGGCCTTACCGCCCTCAATTTCATGTAGTAAACTTTCCATATAGGATAGGTATGGGGACTCAGGATTGACTTCCATTCCGTCCACACTTGACCAAATATTGGTTTGATAGGATCCAGGTTCAATGAGGGAAACGTCGATCCCAAATGGTTTCAACTCAAGTCGCAGGCTTTCGCTATAACCTTCAAGAGCGTGCTTAGAAGCGACATAAGCAGATAATCCTGGGAATCCTAGTCTCCCACTAATGCTGCTGATATTGATAATTCTGCCCTGTTTTCTTGCCCGCATCAAGGGCAAAACTGCTTGGGTGACAGCAATCACTCCGAACAGATTTGTTTCGAATTGACTCCTAAACTCGTCAATTGAAAGCTCCTCGCTAAAACCCCCAAGGGCAAATCCGGCATTGTTTACTAATACGTCGATAGAAGGGTACTCGTTCAGTATCCCTTGAAAATGTTGAATGGAATCACTGGAAGTGACATTAAGCGGTTGAACATGAATGAAATCCTCGACATTGTTTTCTTTAGCATGAGTGAATAACGACTCTGATTTATTGACATCCCTCATGGTTGCGATCACTGTAAAGCCTTTTATTGCCAATTCAATCACGGTTAACATCCCGAAACCGCTTGAAGTCCCTGTAACAATCGCTGTTCGTTGTATCATGATTTCCTCCTTGACTTCCTTTTCTTCTATATTAAACGTAAAATAGCGATGGTTGTATATCTAAAATCGAAAAAGGCTGTCCCAAAATCCGTGGGACAGCCTTTGATTGAAATCATCCGTTATTGATTTTGATGATTTCTGAGGGTTTGTTCAGCATAAGCAACAAGACGTTTCGTCATTTCGCCGCCGACTGAACCGTTTGCTCGTGCGGTCGTATCAGCACCAAGTTGAACTCCAAACTCGTTGGCAATCTCTTGTTTCATTTGATCTAAAGCATTGTCAGCTCCAGGAACCAATAGTTTGTTTCTAGCCATGATACATCACTCCCCACGAAGTTTTTTGAGCAATATGTCATTGCTCGTATATAATTTAACCGATTATTATTATTTTCATTAAAAGTACACCAGGAATTCGTGAGGGTGATCACAGGGAATAGTGTCCCAAGGGTAGGGAATATTACCCTTATAGTTGGGTATACATTTAATTGAGAAAGTGAGTGATGAATGATATGATTGAATTTCCGAAAAATCTTTATTGTGAAAAGTGCGGCAAAGAAACCGAGCATATGGTACGTGAGGATGCATTAGAGATAGAATATACTTGTACCGAATGTAAGAATGAACAAGAAATTATTAAGTCCTTTTTTTAAAAAATGTGAAACAGGTGTGTTATGCAGAAAATAATCGTAATAGGAGCAGGAATACTTGGTGCATCGACCGCCTATCATCTTGCGAAATTAGGTGCAAATGTAACATTGGTTGATCGAGCTGACTCGGGACAGGCGACTGATGCCGCTGCCGGGATTGTTTGTCCTTGGCTTTCACAGCGGCGTAACAAAGCTTGGTACCAGTTAGCCAAAGGTGGAGCTCGTTATTATCCAGAATTAATTGCTCAACTAGAGGCAGATGGAGAGAGAGAAACTGGATATCAACAGATTGGTGCTATCAGTTTACATACGGATCTGAATAAACTCGAACAAATGGCGGAACGAGCGAAAAAACGTCGCGAAGATGCTCCGGAAATCGGAGAGATTACCATTCTATCGCCTTCTGAAACGAAGCGTCAATTCCCTCCATTATCCGAGGAATACGGGTCTGTTCATGTAAGTGGGGGAGCACGGGTTAATGGCAGGGCATTACGTGAGTCATTGATACGAGCAGCGACAAAACATGGAGTGACATTTCACCAAGGGAATGCCTCTCTCGAGATGCAGGGGAATCAAGTAGTCGGGATTAAGACTGCGGAAAAAAAGTATTCTTCAGATCAGGTAGTTCTGACTGCAGGTGCATGGTCTAACGAGCTTTTGCAGCCCTTAGGTGTAGAGTTTTTAGTCAAACCTCAAAAAGCGCAAATCATTCATCTGGAATTACCTAAGATGGATACAAGCCAATGGCCTGTGGTTATGCCTCCTCAAAACCATTACATCCTTACATTTGAAAATGGCCGTGTTGTTGTCGGGTCGACCCATGAAAACGAGGCTGGATTTGACACACGTATAACAGCTGGTGGAATTCATGAGATTTTAAGCAAAGCGTTAGAAACAGCGCCTGGTCTGGCTGCCTGCACGTATCTTGAAACAAGAGTTGGTTTTCGGCCGTTCACCCCAGGATTTTTGCCTGTGATTGGGGCATTGCCACAATTTGAAGGAATCTATTTAGCCAATGGCCTTGGGGCTTCAGGGTTAACGAGTGGGCCGTACCTTGGAGCAGAACTAGCCAAACTAGTCGTAGGTCAACAAACAGAAATTGACCCGAAAAACTATGCCGTGGATGGAGCACTTGCCCCTGGTTAATAAAAAAAGCACCCTATTTGGGTGCCTAAGACTATTGTTAATAAAGTGCTTTCAAAAAACTACGTGATAATTCCCCTGCGGAATAGTTCGCCAATCGCATGGGAACGATTTTGAACGCCAAGTTTTTTAATCGCTGTTTTTACATATTGTTTGACTGTTAATTCGCTAATTTTCATTAAATCTGCCATTTCCTTTGTGCTTTCACCCCAGGCAATCCTGCGCATTACTTCAAGTTCCCTCTTACTTAAAAACTGTGGATCTTCCACACTGTCGGTCTTCTCCAGAAATCTACCAACTTCTTTTCCATAATGTGTTAAAGAGGAAAGTAGAATTTCATCAATCCTTGTTTCTTTAATAAACTCAAATGTGATGAGATTGCAGCGAATGGATATGAGGGTTTTTCATTAATGTCCCCATCCCAGACTGTTGATCTGGCTTAGCAGGTTACTAATTCTTTGAAAAAAGAGTCCTCGGACTCTTTTTTTTGTTCAGAAAAAATCGGTCAGTCGATTAATGAACGTGATTTCCACTTTTTTTAGAAAATTCAAAGACATCTGAAATAATTTATTGATTATTGGGGAGGAGAGCGGTATAATATTCAACATATTAAATTATTCCTACCTGAATAGTGTGAATTGGAACTGGAATACGAGAATGTTGTTTACCAGTTTTATAGATTGTGGACATAAGGGGAGATTCTACATGGTTTGGACGTCTATTGCTTTTATAATTGCTTTTTTCTTTGCGATGAACATTGGAGCAAGCGGGACGGCAGCATCGATGGGGTCAGCTTATGGCGCAGACGCCATAAAGAGTAAGCGCCTGGCCATGGTGCTAGTGGCGTTGGCTGCTTTCCTAGGGGCAGTACTTGGCGGCGGTGAGGTTGTGAAAACAATTGGAGAGGGAATTATTCCTTCTAATCTCCTAACGATTAAATTAGTCGTTCTAATCCTCGCCGGAGCTACATTGACTTTATTTATTGCAAATATTATTGGAATTCCCCTTTCGACAAGTGAGGTTACTGTTGGATCAATCGTAGGAGCTGGGGTCGCTTATAAAAGTTTGTACATAAATAATTTGTTAGTCATTGTTTTATTTTGGGTGGTTGTTCCAATTGTTTCTTTTCTCATTACGTTTATCCTTGGAAAAGTCATTTCTGCGGCTGAGAAACGCTGGGTTGGTCTAACGAAAAATGGCAAATGGAAAAAATGGCTGGCTGTTTTACTTGTCGTGGGGGGCTGTTTAGAGGCTTTTTCGGCTGGGATGAATAATGTCGCGAACGCTGTTGGTCCTCTTGTAGGGGCCGGGATGATTTCTACCACTAAAGGAATTTGGTTTGGCGGGCTCTTCGTTTCATTGGGAGCTATTTTACTAGGGAATAGGGTTTTGGAAACGAATGGGAAGAAGATTACTAGATTGTCTTTACTGGAGGGAAGTGCAGTTTCCTTTACAGGAGGTACCCTGGTGATTGTGTCATCCATATTTGGACTCCCGATTCCGCTGACACAAGTAACGACTTGCGGTATTTTGGGTGTTGGTGCTGCACAAAAAGGGTTTGGCATTTGGCAGAAATCCATTATTCAGAGAATTCTTAAAGTCTGGCTTATTTCACCACTAGCTTCGCTTGTCATATCATATATACTTGTGAATTTGTTAGTGGAGATTAATATTTATAATATCATTATCATTTTAAGCACATTGATCGCAACCGTGGGAGCGTTCAGTCTTTCAGCTAACATCCGCAAGGAGAATAGTACCATTCATGATGATGGTGGTGGAATATAAATAAAAAATTTTAGAATCCTCTGTTGGTATCCATGCAACAGAGGTTTTATTTTTTTAAATAAGATGAAATAAATTACTTGTAGTAAAATAGTTTGTATAAATATTTTGAACCTTTTAGAAATTTTTTTTACATATATTGGACCATTAGGGGAAGGAATGAAATTCGTTATGGAGATAAAGAAGGTTTCAATCATTGGTTTAGGGGCATTAGGAATCCTATATGCACATCATTTATCAAAGAAAATGCCAAAAGCAGATATACGTATCATCGCAGATCGGGAAAGGATTCATCGATATGAAAATGAACATGTCTTCTGTAACGGAGAACGCTGCGATTTCAATTACCTGACACCAGAAGAATCATGCGAGCCGGCAGATTTGTTGATCTTTACGGTAAAATTTGATGGTTTAAAAGATGCGATTCAATCGGTCATGCATCATGTGGATGAGGAGACGATAATATTATCAGCGTTAAATGGAATTTCTAGTGAGGCTTTGATTGGAGAGACCTACGGGGATGAACATATTTTATATTGTGTTGCCCAAGGAATGGATGCTGTAAAAGTGGGAAATCAGCTGACCTATGACCATATGGGTATCCTTTGTTTTGGAGAACCTGAACCTGGTGTAATATCTGATAAGGTCAAACGTGTTGCCGCCTTTTTTGATAAAGTAGAACTTCCCTATGAGATCGAAACGAATATGGTAAAACGGCAATGGGGTAAATTTATGTTAAATGTGGGGGTCAATCAAACCGTAGCCGTCTATCAGAGTAATTATGGAGAGATTCAGCGTGACGGGGAAGCACGAAAGATAATGATTGGAGCGATGAGAGAGGTCATCGCGCTTTCTGAAAACGCTGGAATTCATTTAACAGAAGCTGATTTAGATTATTGGCTAAGTGTATTGGCCACTTTAAGTCCAGACGGAAAACCGTCAATGGCCCAAGATATCGAAGCCAAACGCCACAGCGAAGTAGAATTGTTTGCCGGTACAGTCCTGAACCTAGCCCATCAATACGGGCTATCAACACCCATAAATCAACAACTGTATGACCGGATTCGTACCATAGAAAGCCAATACGATTAAAACATGGTGCCTGACACCAATTTCTCAAAAATTATGGTGTCAGGCACCATTTTGTTACAGAAATGTGAACTTGTCTGATTTTTTTGTCATTTTTATATGCGTGGGTATGGAAGGTTTTAGTCTTGCTATCATAAAATATGTGTAGATGTGTAAAAATTCTCGAGAGATGTGTAGGTATCATGACGGTAGGCAAATGGACAGATTTAGGGAACTACAACTTGAGAAGAGGGTTGATGCTAATGTGGCCTTTTGACGGCAAGAAAAAGTCGATAGAAAAGGCGGGGAAGTCATGCTATTTTTCCGTAAAAGAGACCACAGAAGGTTACAAGTTTAATGAATTTGTTAATAAACTGAAAGAAGTTCTTAGCAATACCTCAAGGGAAGTCATTTTCTTATGTGTGGGTTCCGATCGTTCAACAGGAGACTCATTGGGGCCGATAGTAGGAACGATGCTGAAAGAAATGGACCTTCCATTCCCTGTATATGGCACTTTAGAAAAACCAGTTCATGCCTTAAATATTAACAAGATACTGAAAGAAATTAATCAAACGCACAACAATCCTTTTATTTTGGGGATTGATGCTTGTTTGGCAAATGAGAGGCAAATTGGGTTTATTTTTTTAAAAGAAGGCTCATTAATCCCTGGGATGGCTGTCAATAAAAAGCTGCCACATGTGGGTGAATACCATATGAAGGCAGTGGTTAATTACCTAGACCCGCTGTCGCCAGCACAATCTTTAAATAATACCAGATTATTTACGGTCATGACCATCGCCGAAGTGATGTCAAAGATTATTACGCAAGCTGTTTTAGGAGAGGCTTCATTGTGTAAAAAATCAATTGAAAATCTCCCTAGATCATAAAGTTACTTACCCAACTATTTTTTCTATTGGAAATTCCGACCAAAGAATTTGATGTTTATAAATAATGTGCGTTATAATTGGTTCAATGTATACCTAGAAAGAGGGAGAAATTGTGGGGAATAATTGGGCCGAGGAAGATTTAATATCTTTACGCGAGAGGGTCTTTATTCATATTAAAGACCTTATTTTAGAGGGTGAATTTAAAACAGGCGATCGTTTAGTGGAACGGGAATTAGCCGAACGATTAAATATTAGCAGGACACCTATTCGTGAAGCGTTATTTAGATTAGAATCTCAAGGGTTTGTCAAAACTGTTCCAAGAAAAGGTGTTATTGTCGCGGATATTTCTGAAAAGGAAATTATTGAAGTATTTACGATTCTATCATCACTCGAAGTTTTGGCAGCCAAATTAGCTGTTCAGAAGTTGGATGATGAAACCAAAAGCAAGTTCATCGAATACAGTAAAAGGGTGGAAGATTGTTTACAGCATAAAAATGATCATGATTTCTCTAATTTACATGGTGAATTGAATCATCTCTTATACAGCTCGGCAAAAAATGCGAAACTATATGAAATATTAAGTGGCTTATCGGATTATATTCGTGCCTTTGCTAAGACAGGATATAAAAATCCGGGCCGGCCTGTACAGTCAATGGAAGAACACTTACGAATTATGGAGGCTATTATTAATCAAGAAGTGGAAATGGCCGAGTATTTGACGAAAATTCATATTGAAAATTCCCGAAAAGCATATATTGAGGCAGTTACTCAAGGAAAAGATACGGAATAAAAACAGAAACTCCATCCCTCGCCGGGTGGAGTTTCTTTCTATTAATATGGAATTAAACACCAATTACCACTGATGTCGTTAGGTTTTGCAATACTTTTGCCACACTCATAGCAACAATTGGGCTCGATTTAGGGTTTTCCATATATGGATTGTTTTGAATAGTGGTTTCCATTTGTCCGAAATAGCCTTTGGCCACTATCGTATGTGTGTTCATTTGAATGGTTGGGTCAACATACACTTGAACCTTTGTTTCATCAAAGCCGACACCTGCAAGGCTTAGCGCAGCGGAAACATTTACATTTTGAGGGAATAATTTTGCTGCATTTCTGGCGGTACCCTCAAAGATACAAAATGGTTCTACAATCGTTTCTAAATCAACTTTTTCCTCCGCAATTGTCCCATACCAACTTTTTGGAGGCTTCCTCGTAATCAGTGTAATTTCATCAATTTCACCTAACACCCCAGCGGCAATACGATCCAAACCTGCGATAGCCCCTGACGGGATAATCAATTGTTTTTTGTATTTTCTAGCTGCCTCTTGTAAGGAGTCATAGAAATCTTTATCTGCTAAAGCGCCGACGGAAAGGATAACTAAATGACTCCCCGAGGAAATGGCCTTTTCCCCATATAGTTGAAGGGCATGGTGTCCAGCCGCTTCAATGATAATATCTAAATCTTGGTTAAAAAAGACATCTTCATTTGTGGTGACTGTACACTCATCGGGTGATTGGTCAGAAGAACCTAGCGGGGTTCTTATTAAAATGGATTGAAGGACGACATCTCCCGCTTGTCCTAACTCAATTAATTCCCTAATACCTTTTCCAAGTGTTCCATATCCAATGATTCCAACTTTTAGCATATTTATTCACCTCATGATTATTTATAAGCAGCTATTCAAATAGAAAGCTATCAAACTATGTATCAGTTTATTTTGTATACCGTATACCGATAATTAATAAATTTTAGCCGATTCAACCAATAAAAGCAAGAGTAACCTGATGAATATAAATAAACTTCTAAATTTTCAAAATAGTTTGCAATAAAAAGAGAATAATGGTATATTATTTTCAACCTTATAATAAACAAGGTGTACATAGTGCAAAGGGGTTGATATTTATATTCCTAAAATAACATTCTACTACATATCAAAAAAAAAAACTGTAAGCGCATTCAACATATTGATGTGGATTGATTGTTTTAGGAAGTAGAAAAAGGATGTTAATGGAGGTTTTAAGTTAGTATTGATCAGTCATTGTATTAATTTTTTTAAAACATGGTATACAATCTACAGTATGCAAGATTTAATCTCTCGAAAAAGTAACTCAATAAATCATGCCATTTTATATCTTTTTAGGGATTAAGAAAGGAACACCCGAAGTAGAGGATATACACCATGATAAAAATCCTATTATAACGTTTACGCCTCTCCTACGATCTTTTCCCATTTGTATAGGAAATCTTTCGCATTACCGTTTTAAACTATTTTAAAACAATGGAGGGGAAATATGGAATTAACAGCAGCCCATTGGGTCTATCTAGTTGTCACTGTAGCCGTTATTATTATCATGCTTTTTAGAAAAGGTGTTGTTTTACCACTCATAGTTGGAACCTTTATAGTAGCAGCCGTGTATAAAGGAAGCTTGATTGGCGGTTTCCAAGCCGTTTTTAATGCCAATCTCGTAGCCGCTAAAGAACTATTTAGTATTTTCCTAATCATTTCCATCATGATCGGTCTTCTTAATTCCCTGAAGGATTTAGGTGCAGATAAAAGGATGGTCGTGCCGATTCAAAAAATAATGGTAAATGGACACGTATCTTATTTAGTGTTAATGGTTACAACGTTTGTGATTTCACTCTTTTTCTGGCCAACTCCAGCTGTTCCATTAATTTGTGCTTTATTAGTACCTGCTGCAGTAAGTGCTGGATTGCCAGTCATGACCTCAGCAATGGTTATTGTTATCGCTGGTCAAGGTATGGCCCTTTCATCAGATTATATTATGCAGGTAGCCCCAATGTTAAGTGCGAAAGCAGCCGGAATTGATAAAGCGCTAGTTTCCGATAAAGCCTTCATTCTTTCTCTTATTACTGGTATTAGTGCTCTTGTGATTGTGTATGCGACACATCGAAAAGCGATTACTCAAAAATCTGTTAATGAAAATAATAATGAAAAAGTATTCTTCCAGGTTACCGAGGAGCTTGCTGCTACAGTAGAGGAAACTGCGGAAGTAATCAAGGTAAAAGCAAAATGGGGAAAAATCTTTGCGATTGTTGTACCATTAGCGATGCTAGGTGTTATGGTTTTTATGGTCCAATCCAAATTTGGCGGTGGAGCTGGATTCGAGGGAGGCGATGGTGCTGCCTTTATCGGTGGAGTTGCTACGATTCTCTTAGTCTTAGCAACAATTGCTTTTAACCGCATTCATGCGCTTGATAAAATTAGCGAACATATTACGGAAGGTTTTGTATTCGCTTTTAGAGCCATGGCTCCTGTTATTCCGATTGCCGGTTACTTCTTCATGGGAAGTGGAGACTTTTCTGCGCAAATCCTTTCCTTAGGGGAAGATGCAGCTAAACCAGGCTTTCTGTTTGATTTGATTCAAGCAGGTCAAAATTATATACCTCACAGCCCGATAATTGCAGCATTTAGTATCTTAATCATTGGTATTATTACCGGGTTAGATGGTTCTGGGTTTGCCGGACTTCCATTAACTGGTGCATTGTCTGGTGCCATTGGACCTGGAAGTAACATCGATCCATCCGTACTTGCAGCGATTGGACAAATGGGTGCAGTATGGAGCGGGGGAGGTACATTGATTGCCTGGTCGTCACTTGTTGCCGTTGCAGGCTTCTTACAGATCTCACCTTTAGAGCTGGCAAGGAAAAATTTCATCCCAGTTATTACGGGTCTTTTCCTCGCAACGATCTTGGCAGTTATTATCTGGTAAATAAACTGTTACTTTTAACATAGCTTCACATTAACTAGATAGAATTAGGGATTGCTAATAAATAAAGGGCTATCTTAAAAGTCAGCAGCAAACTGATTTTTTAAGATAGCCTTATTATTTTTATGATAAGAAAGTATAGGTTTTTGAACTTAGATTACTGTCTAGCTCCAGCGCCCTAGCGGCTAGTGTCCTTCGCTCTCCGCCCTACGATAAGTCAAGCACGAATGCGCCTCCGGCTCTTCGTGTTTCCTTTATCTCGGTTGGAGCGCTCCAGGCCATACGCCGCTGACCAGGGCGCTTGCGCTTTTCTTTTTCGTTTAATTAATCGTTATCTTAATATGCTTGCCGACATATATGGAGAGGGAGAGGGGATAGAAAATGCAACAACAAAGGATTGGTTTAGTAGGGCTTGGTAAATTAGGGACAGCCATGATGACGCATTGGGATAAAAAACGGATACCAATTGGAGTTTACCATCCGGTGCAAACGAAAGCAGAAAATTTTCAGAAAGCATATCATAATGGCTACCTTTTAACAGATAGTCAATTGAAGGGTGTCGATATCTTAGTCCTAGCATTACCTGCGACCGAGGTTATTCCATTTGTCACCTCGTTAAAAATGGAAAGCCAGGCCGCACATAAACCTATTATCATAAATATGGCAACGAACCTTCCTACAAAACAAATAATAAACCATTTTCCTGACTTACATGTACATGGGGTCAAGTATATGGGACATTCTAAGGATTTATTGGAACATGGTAATGGTTTATTTATTACTGAATCAGTGTTACCACAAACTGTTGGGGAACTTTTTCAGAATCTTGGTAAGGTAATGGTCGATAGTGAAAATTGTTTAACGGAAGTAAACAAATTAGCGACGTATTTTGCCATAAAGTCAGCAATTGCAATCGAGACGGAGTTTCTAAGCAGAGGATTACCACCAGAATACCTAAAGAGAGCATTAACATCGTTAGCACCTGAAGTGATCCGATCGTATAGTGAGGGAAGTCTTGGCCACTTTGCGAAGGAAATTGCCAAAGAAATTCTTGAGGAGAAAACTATAGTCCATGAAAGTACCGACTGAAAAAATTTCTATTCAATGAGAACGGTGTCAATCTATTTGATTGACACCGTTCTCTATGCTACGATTCTTAAGAGAGCCATATTTGGCAAGAGGGCTGCAAAAAAACATCTAACATGTTCGTTTTATCATGAAACTAGATCCTGTAGTAAAAAATTAAAGTTAAAAAGTATGTATGGAGGTCAAAAAATGCTAGAGTTAACTATCGATGAGTCTGATAGGCTTATTAAAGTAGCCCATGCTATTGCATCGGAAATCCGAATTGCTATTCTAAAATTACTAAACTTTCAAAAAATGAATATTATTGAGATTGCTGAAAAGCTTGATCTTCCTGTTTCAACCATCGCGTCTAATATAAAAGTTCTAGAAGGTGCAGGTCTCATTAATACTGAAATACAGTCAGCCACAAGAGGAAAGATGAAAGTATGTTCAAGAAATTTTGATGATATTCATATGGCCCTTAATTTAAATATTGGTTATAATGATCCAAAGAATTGTTATGAGTTGGAAATGCCAATCGGACATTATTCTGACTGCGAAATAACACCGACATGTGGAATAATCAATAATAATGGTTTAGTGCAGCCTGAGGATGATGTATCCTTATTTTATCACCCTGATCGTATTTCAGCTCAATTAATATGGTTACGACAGGGCTTTCTTGAATACCGCTTTCCTGTGTCACTTTCTGGTAATGCTGATATTCAGTCACTTCAATTTTCTATGGAACTTTGTTCAGAGGCTCCGAACTATGATCACAATTGGCCTTCCGATATTACAGTCTGGGTTAATGGAAAAGAGATATGCACATGGACTTGTCCAGGTGATTTTGGCGATCGCAGAGGAAAGTTAAACCCATTGTGGCTGCGTGATAACCATACCCAATATGGACTGTTGAAAAATTGGAAAATAGATAATAATGGCAGCTATTTAGATGATGTCAAAGTTTCTTCAGTCAACTTGAATGATATTGAAATTAATAATCAAAAATTTATTATCTTAAAAGTTGGTGTTCAATCGGACGCTGTGAATATTGGAGGCCTTAACTTATTTGGAAAAGGCTTTGGTGACTATAATCAAGACATTTTGATGAGAATTATATATTCCTAATTTGGGATTAAAAGGTCTCTTTTATTACAATTTATTTGTAATAAAGGAGACCTTTTTTCTTTGTTTTGGAAAGTCCCAACCTAGTAGGGTTTTTAGGGTGTAAATGCTTATTTTTCAAAAATTGTAAAAATTTCATAAAAGATATTGACCTTTTAATAGTGAGAGATTATCATTTAATTACAGTAATTATGTTTGAAACAAAAATATTGTTTTAATGAAGGTAAAAAAGCTCCAAAAAGAATGTAACTACATAAGGAAAAATTCACTTTCTCTTTTTTTATAATTGATGTAAACGCTTTAAATCTAGATTAAAGAGATGGAGAATGAAGGAAGGTGGTTTTTACAAATAAATAATTCAGAATATTCAGATATATAATCAAATAGTTAGCGTTGAATGTGTAAAGTTCAATGGGTTATATAAACTATAATTT
The DNA here is from genome assembly GCF_023714155.1 of Neobacillus sp. MER 74. NCBI lineage: Bacteria > Bacillati > Bacillota > Bacilli > Caryophanales > Bacillaceae > Neobacillus > Neobacillus sp. MER 74. Next base: position 220,675 of record NZ_JAMAUV010000004.1, read on the forward strand.
TAAATTTATGTAAAAAAATCACTTAATAAAATTCTAGGAGGAATTAATTATGACTATCACTAAAAATTCAGAGACTTTAAGAGTAACCTATGAACCGGCAGTGATTATGGGTGCTCTTTACGGTCCAGGAATTCATGGTTTAAAAGGAGCTTTTGAACGCAAATGGGTAGAGGAATTAGCAAAGGACATTGACGTCCTATATAAGGATGCACTCCAAAGACCAGGTGGCGCAGTGGGCCGTGGGCCGAAACGCCACTATGTGGAAATCCACCCGGAAGATATCAGCGGTTTTGTAGATTTGGTGACGCACCCTTGGGTCAAGGCTGTCTGTGAAACGGTTTTAGGGCCTGAGTATAAAATTGTCGAGATTGGCTTCGATGTACCAAACCCAGGAGCTGTGAATCAGCCTTGGCATCGTGATTTCCCAGCTCCTGAAGACACAGTTAAGGGAAGAAGGCTCAATTCTCTCGCATTTAATATAACAACGGTGGATGTGGAAGAAGATATGGGACCATTTGAGATTGCTCCTGGAACTCAGTGGGACGATGGCAGCGAGTATGAAAGTGAAATGTTCCCTGAGAAAGAGCTTTATTCTCGATATGAGGCCCTAGCGGAACAAAAAATGCCTAAAATGGGGGATATTTCAGTCCGTTCAGCACTTACCATTCACCGAGGAACAACGAATAACTCAAATAAATCAAGACCAGTCCTTGTTTTAGGAGTGGATGCTCCTGGAGCAAACAATCATGAACGGCATGACCTGCAAATAACGAAGAAATTTTATGAAACATTGCCAGAGGATTTAAAGGGTCACTTGATGTGCCGCATCGTGGACGAACTAGAAGTAATTGTTCAAGAGCACACGATTGAAGGACTTAAAATGGGCGAAGCCTAAAAATTTCAGACCAGATAGCAGTGATTCAGCCATTCAGCCGTTGATTCTATCATCTTGAATACGGCTAAATGAAATCGTTCTATATTTGAAAAAAATAATAATTGAATGCTGGAGGAAATCATATGAAAAAATCAGTATTAATCTCATTATTCTCAGCTGCTATGCTAGCTATGGCTGGATGCTCAAGTGGGTCTGAAACTGGGGGAAGTGCAACAAACTCTGCTGGAGACGATGGAAAGGTAGTTGTTGGTTGGTCTCAGATGGAAAATAATAATCCATGGAGAATCGCGGAAACGAAAAGCATTCGAGAAGAAGCTAAGAAACGTGGATTCCAAATGGTCTATTCGGATGCTCAAAGTGATACAGCGAAACAGGTATCAGATGTGGAAGATATGGTTGCCCAAGGAGTCGATTATATTATTCTAGCACCTCGTGAATTTGAGGGACTTTCCCCGGCCTTAGCTACTGCTAAGAAAGCACATATTCCTGTTATTCTTGTTGATAGGAAAGTAGCTGGAGAAGCAGGAAAAGATTATGTGAGTTTCCTAGGATCAAATTTCATTGAACAAGGACAAAAGGCAGCTGATTGGTTAATAAATGAAATGGGCGGAAAAGGAAATATAGTAGAACTTACAGGAACTTCTGGTTCTTCCGTAGCAATCGATCGTCAAAAAGGATTCATGGATAAGCTTAAAGAAAAGGCGCCAGATATGAAGGTTATTGCCTCCCAAACAGGTGACTTTGCACGAGCCAATGGACAAAAGGTAATGGAAAACTTGTTACAATCTCAGGGAGACAAGATTGATGCCGTTTATGCACATAATGATGAGATGGCTATCGGAGCAATCAATGCAATCAAAGCAGCCGGAAAAGTCCCTGGAAAAGATATTATCATTGTCTCAGTAGACGGAACTAAAGATGCCTTGCAGGCAATCGTTGATGGGAAAATGGGTGCAACGGTTGAGAGCTCTCCATTCTTCGGTCCAAGTGTGTTTGATGTAATCGAAAACTTAGAAGAGGGTAAAGAAGTAGAAAAAGAAATTATTATTAAGGACCGCTTTTTTGACAAAACCAATGCAAAAGATTTCGTAAATGACGCGTATTAACAGCAACCTGTATTTCGCAAGTATCTTAAAAAAGATACTTGCGAAAAGAAAGGGGAGGCCTTATGGGGACAGAGCAGTTACTAAAAATGGAGAACATTGTTAAGACCTTCCCAGGTGTGAAGGCATTAAAAGGTGTAGAGTTAGAGATTAATAAAGGTGAAGTTCACGCATTAATGGGTGAAAATGGAGCAGGTAAATCGACACTGATTAAAATATTAACCGGTGTTTATCATCATAACGAAGGAAGCATTCTCTTAGATGGACAAAATGTAACCTTTAAAACCCCAATTGAAGCACAATTGGCAGGAATTAGTACTATTTATCAAGAGGTTAGTCTCATCCCATATCTCAGTGTTACAGAAAATATATTTGTGGGCAGAGAGCCCAAAACTAGAATTGGAACCATAGACTGGAAAAAAGCTCATAAAGATGCTGCAGAAGTTCTAAACAATATGGGAATTTCCATTGATGTTAAGAAACCGGTAAATACTTATAGCACTGCTCTTCAACAAATGGTATCTATCGCGAGAGCTATTTCAATGAAAGCAAAACTAGTAGTCATGGACGAGCCAACATCTTCTTTAGATGATAAAGAGGTGGAAGTACTTTTTAATGTCATCCAAAAGTTGAAACAAGAAAATGTTTCGATCATATTTGTTAGTCATAGACTGGACGAAATTTATAAGGTTTGTGACCGGATTACTATTCTACGAGATGGATCTTTTGTGGGAACCTGGCCTATTAGTGAACTTTCACAAAATCAATTGATCGCTTCCATGATAGGAAAGAGTGAAACAGAGGCAGCACAATTAATGAAAATGAAAGAAGCTGTTAACAAATCGGATGAAAAAATTGTTATCAGTCTGAAAAATGTGAAACAAGGAACACGTGTAACAGATGTAAGCTTTGAATTGCGTAAAGGTGAAGTTCTCGGCCTAGCAGGTCTTCTTGGATCCGGTCGTACTGAAACGGCAAAGGTGATTGCCGGGGTCTCTTCTCCTGATGGTGGAAAGTTGACATATCAGGAAAATGAAATTCAATTTCAATCCCCTGGGCATGCGATAAAATCAGGTGTAGCCATGTGTACGGAAAATCGTAAAACAGAAGGCATCATTCCGAATATGTCGATACGTGAGAACATCACACTGGCAAATCTTAAAGACTTTTCGACGTTTGGTTTCGTATCCAAAAAGAAGCAGGATAAGGTTGTTAATGAGTTCATTAAGCGAATGGGTATAAAAACACCGAACGCAGAACAAAAGATTAAAAATCTAAGTGGCGGGAATCAACAAAAAGTATTGCTTGCGCGCTGGCTTGCACTTAATCCAAGCTTACTCATTTTGGACGAACCAACTCGAGGCATTGATGTTGGTGCAAAATCAGAAATTCATTCTTTAATTGATGAACTATCCAAAGAGGGATTAAGTATATTACTCATTTCATCTGAATTTGATGAGTTGATTCATAATTCAGACCGAATCATTGTCCTTCGGGAAGGACGTAAAATTGGTGAGTTAACTGGAGAGAAGCGGACGCAGGATAATATCATGAAAGTAATCGTAGAGAATGGTCATAGTTCAGAATCCTACGGTGGGGAGGATCAATATGCAAGAATCTAATGTAAAAACAACTCAAATCAATCCCCATTTAGAAAAGAAATTCCGCTACCCACTAAATGGAGAGATGGTCAAATCTTTTTCGTTACCTATTGTCATTTTGATTCTCTTCTTATTTAATAGTATATTTACTGACAACTTTTTAGCTGCAACCACAATGTGGAATATCCTACTTCATGTGTCTACGACAGCACTAGTTGCTATTGGGATGACGCTGGTTATTGCAACGGGAGGAATAGATTTATCTGTTGGGGCTGTAATGGCTATCGGAGCCGTTGTTTCAACTTTTTTACTGGACTATAATATTTTCGTAATTATCCTAGGAACGATCATTATTTGTGCATTAATCGGTTTATTTAATGGGGCGATTATTTCGTATATAGGTGTACAACCAATCGTTGTGACCTTGGCGATCATGATTGCAGGTAGAGGAATTGCACAAGTTTTAACAGATGGATACCTAGTTTCTTTTTCAAATCCTTCCTACGAGTGGATTGGAAAAGGGAAAATCCTGGAGATACCAGTCCCTGTTATTCTTATGTTCCTGGTGGCAATTACAGCATTTATAATTATTCGCTATATGACATTTGGACGTTACATAGAAGCTATCGGTGACAATGAGCAAGCAGCCGAATTGGCTGGAATTAATGTAAAAAAAATCAAAATGATTGTCTATATTGCAGCAGCCGTATTAGCTGCATTAGCTGGAATGATTGAAACAGCGAGGATGGCGGCAGCAGATGCGACTAGAATTGGTGAGCTGATTGAACTGGATGCCATTGCAGCTGTTGTTGTAGGTGGTACTTTAATGACTGGAGGAAAACCATTTATTTGGGGTACGGTTTTTGGTGCCATTCTCATGGGGATAATCTCGACCACGTTCAATATGAACAACATTCCTTACTCTTTTTCATTGATTATTAAAGCGGTCATTATTGTAGGGGCTATTTACCTTCAAAGAGCAAACAAATAAGGGAGGTGCTTAACGTTGAAATCAGCAGCCAGTCATCAAACTAATAATAAACTGTTTAGAAACCCGGTTATGTTCATTCAGAAACAAGGTGCATTCATAGCACTAATTTTACTAATTATTTTTGCATCGATTAAATACGACAACTTCCTTACAAGTGTAAATATCATTAATATTTTAAAACAAAATAGCATGATTGGCTTAGTTGCCATCGGAATGACATTTGTTATATTAATGAAAGGAATTGATCTATCGGTCGGTTCATTACTCGCACTTGGCGGAGTTATGGCAGCATCACTTTCTTCATATGGTATTTTGGCAGCGCTATTGGTTCCCATTTTAATTACCACTTTCCTCGGTTGTATCAATGGGTGGATTATTGCGAAGTTAAAAATGGAACCGTTCATTGTAACACTTGCGATGATGATTGGAGTTAGAGGATTTATTTATGTGTTCACCGAAGAAAAGACAGTTTCAGTTGCTGTGCAACACAAACAATTTTTTATCGATTTGGGTAATGGGGCTTTTATTGGCATTCCAAACTCAGTGTGGATTTTTGTTATTACTTTAGCCCTTGCATCATTTATTCTCCATCAAACCAAGTTTGGCAGGAACGTTTACGCGATCGGGGGGAATGAAGACGCGACACGACTAATGGGAATTCGTGTAGACCGAATGAAAATCATGGTGTATGCATTGAACGGGGCATTGGCAGGGTTTACAGGCATTCTTCTTGCCGGACGTCTTGGTGGTGCAGCGCAGCCTGTCGCTGGAAATGCGTGGGAGTTAGACGCAATTGCGGCAGTGGTTATTGGAGGTACTCTTCTTGTCGGTGGACGAGGTGGTGTTTTCGGAACATTTGTAGGTGTCATGCTTTTGGGCGTGGTATTGAATGTTATTAACCTCCAAGGTACACTAGATTCTTGGTGGCAGCCAGTCATTCGGGGAGCATTCCTTTTAGCCATCGTAATTATCCAAGCACAGTTGATGAAACAGCAAAGTGTTTTCAAAAAGAAAAAGATCGAACATATGCAGCCGAGGTAAATATTAATTAGCAAAAAGGTGTCAATCCATCGATTGACACCTTTTTTGTTACACAACCATTAAGATAAAAACAATTGTAAAACAAATAGATACAACATTACACAGCCAATATAAATACTTGCGAAGGAAAGATTCCAGTTTGACACCTGATAAGAGCTTTCCTTCACGATACTTGACATAAGCCCTAACGTGGCATTATATGGACCAACTAGAAAAGCCGAGACAGCACCTGCTAACATCGCCACCGTTAAGATATGTGGTGAAATACCAACAACTGCTGGGTTTAACCCTTCGGTCATTAATGCCAGTGAAACGGCAGGATGCAGGCCTAAAAAGGCTAGAGCCAGCGGGATTAACGGCAGTAAAATCAAAAAGATCTCCACACCTGCAAAATTAATAAACTTATTGACCCAGGCATCCAGCCAGACATTTGCATGTGAAATGTTGATGGTTGAGATGAAAAAACCGGCTGATAAGTAGATGAAGAATTGGTCCTTCATGCTTACAGAGAACGTTTTTAAATGATTAATCAAATGGGCACCGAACTCTTTACCCTTTTTTAAGAAGAGGGCCCAAGTGAACGAAAATGGGATAACCATTAATGATACTAATATTAAAAATGGATAAGGGAACTTTGATTCTACTAAAGAAATAACAACATTAAATATAACGATGGCCAGTAGTATTTGGAAGACTCTCCTTGAACGATTAGCTGGATTGCTTGTTTCTAAGGTAGCAGCGGTTTCGTGAACGGATAGGTCCTGTTTATTATGGATCATTATACTTGCTCTACGTGAACCAATATACCAATCCACACCCACTCCCACGATGCTTAACGGAATTACATATGGAAGAATTGATACCCAGCTGACGCCGGTCATTGTGATCACAATCCCGACAATCGGGGTAACAGGTGCCCAAAGCAATGGCATCGCAAATCCGCGTGTAATCGCTCTGCTCATAAACCTCTCTTTATTCTCAACGGGAATCACATCTAATGCAGGCCTTATCGAGTAATAAGTCATTGGCAAGGTAGCCAAATTCATAAAAATACTAAAAAAGTACGAAATGCCAGACGTGATCATATACAGTTGGCCAGAGGTCTTTACCCTTTTTGTAATTATACTTTGGATGCCGCCGCTATATCCGCCTAATTTAATTGGAATCCCTAATATCGGGATCAGTGTAAACATGGTTAGTAAGTCCAGCATCGGGCCGAAAGAGAGTATGTATTGCTGCCAAGAGGCTCCGCTCGTCAATAGTAAGACTACTCCAGATAGTAAAAATGTACCGCCTAATACTTGAACAAATCGCTTCGCCTGAAATATGGTAATAAGGACAATCAAAAGACTTAGCGAGGAAATAAGGACACCAAGATGAAGCCCTGGTAAAAGTACAGAGAATAAATACATTAAAATAACGATAAAAAACAGATATCTCAGCATATCAACACCCTATCCTTTCAAGAATTGTATACCAAACACATGTATAAAACTTGAAAAAGTCACAATTTGGTCAAGAATTAATAATTAATTTGGTATTTGGTATACAAAATACTTGTTTTCTGTTTATCCCCGTTATAAAATTACAGTATCAAATAACTCATTAATAGGGGGCTTATACATGTTTAAGTTTCTATTTAGTTCTAAAAGTGCTGTAGAAAAAGCTGAGAGAAAATTAGCTTCACTAAGAAAAACGCTTAAATTTTAACCTCACACATTCAACCGCTACTACCATGTGGCGGTTATTTTTTATTTTTAAAAGTATAAAATCCGGAAAGAAAGCAGCGCCTCTCCGGATTTTTTCTATTTTGAAACAATCATTTAAGAAGGATGAAAAATCTTAAACCGCAACCTCAGTTGATTTAACTAGTTTGGAGTTTACAGAATCTTGACTGTTTCCAGAAGCTTTTACGATCTCATTTAATTCCTCACGTGCAGCTTCAAGTGTATCAAACTTCTCAAAAAACTTGACAGCAATCTGATTAACATATTCCTTTCCTTCATATTTCTCGAATAATTGGATTTTAATCGTTTCGTCAAGTACTTCAGCAATTGTGTATTTCGCTTTTAAACTATCAAAGAAATAGAAATGGTAGGTTTCAACCGGTTTTAAGCCATCGTTTTCAAGAACCGTTTGGAAGGTATCCTTATTTGTTAGTACTATATATTTCCCCATCTAAAACACTCCTTAAAGTAATTTATTTGTCCTATTTAAAAAAATAAATCAGGTAAGTATGGTTTTTTGTTGCTATAAGTATCGACACCTATTGATGAAGAATATTTCGTTACTCACCTCCAAGGAATATTGTATACCAAACTCTTATGTGTATTTTAACGTATGCAGTTAAATTGTTCAAGAACATATTCTAAATATTTAAATAATTCCTAGTTTAGTGCTAGAATAAGAGCTTAACTTTAAAAAAATTAATCTTTTTTTCAATTCTAGTTTGCTTCTCTATCCAAAAGATTGTATACTTCAGAAAAGTATCATAATTTTTAGAAAAAACAGAAAGGGGTAACAATATGCCAAAAGTAATCCTTCATGTGGATGGTACGACAATCGAACAAGAGGTTAAAGATAATGCCAATTTAGTTGTTTTGGCTGGTACCCGCCAACTTCCTAAACTAAAGTATGGCTGCGGAATGGGACGCTGTACAAAATGTGCATGTATCGTAGTGAATGGATCTGAAGGGCTGACACCAGCGAATTGGAAAGAAGAAAAAATGCTTGGTGATAAGGTCAATGAGGGGTATCGGTTAACGTGCCAATTAACAATTAAAGAGGATATTGAAATTTCGCAAGAAAATATTTCAGTTCAACCTCCGAAGAAGCAATCAGTGATCCAATCTTAATAGGGAATGTATTTTATTATTAAAAATGGTATACAAAATACAATAAACACAAGTAGGTGAATACACATGGATTGTTATGATCTAACCAGTATGACATGGAAAGAAGTAGAAGCAGCTTTAAAGACGGTTCAATTTGCTATCATTCCAATTGGTGCCCATGAACAGCACGGCCCACATATGGTTGAAAGTTGTGATGCTGTTTTAGCAGAGAGGATGGCCAATAAATTAGGACAAAAAATGTTTCCTTATGCATTGGTGACACCAACTGTTAATATGGGGGTTTCTCAGCATCATTTGAATTTTCCGGGAACCATCTCCTTGCAGCCGACCACATTAATCGCAGTATTAAAGGATGTGGTTTCGTCCTTGAAGCATCACGGGATTGAAAAGTTTTTATTTTTAAATTCTCACGGGGGCAACCAGTCGACGCTTAATGTGGCATCAATGATGTTATCAAAAGAACTAGATGTAGAAATCTATTATGCCAAAACAACCGCCTCTGCTAAAAAGGCAATTAAGGAAAATGTCACATCCAGCTTATTTGGTCATAGTTGTGAGCGTGAAGTATCGGAAGCGCTTTATTTAGCCCCTGAACTTGTCCGCCTTGAAAAACTTGAGAAAGGTGATATTCAAGAAGAAGGAAGATGGAAGCAGCTCAGACCTGGTAAAGCGATTCAAGGATTTTATTATTATGAAGAAATGACGAATAATGGCTGCATTGGTGATGGCACAAAAGCCAGCTGGGAGATTGGCCAGGAGATCGTAGAAGAAGCATTAGATAATCTATCAAAAGAACTTTATAAATTGTTAGATTTGCAAGTGAATGTCCACCAATAATCATAGTTTTAAAAAAAGAAAAATAATCTTTAAAAAATTCTAAAAATTATATTTACAAATAAACAATATCTTGGTAGTATAAACGTAAGGTATACCAAATCAATAGTTTTACAAAAAAAGAGAGTGTTGGAAAGGGAAAATATCCACAATCTTTTAATTTTTAAACTAACTTGGTATACAAAATATCAAATACCAATCTTAGGTTGGTACCTACATAAAATTAGAGGAGGAGTTTCAGTTGACAGAATTATTATCTAAAGATGAATTTCGCAGACAATTAGAGGAAGCAATTAAAGGTAACCATAGCCAGAAGGCTGCATTTACAGTAGCTTGGGCAGAGGGCAAACTTGAAAGAAAACACTTTGCTAGTTGGGCTGAAAATCACTACCATTATGTAGGACCATTCGCTGATTACTTAGCGTATATTTACCACAATACTCCACAAGATCCAAAGTTTGCAGCTGCAAAAGATTTCACTCTACAAAATATGTATGAAGAAGAAATCGCAGCAGATCGTCACACAGACTTATTGATTCGTTTCGCGGAAGCTTGCGGTACGACTGCAGAAAGAATTATTGATCCTAACAATATGGCTCCAACTACTTTAGGTCTTCAAAGCTGGTGTTTTGCAGTAGCAGCACGTGAGAATTTTGTGGTAGCAACTGCGGCTCTTGTTGTTGGATTAGAATCACAAGTTCCTGATATTTACCGGAAGCAAACTCCTGCTTTACGTGAAAAATACGGATTTACTGATGAAGAAATCGAATTCTTCGACTTACACATCGTTTCAGATGAGATCCATGGTGAACGCGGTTACAAAATTGTTCTTGATCATGCTGACACACCAGAATTACAACAACGTTGCTTAGAAGTTGTTCGTACAGGAGCTAAAATGCGCCGTATGTACATGGATGGACTTTGGAAAGAGTATATTGAAAAAGATCTAGGCGCTCTTGTTGAAACAAAGTAAATAGATAATTGGAAGAGTTGTTATCGGCCGTCATATTAATCTTGTAATTTAAGGTTTAAGTGACGGCCATTTCTATAGAGTTATGTTTTCTATTAATTGCTGGGAACTTAATAAATGAAAAAAGGTGATAGTAGTGATTACTACAAAAGTAGAGACATTCAATAATTATATCAATGGAGAATGGCAGGAATCGGTTAGCAAGAAAACATTTTTTAGTGTGAATCCGGCAAATACCGAAGATCTTGTCGGTGAATTCCAAGCATCAAACGAACAGGATGTACAACTAGCGATTGAAGCGGCCAAGAATGCTTTTCCTAGCTGGTACCAAACAGCACCTTCCAAACGAGCAGCGATCTTAAATAAAGCTGCCAGTATTCTCGAGCAAAATGTTGCCTCTTTGGCAGAAGAGTTAACAAGGGAAGAAGGCAAGCATGTTGATGATGCTAAGAATGAGATATTACGTTCTGCGCAAACCCTCCGATATTATGCAGTAGAAGGGCAAAGTTTTACAGGGGAAACCTTTCCAAATGATGATGCAAACATGAAAGTTTCAACGGAAAGAGAACCACTCGGAGTTGTCAGTGTCATAACTCCATGGAACTTTCCGCTTTCTATTCCAGCCCGAAAAATCGCTCCTGCTTTAATCACGGGGAATACGGTTGTTTTTAAACCTTCCTCAGATACTCCATTGATCGCTTTTCGTCTAGTTGAGGCATTAGATAAGGCGGGCATTCCAAAAGGCGTGATTAACTTTGTTACGGGAAAAGCATCAGATGTTGGCGATCTATTGGTCACTCATCAAGCAGTTAGAGCTGTCACATTTACAGGTTCAACTGCGGCAGGGGAAGACATTCATCAAAAAGCAGGCTTTACAACCCGGACGCAAATGGAATTGGGCGGGAAGAATCCGCTTATTGTTATGGAGGATGCAGATCTCGATCTTGCCGCTACATTGACGGTAAACGGGGGCTTCTCACTAACAGGGCAAGCTTGTACAGGAACAAGTCGTGTTATCGTCTTGAAAAACGTAAAAGAGGCATTTGTTCAAAAGCTCGTTGAAAAAACAAGCGCACTTAAAGTCGGGAATGGTTTTGAGGCTGGTGTGAAAATTGGACCGCTTGCCAACGAAAAGCAATTGAAAAATGTCTTAAAGTATATTGAATTCGGAAAAGAAGATGGCGCTGAATTGGTCTATGGCGGTGAGCAATTATTATCTGGAGAATTTGAAAAAGGATATTATGTTCAGCCGTCAATTTTTACGAATGTAAAAGCGAATTCGCGGATTGCAAAAGAAGAAATCTTTGGTCCAGTGGTGGCTGTAATTGAAGTAGATACATATGAAGAAGCCATCGCTGTTGCAAATGATGTTGAATATGGTTTATCTGCTTCGATTGTGACCAATAATCTTAAAATCGCTAACCAATTTACCAAAGATATTCAAGCGGGGACAGTTAAGGTTAACCGAACCACAACTGGCAATTTAATGAATGCACCATTTGGAGGTTTGAAAAAATCAAGTACCTCTACCTTCCGTGAATCAGGAAGAGTGGGCTTAGAGTTCTTTACACAATTAAAAACGGTCTATATGGGCTATTAATCATAATACGATATATAAAGGAGAACGGGTATGAAGTCTGTATTAAAAATTGAACTTGAAGAAGCAAAGTTGATGATTGAGGCAGCAAAGAATAAATCAGAAGAGATTAATGTCTTTGAAACGATCGCTATTGTTGATGATGGTGGTAATCTAATTGCACTAGAGCGTATGAATGGTGCCCGCATTACAGGACCAGAAATCTCGATTGCGAAAGCATACACAGCTGCTGGTCACAAACGCTCCACCCATTTGTTTAACAAAGAACCTAACGGACCTGCGCTTCCTGGAAACGAAGCCTTCGGAATACAACAAATGCTTCCAGGGAAGTTCGCTATTTTTGTTGGCGGGTTCCCAATTGTTGTCAATGGTGAAGTGGTAGGTGGGATTGGTGTAAGTGGTGGAAACGGCGAGCAAGATACTGCCGTAGGAACCGCAGCACTTCAAGCATTACAAACGTATCTAGAAAGCGATGGCCTAGAAGTAATTACTTCAGCAGATATAAAAAAATAAGAAAAATGGGGCCTCATTCATGTATGTTTTTCGCAGAATGAGGTCTATCTTAATCTACGCTTCTATTAAAAAAGGGCTATAAATGTTATATTGGTATAAAAAGGGGGAGAATCAACTGAAAACATATCTTGAGTTAGCTATTGGATTTGCTCGCACCGGTGTGACTGGGTATGGGGGCGGACCCTCTACTATACCGTTGATAGAATTTGAAGCTGTGAAAAAATACAAGTGGATGGACGAACAAGAATTTGTAGAAATCCTCGCATTAGCTAATACCTTGCCAGGGCCGATTGCCACAAAAATGGCTGCGTATATTGGTTACAAGGTAAAGGGATATTTAGGGGCAACCGTGGCCATTCTTACCCACATTCTGCCTTCCATTGTTGCGATGATTGCCTTATTGGGTGTACTTTATTCCTTTAAAGAATCACCGATTGTCAGCGGGATGGTTCAAGGAGTTACTCCGGTAATTGGATTTATGTTGTTGGAAATGGCTTACCGATTTTTTCAAAATGGCCGTAAAGGCTTAGGTTTTCCGATCATGCTCACGCTTTCGATTGTTACATTGATTATCGTTCAGTTCCTGGGAGTACATCCAGGTATTCTAATTGCGGTATTTCTCATTACTGCCTATATCATTGCTGATCGAAAGGAAAAAGCGGCAAAAGCTTCAGCTGAGATGCTTCTTCAGAGAAAGGAAAAAAGTTCATGATCTATTTGCATATTTTTTGGTCGTTTTTTATTGCTAATTTATTGGGATACGGCGGCGGACCTGCAACAATACCTTTAATTCAAAATGAAGTGGTTAACCATTACCATTGGATGAGTCTTTCCGAGTTTGGGGATGTCTTAGCAATTGCAAATGCCCTGCCAGGACCGATTGCCACTAAAATGGGGGGCTATATAGGTTATCAACTAGGGGGAATTCTCGGTGCAACGATTGCTCTAATCGCAACGATACTGCCTTCTGCATTAGCCGTTATTTTACTTTTTAAGTTTATCAATCTATTTAAAGGTTCTCCAAAAGTTGCGCTTATGACAAAGTCTGTTCAGCCGATTATTTTCATTTTACTTGCTGTAATGGCTTATCAGTTCTTTTTATCAGCCTATGAAAACAGTGGTCTTTTTCACTTAGTTTTATTAGCTGTGGTTAGTTATTTTGCTTTAATAAAAATAAAAATGCACCCATCTCTGTTAATTGTTTGCTGTTTAGTTTATGGTGGAGTTTTTCTTTCGTAAGATGGAAAGTTAAAAAATAATAAAAATGAGCGGGTGGAAGTTATGGATTTAAGATGGGAGGAAAACAATCTTTTATCGATTCGTGAGCATGCATATAACTATTTAAAGGAAATGATTCTTGATGGCGAATTAAAAGCCGGCGACCGGTTAATTGAACGAGAACTGGCTGGGAAATTAGGCATCAGCCGGACACCGATTCGAGAGGCCATGTTTCGCTTGGAGTCCCAAGGTTTTGTAAAAACAGTTCCAAGAAAAGGTGTCGTGGTCTCAAATATATCAGAGAATGAAGTCATCGAGGTATTTACAATTCTTTCCTCATTAGAAGTCCTTGCTGTTAAATTGGCCGCGGGGCGGATGGATAAAGAAACACAACTAGAATTGGATCAAAAGATAAAAGAACTAATAGAGTTAAGAGATCAAGCAGAAGAAAATTTTAATTTTGAACATATAGAAATGAATCGTCTTATTAACAAAGCATCAAAAAGCCCTAAATTATTTGAGATTCTCTCTGGTTTGATTGACTATATACATATGGCTGCAAATATGGGATATGAGACACCAGGGAGAAGAAAAGAATCATTAAAAGAACACATCGATATCATGAAAGCCTTGCGTGATAAGGAAGCGGAAATGGCTGAATATTTAATGAGGATTCATATTGAAAACTCGAAAAAAGCTTACATCAATTATATTGAAAGTATAAAACAAAAGCTTAACAAAAAGGAAAAGTTGATGTCCACCTGATCCATTCTGGAAAGATCTCGGGATGAGTTTTCATCAATGTTCATGACCACACCGTCTCCTCGATGTGGTCTAAAATTTACCTTTTTCAAAAAATGAAAAAATTTAAAATATTTATATTGTCTGATAATTTTAAATATGGTATATTGTATACCAAGAAGATAAATTAAAGGGAGGATACGAGGCATGCCAAAAATAAAATTCATTAACAGCAATAAACAATTAGAGGTACCAGAGGATTCAAATATTTTAAGGATGTCCCTTCGTTATGATGGAGAACTCCCAAATCGATGCGGTGGAGGAATTTGCGGCAACTGTGTCTTTAAAGCAGAAGAAGGTGCCGAATTCTTAGATAAGGTTAAAGTGCAGGAAAGAAGAAAGTTAGGAGAAGAGTGGTTAAATGAAGGGTATCGTCTCGGGTGTCAAACCTTCGTAACAAACGGTGACATTTCGATTTCTTGGGATGATGCTTTTACAGAAATTGTCAAAAAAAGAAAGCCAGATAAAATTCAGAAAGAAGTCACGACTATTTAGTAAGATAACCAAAAAATACAAATTCGGGGTGAGATCATGTGGGCCTGTGATAAACATATGAAAGAAATTCTAACCTTCTTAGAAACTCCCCATATTAGCAAAGCTTCTTATAAAATAAAATGTTCACTTTGTGATAATCATGCACTTGCAAAAATCTATTACACACATAAACCTTTACATTTGAAAAAAAATAAACAATTACGAGCATTTGCGTAACATCTATAATGCCTGCCCCCCAGTACTTTAAAATTTTGTAAGGCAGTGGGGAGCAGGCACGAAAACAAAAAGCGATGAGTTTTTTCTCATCGTTTTTTTTATGTAGTAAAATAATATAAATTAGATTTATTAACATATTTGAGAATGGATAAAAAAAGGAGAGTTGACCTGATGGAAAATAATCAGTTCGATCTATGTGTGACCCTAATCAAAAATGCGAAGAACATGGTTGTGCTTACTGGTGCCGGAGTAAGTACTGAATCAGGTATAAAGGATTTTCGTTCAAGGACTGGAGTTTATCAATTGGCACCTGAATATATTCTTTCGCTTGATTATTTTTATCAAAATCCAAAAGAGTTCTATCAATTTGCACTCGACAATCTTTATCATCCGGACGCCATGCCAAACGCAGGGCATGATATCTTGTCAAAGTGGGAAAGAGAAGGGAAAGTTTCTCATATTATTACTCAAAATATTGATGGACTTCATCAAAAAGCAGGAAGTAAAAGCGTGATTGAATTTCATGGAACAATGAAAACCGCCTCCTGCTTACATTGCAATAAAAGTTACTCGACCGAAGAAATGATCAATCGTTTTCAGACCATGAATGAATTTTATATTTGTGACCATTGCGAAACCCTGCAAAAGAGAGAGCGTTTCATAAAACCGGATGTTGTTTTATTTGGTGATACAGGTAAATGGTTTACGGTTGAAGGGTTTAATAAAATTTTACATACGATCGAAGAGGCAGATTGTCTATTGGTGTTAGGGACGAGTCTTAAGGTCACACCATTTTCAACATTCCCTCAATATAGAAGGAAAAGCACTCCATTGCTTATAATTAATATCGGTGATACTCCATATGACACGGATCGGAATACATTCGTCATTCCTGAGTCGATTGGGAAGTCCTTGACCCTGTTGGATGAACAACTAAGAAGCTGAATTAAGAAATTCACAAGAAAGTTGGTGGGAATAAGTGAGTGAAAGTAAGCAGTATGTATGGTATGCAAGTTATGGTTCAAATCTTAATAAGAATCGGTTCTTATGCTACATCAAGGGAGGAAGTCCAGCGGGATCCACGAGAGTGGAGACAGGCTGTAAAGATCAATCACTGCCGATAGCAGAGTCTTCTTTAAAATTCAATTATCCGCTTTACTTTGCTAAGGAGGCAGCAGGGTGGCAATCGCAAGGTGTGGCCTTTATAGGATTAAATCAAGTAGAAGATTCGCTCACTTATAGTAAAAAATATTTAATCACTAGTGAACAGTTTTTAGATGTGGTGAAACAGGAGAATAGTGGGAAAATCTTCGAAATAGATTTAAACGAGGTAAAAGAGAAAGGGGCAAAAATATTTCGCAGCCATGCTTGGTATGGAAATATTATTTATCTTGGTGAGGATAGGGGGTATCCCATTTTCACCTTTACTGCCCCTTGGGAACAAGCTGAAGTAGAAATGAAGAAGCCATCCCATAATTATTTAGCCACTATTATTAACGGGTTAAAAACAGACTATACGAACGAAGAAATCTTTTATTATCTTCAGGATAAACCAGGTATACGTGGTTTCTATTCGGATGAGGAGTTAACTAAAGTGATTAATGGACCGGAGACTTTAATAAACGCAAAACCTTCCTAAAGTAATAGAAAGGTTTTGCGTTTATTATCTATTTTGCATAGAAATTTTCCGTGTAGTATGGTTGTGATTCATTATTAAATGCCACGCCCACCCCTAAATACTCATAACCCATACGTAAGATATTTTCCCGGTGCCCAAGTGAGTTCATTAAACCTTCATGGGCGAAAATACTGCTAAATTGGCCGTAGGCCAGGTTTTCGCCTGCCAAATGAAAGGTGATATCGTCCTCTTTCATCCGGTCAAACGGAGATTGTCCTTTAAGGTTGGTGTGATCAAAATACTGATGGACCGCCATGTCGGTACTATGTTTACGGGCTGTTTCGCGAACATGCTCATCCCATGTCAATACAGGCAGTTGATGGTTGACTCGTGCAGCATTTGTCAAATCAAATAACTGATACTCAAAGCCTTCTTTTAAAGCTGGATTCCCTTTTGTGTAGAAATCCGCTTTCCCCTCTTCAAAGTTTTTGTTGATCAATTGTATGGCGGTAACTGTATTATTTTCATGCTTATCATAAAAGACGGTTACATAGTTTCCCTTTACTAAAAACAAATCATTATCGCTATTTTCCTGCAGTTGGTATACCGTGAACCCTTTTTGAATTTTCGTTAAAGGCTCCCCAAGCTTTTCACGGACGGTTTTTTTCGAGCTTCCGAGTTTAATGCCGTTCTTTGAAGCAATTAAATCTTGGTTGGTATACAAACCGGCGGCTTTGTTGTTTTCGTCATACATGACCATAAAGAAATCCTGATAATTCTGGTGATAAGTATACCAATCCGTCCCGTATTCATTAAAGGATATTCGGTTTGCGTTTCCTAAATTATGTTCAATATCTTCTTTGAGATTTCCAATTTCAACATTATGAATTGAAAAAACTTGTTCAGTAGGAATGGTCAACGCTACTTTTTCTTTCTGTTGTTGAGGTTGTTGTTTAGTAAGTGGACTATCTTTCAATTGAAAGCCTAGTTGTTTCCCTAATTGTTCAACTTTTTCGGAAAAACTATTAAGTGTTTCTGCTAATGTTGTGTTGTCTTTGACATTTATTACAGACTGAATGGAATCAGCCGTCTTCTCGATATCGCCTTTTTCCAATTGTTTGTCGATGACAGGGAGTGAAAATTTAAATAAAAGAATGAATGAGATGATTGCCAGAAATCGTACCATGTTCGTTTCCTCCATTTCTATTAGAATTGTAGCCAATTTTAAGAAAATGTATAAGTAATATGCTTGAGGGGAATGATATTTGGTTTTATTTGGATCAATCTATTCAATTCATCTAAATCTTCAGGTTTGTTAAGAACAAGTTTCCGATCATACTTTTTTAAATTTAGTTCTTCAATAATAGTTTTTGGTGAGTTCATAACTTTGTTTCCTCTATAAAATTAATCCCATACCACTGGATTAACAAGATTCTTCGGTCGTTTTCCAGTTAGTCCTGCTTCTAAATTCTCGACGGCAAGTTTGGCCATTTTTAGTTCCGTTTCGTGAGTGGAGGACCCGATATGCGGGGTCGTTACCACATTGGAAAACTGCAGCAGCGGGTGATCTGCTTTGAGAGGCTCATTTTGGAATACGTCTAATGCGGCACCATGGATTTCGTTTATCCGTAATGCTTCAATTAGAGCTTTTTCATCCACTGTTTTTCCGCGCGAACCATTTACAAAAATAGCTGAACTTTTCATCAATTTAAATTCGCGTTCTCCCATTATATTTTCAGTTTCAGGAGTGAGTGGAGTCATTAAACAAACAAAATCGGATTGCATAAGTAAGGTATCTAATGAAGAATAAACAGCGTTGTATTTTTCTTCAGCTTCAAGGTTCCGGGTGCGGTTATAGTATAGAATGTTCATGTCAAAGCCAAAATGCCCGCGTTTTGCAATTAATGAACCGATTTTCCCCATCCCAATAATTCCTAATGTTTTATGATGAACATCAAGGGCATATTCTTTCCTAGTAAGATGTTGCTTCCACTTTCCTGTTTTTACAAATTGGTCTAATTCGGGGATGCGTCTTGCTGCTGCAAGAAGAATACCGAAAATCGCATCGGCCGTAGTGTCCTCTAAGACACCTGGTGTGTTGGTGCCCATAATACCACGCTTTGTCATCTCTCCAAGGGAAAGGTTATTAAAACCTGTCGAGTTATTGGAAACGATTTTTAAATTTGGGGCTCGGTCCAATAATTCATTATCAACTGGGAGCGCGAGGCCGACAATCCCTTCAGCCTGCTCAAGAGCATGCAAAAACGCTGGGTCTGTCTTGGGATTGATTCGTTCAAAAATTTCCACATCGAAATGATCTCTTAATCGATCTAGCGTTTCAGAGAATTCAAAGTTATAAGCAAGTATTTTTCTTTTCATAAGGGAATACATCCTTTTCCTTCTGTTTATATGAATATATTTCTAAGGTGACACAGAATTTTTAAAGAGTCAACAATATTAATTGTTGTATTGATACTTAATTAAGACAGTATTTTCATCAGTAAAAGTGAAACTTTTGAGTAAGAGGAATTTATTGTTTAAGTTTATTACATCATGTGTTAGAATATGTAACATCAGAATTGTTAAACAATTCACATTTTTAAAAATAAATAAAATGGGCAGGTGGTATCTTGGAAAATGAAAACCAATCCTATCGTGAACAAAAGGTTATCACGATAGGAATTGTGACAGAATTGACGGGTCTAACAAGCAGGCAAATCCATTATTATGAAACACGAAAGCTTATTTTTCCAGACAGGACCCCAAATGGGACACGGAAATATTCATTTGCGGATATTGAAAGACTAATAGAAATTGCAGAAAAAATTGAAGAAGGGGTCCAAACGATGGAAATTCGCAGAGATTTCTCCAAAAAGGAAAAACGTAAGATGATCATTGGTCAAATCAATTCGCAATTTAATCGGAACGGTCCAATAAAATAACAAATGTAACTTGCAGTAATGAGCAGTGCTAACTGAGGCCTGCTCTTTTTTGTTTCATCATATAAAAAAATTTATCCTCTCATATTTTTAATCACTTCTTTTTATCGCTATAATTAGAGTAATCAATGTGAATTTTTATAAGTATATCATTAAAAAAATAAAAAATAGAAGGGTGGATGTAAATGAAGTATAACTTTGATGAAGTTGTTAACCGAAGAGGAACTTATTCAATTAAATGGGATGGAGGGGAGCTTCTGAAACAGATTGGGCTGACAGAACGATATGATGAAGAAACCATTCCATTATTTACAGCAGACATGGATCTACCAGTACCTCAGCCCTTAGTTGATGCTTTACATAAGACGGTCGATCACCGAATTTTCGGATATACTATTTTTCCTAAAGAGTATTATGAAGCCATTCAGCATTGGTTTAAAAAGAGACATGATTGGGAGATTCAGCAGGAGGAAATCAGTTTTAGTCCTGGAACAGTTCATGCCTTAAATGTGGCTGTCAAGGCATTAACAAATCCAGGAGATGGCATCATAATCCAACGTCCCGTGTATCCACCGTTTACCTCCGCAATAGAAGCCAACGGTCGAAAAGTCGTGAATAATGCCCTTAAAGCAGATAGTGAAGGGTACTTTCAAATTGATTTTGCTGATTTTGAAGCGAAAGCAAAAGAAGAAACAACCAAAATGTTCATCTTATGCAACCCGCATAATCCCACCGGAAGAGTGTTTACTCAGGATGAATTAAGGAAATTAGCCGATATTTGTACGGAGCATGATGTTCTCATAGTTGCCGATGAAATACATGGTGATTTAGTTCGTCGAAATCAGACGTTTACTCCAATCGCAAAGGTTTCTGAACATCGTGACCGGATTATTACTTTTACAGCAATCAACAAAACATTCAATGTTGCTGGACTTCATTGTACGAATGTGATTATCTCGAATCCAGATCTTAGAAACACTTATAATAAGGTTATGGGCATGCACTTACCATCTCCATTTACTGTTTCAGCTTTGATTGCTGTTTACAATGAAGGAGAAGACTGGTTAGAGCAATTGAAAGACTATATTGATGGGACTATGGAGTGGGCTGCTACATTCTTAGCGGAGAAAATGCCGAAAGTTAAGGTGAGAATTCCAGAAGGAACCTATATTATGTGGATGGATTTTAGTGATTATGGCCTCTCACCTGAAGAAATCCATGATCGTATTTACAACAAAGCGAATGTCCTGCTTGAAGATGGAAAGATGTTTGGTGAGGAAGGGTTACAGTGGCAAAGAATTTGTATTCCATCACCCAGACCACTCATACAGGAAGCGTTTGAAAGAATTGCAAGAGAGTTTGATGACCTAAGTTGATGGAATAAGAATGAAATTAGTAAGATTCTATTGAATGGTCCCCAAGTAAGAAGTAAAAGGTAATACGCTCCACAGCAGGAAGTCTGGAATATTCTAGGCTTCTTTTTTTCTTTCTGCTAATTTAAAAATCTGTAGTTTTTTTTTACATTTTAAAGAGCAACTTATTGTCCTAATTTTTTTGGTGAGGAAATATATATTAGGGCGGGACAAAATTCTAGACATGGAGGAAAGCTTATATGGAAATCCATTGTTTATCGCAATGGAAAAATTTTTTCCTTTTTTTGTAAGCGTTTACAATAATAAGAAGGGAGGATTGTTATGAACATCCTATTATGCTGTGCTGCTGGCATGTCAACTAGCTTATTAGTCACGAAAATGGAAGCAGCAGCAAAAGCAGAAGGAATTTCGGCAAAGATATGGGCAGTAAGTGCGAATGAAGTGAATAACCATCTAGACCAAGCGGATGTGTTATTAGTAGGTCCGCAGGTTCGATATCTGCTTCCCAAATTGAAAAAAGCAGGATTAGAAAAAGGGATACCCGTTGATTTAATCAATTCAGTGCATTATGGGATGTGTAATGGGGCGGAAGTACTAAAATTTGCCAAAAATCTACTAGATTCATAACTTCACATAGGGGTGAAAAGATATGAGCAAATTTAATCAGATGTTAGAAGAGAAGGTCATGCCGGTCGCGGGCAGGATTGCTGGCCAACGGCACTTACAAGCATTGCGTGATGGGATCATTTTAACCATGCCGCTCCTCATCATTGGATCCATTTTTTTAATTTTGGGATTTTTACCTATTGATGGATATCCAGAATTTATGGCCCGCACATTCGGAGACGCCTGGTTGACTAAACTATTATATCCTGTCAGCGCAACTTTTGACATTATGGCACTGATTGCAGCGTTCGGTATAGCCTACCGTCTGGCTGAACAATACAAAGTCGATCCATTGAGTGCAGGTGCCATATCTGTCGCTGCCTTTATTCTTGCCACTCCTTATTTCACGATGTTTACCCCAGAAGGAGCAACGGAGGCTGTACAAGTAGGCGGTGTATTGCCAATGGCACTTTTGGGTAGCAAAGGTTTGTTTGTTGCGATGATCCTAGCCATGTTTTCAACTGAAATTTATCGATATATTATTCAAAAAAATATTGTTATAAAAATGCCGGATGGTGTACCGCCAAGTGTAAGTAAATCATTTGTCGCTTTATTCCCAGGATTTTTAGTTATTCTTTGCGTGTGGATTATCCGTTTGCTCATTGAAAACACTTCGTTTGAAAGTTTGCACAATGTTGTTGGGCAGTTGTTACAAGAACCACTTGGTGCGCTTGGTGGGACACTGATTGGTGCACTTATTGCCGTCTTCTTTGTTCAACTCTTATGGTCCACTGGATTACATGGCGCGAGTATTGTCGGCGGTGTTATGGCACCAATTTGGTTAGCCCAAACGGACGCGAACCGCTTGGCGCTTCAAGCAGGAGATGAAATTCCAAATATCATTTCCCAGCAATTCTTTGATATTTTCATTTATATGGGCGGTTCTGGTGCAACATTTGTTTTTGCTCTTATGATGTTATTTATGGCGAAGAGTCAGCAATCCAAGCAATTAGGCCGTCTGGCGATCGGACCAGGAATATTCAATATTAATGAACCGATTACTTTCGGAGCCCCAATTGTTTTAAATCCTCTGCTCATTATTCCATTTATTTTAACACCGTTGGCTCTCACCATTACAACTTATATTGGAATGAGTACTGGTTTTGCTCCGAAGACAGCTGGTGTTGCCGTACCTTGGACGACTCCTCCAATTATCGGAGGTTATCTAGCAACGGGCGGAAATATCCGAGGGGCGTTAATGCAAGTGATCAATTTAGTCGTTGCTTTTGCGATTTACTATCCATTTTTTAGAATGTGGGATAAACAAAACTTCAATGTTGAAAATGGGTCTAGTAAATAACAATAAAATAAAAAAGGGCTTGCCAAATGGCAAGCTCTTAGCACGTATTTTGGGTGAGGAGGACAAAGATGACAAAAGAAGAATTATACCAACTCTCATTTCAATTAATTCTGCATAGTGGAAATGCCAGAAGTCTCGCCATGGAAGCGATTTTTACAGCCAAAGAAAAAAACTTCACTTCTGCACTGGAAAAACTTTCAGAGGCTGATGGTGAAATCATTCATGCCCATCGCTTTCAAACACAATTGATCCAAGCTGAAGCGGAAGGCAATGATTTCGACATCCCCATTATTCTAATCCATGCGCAGGATCATTTAATGACGGCTATTACATTAATCGATTTAGCAAGAGAGATTGTTGAGATTCGCCAAGAAATGAATACTCAATAAAGTGGGAGGTTCATAGAAATTGACTAAATCAATTAAAATTACCACCATTGGCGGCGGTTCAAGTTATACCCCCGAGCTGGTTGAAGGATTGATCAAACGATATGATGAACTACCAATACGCGAACTTTGGCTTGTGGATGTCGAGGAAGGAAAAGAGAAATTAGAAATAGTTGGAAACTTAGCGAAACGGATGTTTCAAAAGGCTGGACTTCCTGTCGAAGTGCATCTAACACTTGATCGAAGAGAAGCATTAAAGGATGCTGATTTTGTGACCACGCAATTTCGGGTGGGTCTCCTCGACGCAAGAGCTAAAGATGAGAGGATCCCGTTACAGTATGGGGTACTTGGCCAAGAAACGAACGGACCAGGTGGGCTTTTTAAAGGGCTTCGCACGATCCCAGTTATTTTGGATATTGTTAAAGATATGAAGGAACTTTGTCCTGATGCGTGGCTCGTTAACTTTACCAATCCGGCAGGGATGGTGACGGAAGCGGTTCTTCGCTATAGTGACCATCGCAAGGTAGTCGGACTCTGTAATGTACCGATAGGGATGGAAATGGGAATTGCAAAACTACTAAAAGTTGAACATTCCCGTGTCCGTATTGACTTTGCCGGGTTAAATCATATGGTGTACGGCTTAGATGTTTACATGGATGGCGTTAGTGTAAAAGATCAGGTCATCGAATTTTTAACCAATCCAGAAAATTCAAGTTTCGTAAAGAATATTCAAGGGCAGGGCTGGGAGCCTGAATTTATCCGAGCTTTAGGGGTCCTCCCATGTCCGTATCACAATTATTATTACAAAAGTCGTGAAATGGTCGAAAAAGACATCAAAAATGCAGAAACGGTTGGGACACGTGCGGAAGTGGTGAAAAAGTTAGAAGAGGATCTTTTTGAACTTTATAAGGATCCTAATCTATCAATAAAACCTCCACAACTTGAAAAACGGGGTGGCGCTTATTACAGTGATGCAGCAGTCCGTTTAATTTCATCTATTTATAATGACAAAGGGGATATTCAACCGGTTAATACGTTAAATAATGGTTCTATCGCGAGCATTCCTAATGATTCTGCTGTTGAGGTTAGCTGTATCATTACAAAAGAGGGTCCAAAGCCACTTGTGATGGGCGATCTCCCCGTGCCGGTCCGAGGGCTTGTTCAGCAAATTAAATCATTTGAACGGGTCGCAGCCGAAGCAGCGGTTACCGGAGACTATAATCTAGCAATCCTTGCTTTAACGATCAATCCATTGGTTGCCTCAGATACCATTGCGAAACAAATCGTCGACGAAATGTTAGAAGCACATAAAAAATACTTACCTCAATTCTTTAAAAAATAGACTGTGTTAAAAGTTAATTCTGATTGCGACACTCTGTTGATTGGAGGGGAAGGCACGAAGACTCCTGCGTGAGTACGGGGCAGGGGAGACCCCGCAGGCGCTGGAAGCGCCGAGGAGGCTCCCCGCAACGCCCGCGGAAAGCGAAGTGCCTGGAACGGAAATCAACAGATAGGTATAAAAAGCCGAAAATTAACAAAAAGGGAGCGGGTCTGCTGCCTTTTCTCTGGTAAAGAGGAGGTAATAATCGCTTGATTAAGCTAATTGTAAACGCAGATGATTTTGGGTATTCAAGAGGCATTAATTATGGAATTATTGATGCTCATAAAAATGGCATTGTTAATTCCACCACAATAATGATGAACATGCCTGGTGTGACGCATGCCGTGGAGCTCACGAAAGCTAATCCAAAACTTCAAGTCGGGATTCATCTGGTCCTCACCTGTGGGAAGCCGCTTTTAACTGACGTTCCGTCACTAGTGAATGAGAATGGCAGTTTTAAACGCATTTCTGAATTCCAAGAGCAACGGGAGATATCGCTTGATGAACTGACTAGAGAGTGGAGTGCGCAAATTGATAAGTTTCTTGAAACAGGTCTTACACCGACTCATTTTGACAGCCATCATCATGTCCATACGATTCCGGAATTTTTACCGGTGGTGCAAATGCTGGCAAAAAAATACGATTTAAGTGCTAGACGTTTTTCATTGGATACAGTAGAGGGAGTTGCTGCATTTTCGGATGTGTTTTTACATGATTTTTATGGAGCGGGAGCGACCTATGATTACTTTGAGAAACTGGTCACACGTGTTCAAGACGGGCAAACGGTCGAAGTAATGTGTCATCCGGGTTATCTGGATCACGAGATTTTGAGTGGTTCCTCTTATGCAGAGGATCGTGTGAGGGAGACGGACATTCTGACTTCTATTAAACTGCCAAGAGGAATTAAATTGATTTAGCTATATTTAATTGCCTGAAATTTAGTTACATTAGGGGTTCCGGTATTTAGATAGCTGATAAATGACCGGAACCCTTAATTTTCCACTCTCATCTTTCATTAGGAATTAAGCATATTTAATTCAGGTTAATATTATATTTAAATAGTTTATTAGCTGTAAACGTTTTCAGGTAATTACCCTATTCACCTTATATATTCCGATATTATCTTTTGAAAACATCGTCAAATATGGAAATAGACTATTTTTAGTAAAATTAACCACAATTCACATATTGTTCATTACTTCACAAATTATTATTAAAAATCTATGTTATGATGAATCCATAAACAAACAAGGAGTGATAAGACATGATGGTTTGTGAATGGAAGACCTTCTCTACAGATTCTGAAACTTATAGCCTGGATTTATTTGAAGAAACAGTAGAGGACGAATTTGAGGCGATGTATTTTAAAGAAAATGAAGAAATTCCCTCCTATATTTGGACAATTAATTACGTGATCATTGTAAAAAAATATTCGAAGGTTCTGTCGGACATATTATTTGAAAAGATTCCCCGTAATCCAGTTTGTGAATAACCATTTGTGAAAGAAGATTAAGTAGAAAACATTTTTTTTAATCAATTATGTGAAATGATTCACAAAATAACCAATAAATAGACACCTGAGAAAATACCCGCTTAATAGATTATTTTTTAAGATAATTTGTGAAAAGTTTCACAAATAATTAATCAAACGGAGGTATTACAATGGTAGTTGTAGAAAAGGCAGTTAAAGAAAAGCAAGATGTAACAGAGATGGTGGACCTACTGGTCGAGAATGGTCTAAAAGCTTTGGCTGAGTTCCGCAGCTTTGACCAAGAAATGATTAATGAAATTGTCAAAGAAATGGCCTTGGCAGGTCTTGACCAGCATATGCCGCTGGCGAAATTAGCGGTTGAAGAAACTGGGAGAGGCGTATACGAAGATAAAATCATCAAAAATATGTTTGCTACAGAATATGTCTATCATAATATTAAATACGATAAAACCGTTGGAATTATTAACGAAAATGAACATGAAGGCATAATTGAAATTGCGGAACCGGTAGGGGTTATTGCCGGAGTTACACCAGTAACCAATCCAACATCGACTACAATGTTTAAAGCACTTATATCGATAAAAACAAGAAATCCAATTATTTTTGCTTTCCATCCATCGGCACAAAAATGCAGCAGTGAAGCGGCCAGAGTCCTAAGAGATGCAGCCATTAAGGCAGGAGCACCAGAAAATTGTATTCAATGGATTGAAACACCGTCGCTCGAAGCTACTCAAGCCCTGATGAATCATACGAGAATTTCATTAATTCTTGCCACAGGCGGAGCGGGAATGGTGAAATCTGCATACAGTTCAGGTAAGCCTGCACTAGGTGTTGGACCAGGAAATGTCCCTTGCTACATTGAAAAAACAGCGAATCTTCAACAAGCAGTGAATGACTTAATTTTATCAAAGACCTTTGACAATGGGATGATTTGTGCCTCTGAACAAGCGGTTATTGTTGATAAAGAAATTTACGATCATGTTAAACAAGAAATGATTTCAAATAATTGTTACTTTTTAACTGAGGAAGAAAAAGCGAAGGTCGAAAAATTAGTTATTAATGAACATTCTTGTGCCGTTAACCCTGATATTGTTGGCATGGCTGCGGCTAAAATAGCTAAGATGGCTGGAGTGAAGGTTCCTGACGAAACAAAGATTCTTGTCGCAGAATTAACTGGAGTTGGTCCTGAATTCCCACTTTCAAGGGAAAAATTAAGCCCCGTCCTTGCATGTTATATGGTAAGTAGTCTTGAAGAAGGATTCAAACGGGCCGAGGAAATGCTGGAGTTTGGCGGTTTAGGGCACTCTGCTGTTATTCACACCACTGACCAATCTGTGATCAAGAATTTCGGCTTGCGAATGAGAGCGGGACGTATTATTGTCAACGCCCCATCCTCACAAGGTGCAATCGGTGATATTTATAATGCTTATATGCCGTCATTGACCCTTGGCTGTGGTACGTATGGCGGAAATTCTGTCTCAACAAACGTTGGTACCATTCATTTAATGAATATAAAAAAAGTAGCGAAAAGGAATATTAATATGCAGTGGTTTAAAGTACCATCTAAAATTTATTTCGAAAAAAACTCGACACAGTACTTAGCAAAAATGCCGAAAATTTCAAAAGCCTTTATTGTTACAGACCCTGGAATGGTGAAATTAGGATATGTTGATAAAGTTCTATATTATTTAAGAAAACGTCCTGATTATGTGCATTGTGAAATCTTTTCAGAAGTAGAGCCAGATCCGTCCATTGAAACGGTGATGAAGGGTGCAGAAATGATGGCTAATTTCCAGCCTGACGTAATCATTGCACTTGGCGGTGGTTCCGCAATGGATGCGGCCAAAGGAATGTGGTTGTTCTATGAACATCCAGAAACCGAATTCTTTGGCTTAAAACAAAAATTCTTAGATATTCGCAAACGGATTGTAAAATATCCTAATCTTGGCCAAAGAGCACAATTTGTGGCCATTCCTACCACTTCTGGAACAGGCTCGGAGGTAACGTCATTCTCGGTCATTACTGATAAAGAAGCAAATATTAAATATCCGCTGGCTGATTATGAAATAACTCCTGACGTTGCCATTATCGATCCGCAATTTGTGATGACGGTGCCAAAACATATTACCGCCGATACCGGATTGGACGTCTTGACACACGCTATTGAAGCATATGTGTCATGTATGGCAAATGATTATACTGATGGCCTCGCAATTAAAGCCATCCAACTCGTATTTGAGTACCTGCCTAGAGCCTACAAAAACGGCCAGGATGAAGAAGCTCGAGAAAAGGTTCATAATGCTTCAACAATTGCTGGTATGGCGTTCGCTAACGCATTTTTAGGAATAAACCATAGTCTTGCCCATAAACTTGGTGCCGAGTTCCATATTGCACACGGACGGGCAAATGCTGTACTTATGCCACATGTAATACGTTATAATGCCGCCAAGCCAAAGAAATTTACAGCTTTTCCGAAGTACAATCATTTCAAAGCTGACAAACGTTATGCTGATATCGCTAGAATTCTAGGATTACCTGCAAGTAACACCGAGGAAGGTGTAGAAAGCCTCGTTCTAGCCATTATTAAATTGGCACAGGAATTGGAAGTACCAATGAGCCTTGAAGCAAACCAAATAAATAAAGCTGAATTTGAAAGCAAAGTTGACTACCTAGCAGATCGGGCTTTCGAAGACCAATGCACCACAGCAAATCCCAAACTTCCGTTAGTAACTGAATTAGCAGAAATTTACCGCCTTGCTTATAAAGGGGTATAACAATCGATGCCAATGCGAAAAATCAAACTAGATGATTTTTCGTATTGGCATTTTTATTTTTCTATGTAAAAGGTCACTGAAGATTTTTTAGCAAGTTGATTGGAGTGGAAGGGACGAAGACTCCTGCGGGAGGACGGTGCAGGGGAGACCCCGCAGGCGCTTAAGCGCCGAGGAGGCTCCCCGGACCGCCCGCGGAAAGCGAAGTGCCTGGAACGGAAATCAACAGCCTATTTTTTAGAATGAGGTGGAGATCTTGGGTTATAGAATTAAAGATGTGATGATTTCTGAAACAGAAATTAAAGAACGAGTGAAGCTGTTAGCAGAACAAATTGAAAAAGACTTCAATAATGAGGACATTATTTTAATCGTCGTCTTAAAAGGATCGTTTATCTTCGCTGCGGATTTGATTCGTGAGATGAAGGGGAATATTAATATTGATTTCATTTCCGTTTCAAGCTATGGGGACGAGACAGAGTCATCAGGGAAAGTAAGATTACTGAAGGACCTTGATGCAAATATTACCAATCAGAATGTCCTAGTTGTTGAGGATATTATCGACAGTGGTCTGACATTGCATTTCTTGCGCGGTCATTTAATAGCGCATAAGCCGAAACAAATAAAAATTTGCACGCTCTTAGACAAGCCTGAAAGAAGGCGAGTAGACTTGCCAGTTGATTATGTAGGCTTTGTCATCCCAGATGAATTCATTGTCGGCTATGGGATTGACTACGCACAAATGTACCGAAACTTACCATATATTTCAACCGTAGAGGAGTTTTAGATAGATATAATGTGGTAAATTTTGCTGTTAATGGTAAGAATGATATACTTTTATTGTTAAACGTATCAAAGTAGGAGGAAAAAAATCATGTATACATCAATATCTGAATTTTTTCAAGAATGGAATCAAGAGGCATCCTCTACACAAAAAGTGTTAGATGTTTTAACGGACCAATCACTTCAACAAGAAGTTTCCCCAGAAGACCGAACGCTAGGCAGAATTGCGTGGCATGTGGTTACGAGCACACCTGGAATGCTTAACGAATTCGGCATTACTGCTGAAAATGTGGAGAATGGAGATGTAGTACCGACCTCGGCGAAAATCATTGCTGACACTTTTCGAAAGGTTACTGCTGATACAGTCGAGGCAGTACAACAGCAATGGACGGATGCATCCTTAACCGAAATGAAAAACGTGTTTGGTATGGAAATGCCAAAAGGAGTGACACTCTCTCTTTTAATTAAACACATCATTCATCATCGCGGTCAAATGACAGTACTAATGCGCCAAGCTGGATTAAATGTACCTGGAGTATATGGACCAGCACGGGAAGAGTGGAGTCATATGGGGATGGAAGCGCCTGCGTTATAAAAGTACATACCGTTTATCGCTCAATCAAAAGTTAAAACGCTGATCATCAAAATACCGTTAATGCGCCAGCATTAACGGTATTTTTTCTTATAGAAGCAGGCTAGTGACACTCTATCTTCATGCTAGCAGAATGATAGAGAATTGATGGCAGTATCCTAGCATGCTAATAAAATCTATCGATGGGAGTATTTCAAAAGAACTACTTAAAAAAATTGTTTAATAAATTTAACAAATTTTCTAGTATTTTCCTCAAAATTCAACAAATTTATCTGAATTGAGTGTTAGCTTACTATATTAAATCTGCTATTATTTTGGTAAAATATGAATAGGAAAAAAATATACATACGATATATGATTATTTGTAACTAATCGATTGCAAGATTATAAAAATCTATGATTTTTTTTAATAGCGAGGCAAATAATTTAACGGATGATAAGTAGGAGGAATAATATGTGGGATTTTGACATGGATATAGATCAAGTAGCTAGAATAAAAGTAATTGGTGTTGGCGGTGGCGGAAATAATGCTGTCAATCGGATGATTGAAGGCGGAGTTCAAGGTGTCGAGTTCATTGCTGTCAATACAGATGCCCAAGCTCTAAATCTATCAAAAGCAGAAATTAAAATGCAAATTGGAGCACAGTTGACAAGAGGATTAGGTGCTGGCGCTAACCCTGAAGTTGGCAGAAAAGCGGTTGAAGAAAGCAGAAGACAGCTGGAGGACGTATTAAAAGGAGCCGATATGGTTTTCGTCACTGCTGGGATGGGTGGAGGTACAGGAACAGGTGCTGCACCTGCGATTGCTGAAATCTCACGAGCCCTTGGTGCCCTGACAATTGGCGTTGTAACCCGCCCTTTTGGATTTGAGGGACGTAAACGTGCTTCAAACGCAGCAAGTGGAATTGAGCTAATGAGTCAAGCAGTTGATACATTAATCATAGTTCCAAATGATCGCCTATTGCAAATTGTTGATAAAAGAACGCCGATGATTGAAGCGTTCCGAGAAGCGGATAATGTTCTTCGTCAAGGTGTTCAAGGGATTTCTGACTTAATAGCTGTTCCTGGATTAATAAATTTGGATTTTGCTGATGTTAAGACCATTATGAGTAATCAAGGTACTGCTTTAATGGGTATTGGTGTTGCAAAAGGTGATGGACGCGCAGTAGAGGCAGCAAAAAAGGCCATTTCTAGTCCTTTATTAGAAACGTCGATTGACGGAGCACAAGGGATTCTTATGAATATAACTGGAGGGAAAGACTTAAGTTTATATGAAGTGCAAGAGGCAGCGGACCTTGTCGCTTCAGCAGCTGATAAAGATCTAAATATGATTTTTGGTTCGATTATTAACGAAAATTTTAAAAATGAAATCATGATTACAGTGATTGCTACAGGTTTTGTTGATAAACTGGCACGAACCACTAGGCCGTCTACTCCAATTCAAAAAGAAGGAACATCAAGAATTCAGCAGGTCCATTCCCAGCCAAAACAAGAACAAATGATTCATGAAGAGCCTTCGCATGATTATGGAAGCTATGGACAGGATACAGAGGAATCAATTGACATTCCGACGTTTTTGCGTAACCGAAACAGAAGAAATAGATAACATTTCCTAAAATTCTGGCGCAATGAGGACAGTGTGACGTGACAAAAGCCAAAGCATTGGAAACGTGTCGCGGTCTGCTATTACATTGCGCCATATATTTATTTAATTGTTGTAGTAACCTGCATCCACTTAAAAAAACCAAAATTTTAACAGATTTTAATGGATTAAATCATTAAAACCGACTTGACTTATAGGAATAGTAAAACTATTATTATATTAATCATTTTTTGACTGAAAATTGTGTACTGTAAGAATCTTTATTACATGGCATGATAAATAAATGATCACAATCAGTTAATAATCCTTTGTGAGGTGGATTTTAGTGCAACTTCAAGTATTGAACAGTCCTTTTAATCAGGAGCAAGCAGAACTCCTAAACCGGATACTGCCTACGTTGACAGAATCTCAAAAAGTCTGGTTGAGCGGATTCTTGGCAGCAGCCCAATTTTCTTCGATTTCTGGGTCTGGAAATGCCGAGGTATCTGAACAACCGGGAGGAATCACAGCACCGGTAATTTCTAAAGATGTGACCATCCTTTTTGGTTCACAGTCGGGTAACGCTCAGGGTCTTGCTAAGAAAGCGGGCAAGAAACTTGAGGCAGCTGGGTTCCAAGTAACTGTCTTATCAATGAGCGATTTTAAACCTAACAATTTAAAAAAGGTTGAAAATCTGCTGATCGTCGCTAGTACCCATGGCGAGGGCACTCCGCCAGATAATGCCATATCCTTTCATGAGTTTCTGCATGGAAAACGTGCTCCGAAACTAGACCATCTTCGTTTCTCAGTTTTGGCACTTGGTGACAGTTCGTATGAATTTTTCTGTCAAACAGGAAAAGACTTTGATGCACGGTTGGAAGAACTTGGCGGTACAAGGCTTTACCCACGCTTTGACTGCGATCTGGATTACGATGAGCCAGCATCTGAATGGCTTGCAGGTGTGCTTAGTAATTTAAAAGAAGCAGACGCTGGCAGCCAAGTTCCAGTTCAGGAACTGGTATCTCAAGCAGTAGAATCAACGTATTCAAGATCAAATCCATTTAAAGCAGAAGTATTAGAAAATATCAATCTGAACGGCCGCGGCTCAAATAAAGAAACGCACCACCTTGAGTTGTCGCTTGAAGGATCTGGACTTACATTTGAACCGGGAGATAGTCTTGGGATATATCCAGAAAATGACCCCGCGCTCGTTACCTCGCTATTAGAGGAAATGAACTGGGATCCAGAACAACAGGTGACTGTGAATAAAAAAGGAGAAATTCTCCCGCTTAAAGAAGCACTTACCACACATTTTGAAATTACGACGTTAACGAAACCGTTGATTGAGAAGGCAGCCCGTCTTACTGCCAATGAAAATTTACAGGAACTCCTCTCACCAGGTAATGAAGAGAAATTAAAGACTTATTTGGATGGACGCGACTTACTTGATTTAGTCCGTGATTTTACTCCTTGGGTTGGTTCAGCACAAGAGTTTGTCTCCATTCTTCGAAAAATGCCGTCCCGACTGTATTCGATATCAAGCAGCTTAGCGGCAAACCCGGATGAGGTTCATTTGACAATCGGAGCGGTTCGTTATGAGGCACACGGCCGGAAACGAAATGGGGTTTGTTCCATTCAGACAGCGGAGCGTCTGCAGCCAGGCGATACCGTGCCAGTGTATATCCAACATAATGAAAACTTCAAGCTTCCAAATAACCCAGAGGCTCCAATCATCATGGTGGGACCAGGTACTGGAGCAGCACCATTTCGTTCCTTTATGCAAGAGCGTGAAGAAATTGGGGCAGAAGGAAAATCATGGCTATTCTTCGGAGATCAACATTTTGTGACGGATTTCCTTTATCAAACAGAATGGCAAAAATGGCTGAAAGACGGTGTATTATCGAAATTGGATGTTGCCTTTTCACGTGATACAGCTGAAAAAGTATATGTACAACACCGTATGCTTGAAAATAGTAAAGAATTATTTGAATGGCTTGAAGAAGGTGCTCATCTGTACATTTGTGGGGATGAAAAACATATGGCCCATGATGTTCATAATACATTAATTGACATTATTGAAAAAGAAGGCGGCTTAAGCCGTGAAAAAGCAGAAGAATATGTAGCCGATTTGCAGCAGCAAAAACGTTATCAGCGTGACGTATACTGATTTGGGATGGAAAGGAGTTTCACCATGGTTAATCAAATTTTAAAAGCGCCTGAAGGCCCTCCAAGTGATGTGGAAGGTATCAAAGAAAGAAGTAATTATTTACGCGGGACACTTAAAGAAGTAATGTTAGATCGGATAAGTGCTGGAATTCCTGATGATGACAACCGTTTAATGAAGCATCATGGCAGTTATTTGCAGGATGATCGCGACCTCCGCAATGAACGTGCCAAACAAAAGCTTGAACCAGCGTACCAGTTTATGCTTCGTGTTCGCTTACCTGGCGGAGTTGCTACACCTGAACAATGGCTTGTCATGGATGAGCTCGCTCAAAGGAATGGGAATGGCACTTTAAAACTAACAACACGACAGACATTTCAAATGCATGGGATTTTAAAGTGGAACATGAAAAATACGATTCAACAAATTCATTCCACTCTTTTAGATACGATTGCTGCATGTGGAGATGTAAACCGTAATGTTTTGTGTACATCTAATCCGTATCAATCTGATATCCATTCTGAAGTTTATGGTTTATCCAAAATGCTAAGTGATGATTTATTACCAAGAACAAGAGCCTATCATCAAGTATGGCTTGATGAAGAAGTAGTGGCAGGTACTCCGGAAATTGAAGAAGTTGAACCAATGTACGGACCGCTTTATTTGCCGCGGAAGTTTAAAATCGGAATTGCTGTCCCTCCAGAAAATGATATTGATGTCTTTTCACAAGACCTGGGATTTATTGCCATTGTCGAAGACGGGAAGCTTATTGGTTTTAACGTCGCGATTGGTGGTGGAATGGGCAGTTCTCACGGTGACAAAGCAACTTATCCACAACTTGCTAAGGTCATTGGCTTCTGTAAGCCAGAGCAAATTTATGATGTTGCCGAGAAGACGATCACCATTCAGCGTGATTACGGAAATCGCTCGGTTAGAAAAAATGCTCGGTTTAAGTACACGGTAGACCGTCTGGGCCTTGAAACGGTGAAGGAAGAATTGGAACACCGTCTTGGCTGGAAACTGGAAGAGGCAAGACGATATCATTTCGACCATAACGGTGATCGTTATGGATGGGAGAAGGGCGTAAATGGAAAATGGCATTTGACATTGTTTATTCAAAACGGCCGCGTTGCTGATTTTGATGACTATAAGCTGATGACTGCTTTACGTGAAATTGCCAAAGTTCATACTGGTGAATTCCGTTTAACGACCAATCAAAACTTGATCATTGCCAATGTAACAGCACAGAAAAAGAAAGTTATAAACGAATTGGTTGAACAATATGGTTTGACCGATGGCAAGCATACTTCAGCCCTTCGCCGCAGCTCAATGGCCTGTGTGGCATTGCCAACCTGTGGATTAGCAATGGCTGAAGCTGAGCGCTATTTACCAGAACTAATTGATAAAATTGAAACGATCATTGATGAAAATGGCCTACGTGATAAAGAAATCACCATCCGGATGACAGGCTGTCCAAACGGCTGTGCCCGTCCGGGTCTAGGTGAAATTGCTTTCATGGGGAAAGCTGTAGGGAAATATAATATGTACCTTGGTGCTGCTTTTGATGGCAGCCGTCTAAATAAAATGTACCGAGAGAACATCGGTGAAGAAGAAATATTAAGTGAATTGCGAGTTTTACTTTCTCGCTATGCGACTGAACGAGAAGATGGAGAGCACTTCGGTGATTTTGTGATTCGCGCCGGCATCATTAAAGCTACAACAGATGGTACAAATTTTCACGATTAATAATTAAATGAAAAAAAGACAGGCGAGCCCTGTCTTTTTTGTTTCAATTCAGGAATGAAGCAATTAAAAAAGGCAAACATGTCTAAACACGTTTGCCTTTCACTATATATTGATTTATTAATAAACGATAAAGTTATCCGCGTCTTCCGCCTCTACCGCCACGTTTTGTTTCTGTGCTTCGTTTTAAGGTAGATAAATTCTCTTCACTAGACTTTAAAAACTTCGCAATTTTATCTTCGAAATTTTCCTTAGGTTTAAAATTACTCTTTGCACGGAAATCTTTAAAACGGTTAT
This sequence comes from Neobacillus sp. MER 74, assembly GCF_023714155.1. Lineage (NCBI taxonomy): Bacteria > Bacillati > Bacillota > Bacilli > Caryophanales > Bacillaceae > Neobacillus > Neobacillus sp. MER 74. The sequence goes on from NZ_JAMAUV010000004.1 coordinate 256,889, forward strand.
CTACTCTTCCCTGGCGTGGTGGACGTTGGGAATAAGATGAGGTTTGTCCTTCGGGCTTATCTATAGCTTTTTTGATGGACAAGGCAGTCTTTCCGTCCTTCTCACTAATTACTTTGACTTCAATTTGGTCGCCAACTTTTAAATGGTCATTTACGTCTTTTACATAGCTGTCAGCTACCTCACTGATATGAACTAACCCTGTTGTACCACCAGGCAATTCTACGAATGCCCCAAAACTAGTGATGCCTGTTACTTTACCTTGTACCTTTGTACCTACCTCGATTGACATAAAAAAATGTTCCTCCTCAATAATGTTACAACCACCTCATTATAACAAAAAGATAGGGATAATATCAATTCTTTCATTGGGTGCCTGACACCTTTTTTTAAAACACCTCTCTTATTTAAAGTTTATAGATAGGCAATATGGAAAAGATTATAATGATTTCCATTTTTAGTTATTTGCTATTTTGGAATAGGAAAGGAGTGACGTGACATTGTCAGGTCCTAGTTTAAGAAAAAAAGATGCGCATTCGTCCATTCATGAAGCCGCACTAAACGAAGCAATCGAGTTACGAACATTATTTCAAAAATGCCTGGAAGATGGTGACAAGGAAAAGGCATTACAAGTAATAGAAGTTACGATTGAACATTGGGAATCTCGCACATTGAAACATGCCGAGGCGGAAGAGGAAGGGCTTTATAAAGATATTGTTGAAGCAAATCCAGATATGTTGACCACTGTAATCCAATTAACTCGAGATCATGACCTCATGCGGAGGATTGTAGACAATCTGAAAAATCTATTACAGTCAGATGAACCAAATCAACGGATGATTACATTATTAGATAGTCTGGTCATTATAGATCAAATCCATAATGACGATGAAATGAATAAACTTCTGGTTGAGGGAGAAAAATAAGCTTGGAAACTTTGGGTAATACAGGAAATGAGGGTGAAAATGAGCAAAAGACCAGAATTAGAGGAAAAGTTATTACGTTTTGCCGCACCAGCGTTGTACCAGCAAATGGCCGACACATTTTCGGATTATCATATCCATCCTTATGAGATTCATGGTACGGTCAAAAGAAATGAATCTGGGTTCGAAGTCACTTTACGGTTTTCACAATCATTTTCACAGACAATGACAACACAAGTTACCTTGGAACAAGTGAGGGTCCCTGATGCTGACGTAGTTCAATTTTTTGCAGAGGCTGCCGAGAAATGTAAATCATTGTTAATCTCAAATTATTACAAAATGATTAAACTGTAGAGGGAGCTGACTAAATCATTGTTTTCCTTTGAAAATGATCCAATGCTAATCGACGATCGAGAGGATTTAATTGCTGTACTAAGGATGCGCTTTGGGGTTTTAAATGGTGAATTGATTCAGGAAATCTATGAAATTGAAGATATGAATACATTGCAGCGGCTTATACTTGCTGCAGCAAATGCACCTAGTTGGGAGATTTTTCTAGAGGAGTTTGAAAGCGGGAGTAACTCGTTTCGATTGTTGGGTGAAGAATTTAACCCATTGGCTGATATCCTGACAAGAAGGGGCGACAACGATGCAATCTAAAAAAAATAATCTGTTCCATTCTCTTAAACACTTAGTACGGGGAGAACGGATCAATGATGGCTGGACCGAAGAAAATCCCCGTCCACGGGATTGGGAAGAGGTTTACCGACGGCGCTGGCAGCATGATAAAATTGTCCGTTCGACCCATGGCGTCAACTGTACAGGATCTTGCAGTTGGAAAATTCATGTGAAGGACGGCATTATCGCTTGGGAAACCCAGCAAACTGATTACCCGTCAACAGGCGATGATTTTCCTGAATATGAACCAAGAGGCTGTCCGCGTGGTGCCAGTTTTTCCTGGTATACATATAGTCCCACTCGTGTGAAATACCCGTATGTGCGCGGGGATTTATTTGCTTTGTGGAAGGATGAACTGACGAGGGCAAGTAACCCTGTTGAAGCCTGGGAAAATATTGTCACAGACCCGAAGAAACGGGAACAGTACGTAAAGGCCCGTGGTAAAGGCGGTTTTGTTAGAGGTACATGGAAAGAAGTATGTCAACTCATTGCTGCATCGACTATCTATACAATTAAAAAATATGGACCAGACCGTATTGTTGGTTTTAGTCCCATCCCTGCGATGTCCATGGTTAGTTATTCTGGTGGAACAAGATTTCTATCATTAATTGGCGGAACAATTTTAAGTTTTTATGATTGGTATGCCGATCTTCCTCCAGCTTCACCACAAGTATGGGGGGACCAGACAGATGTTCCCGAGAGCGGTGATTGGTATAACACGAAATATTTCATCATTTGGGGTACAAATATACCGCAAACGAGAACTCCTGATGCCCATTTTATGGTGGAATCCCGCTATAACGGGACAAAAGTAGTAGGCGTTAGTCCAGATTATGCAGAATATGAAAAATTTGCAGATATGTGGCTGCCTGCCAAGGCGGGGACGGATGGAGCCCTTGCCATGGCCATGACCCATGTTATTTTAAAGGAATTTTATGTGGATAAACAAACACCGTATTTTATTGATTATGCTAAAAAATATACGGATTTGCCCTATCTTGTCCTTTTAACAAAAAAGGATGGCGGATATCGCTCCGATCGTTTTCTTCGGGCCTCTGATATTTCACAGGGGGATAAATTAGCAGAATGGAAAACTGTTGTTTGGGATGGTAATCTTAAAAACTATGCAATCCCTAATGGCAGTCAAGGTTTTCGCTGGGATGAGGGTAACAAGTGGAATTTAGATATGACAGCAGAAGATGGTTCGGAAATAGATCCGAAGCTTAGTTTTTTTGATGAAAAAGATGATGTTGCGCTGGTCGAATTCCCTTATTTTGCAAAAGTAGAGGGTGGAACGAACAAACGTGGAGTTCCTGTGAAGAGGATAAAAGACCAGGATGGAAATGAATTGCTTGTTACGACCGTCTATGATCTCATGCTGGCTCATGTGGGGGTCAACAGAGGGTTGGAAGGAAATTATCCAGCAGATTATAACGATGAAAACAATCCTTATACACCTGCTTGGCAGGAGAGTATTACCGGTGTTAACAAATCCCATGTCATCCAGGTTGCTAGAGAATTTGCGGATAACGCAGCTCGTACCAATGGGAAATCCATGATTGCCATGGGTGGTGGAACGAATCACTGGTTCCATAGTGATCAAATTTACCGGTCAATTCTGAATCTCGTTTTGTTAACAGGTTCACAAGGAGTAAATGGCGGCGGCTGGGCCCATTATGTGGGACAAGAGAAGGTCCGTCCTTTAGAAGGTTTTGGGCAGATTGCGTTTGCGAATGATTGGGTGAAATCTCCACGCTTTATGAACGGGACATCCTTCTTTTATTTTGCAACGGAGCAATTTCGCTATGAATACGATGCGAACGATTCCCAAACTGATTGGGGAAGCGAATATGCAAAAATGCATCCAGCCGACTTTAATGCGATGTCAGCACGCCTAGGCTGGCTGCCAAGCTTTCCACAGCTTTCGCAAAATTCATTGGAAGTAGTGAAGGAAGCGAGGTCACGCACCGTTAACGATTTGGCTTTGATTGACGATGTAGCGAAACAGTTAAAAGAAGGAAGACTTGATTTTGCGATTGAAAATCCAAATGACCCGCGTAATTTTCCGCGTGTATTTTTTAACTGGCGCTCGAATTTACTGGGTGACAGCGGAAAGGGTCACGAATACTTTGTTAAACATTTAATTGGCTCGAAGGATTCCGTCCTTTCTGAGGTTGAAAACTCGTGGCAGCCAAAGGATGTCAATATTACTGAGGATCCGCCCGAAGGTAAGACCGACCTGTTTATAAGTATGGATTTTCGCATGACCAGTTCAGGCCTGTTCTCCGATATCATTTTGCCTGCCGCAACATGGTATGAAAAACATGATATCAGCAGTACGGACCTGCATCCATTTGTTCACCCATTTAATGCGGCGATTAACCCGCCATGGGATACTCGTAGTGATTGGGATGCATTCAGAGAAATTGCCAAGGAATTTTCCGAACTTGCGAAGGAACATCTTCCCGCACAAGAGGACCTTATTATGTCACCGCTTGCGCATGATACGATTAATGAAATTGCCCAGCCATTCGGAAAGGTGAAGGACTGGCGCAAAGGTGAAGTTGATGCAATTCCAGGCAAAACCATGCCTAACTTTACGATTTTAAAACGAGATTATCCTCATGTTTATGATATGTGGATTACTGTTGGACCCAATATTAAAAACGGCTATGGAACAAAAGGTGTGCGGATACCAGGTGATAAAGTATATAAAGAATTAATGGACCGACTTGGACCATCTAAGCATGAAGGGATAGGAAAAGGCTATCCGGATTTATACACGGACAAGAAGGCGATCAATGCGATTCTCTTAATGTCAGGTGCCACAAATGGGAAACGTGCAGTTGAAGGCTGGAAATCCATGGAAGCAAAAACAGGTAAAAAGCTGGCTCATATTTCAGAAGGCCGTGAGGAAGAGGACTATACGTTAGATGCATTAACCATCCAGCCTCGTCAGGCCATATCGACCCCTGTTTGGAGCGGTCTTGAGAATGATAACCGCCGTTATTCGCCGTTCACAGTCAATAAGGAATACCATATTCCGTGGCATACACTAACAGGACGACAAAGTTTTTACCTTGACCATGAAGTCATGCTTGATTATGGCGAGGGACTTCCATTGTATATCCCGCCTATTTCTAAAGGACCATTTATTAAAGGTGAAAAGGAAGTCGAGAATCAAGGGAAATCTATTACTCTTCGTTATATGACTCCACACCAAAAATGGGGCATTCATACCATGTTCACTGATACGACCCATATGATTCAACTGTTCCGCGGTTGGCAGGTGGTTTGGATGAATGAAGAGGATGGCGCGGAAATTGGCATAAAGGATAACGATTGGATTGAACTATATAATCGAAATGGCGTCGTTGTTGCGAGAGCCGTATTAACATACCGGATGCCGCGCGGTGCAGTCTATATGCACCATGCACAGGATCGAACGATGGGTGTTCCGGGAAATACGATTAATAAAACGCGTGGCGGGACACATAACAGTGTCACGAGGATATACCCGAAAGCGACTCATATGATTGGCGGATATTCACAACTGAGTTATGGGTTTAATTATTATGGACCAACAGGCAGTCAGCGAGATACATTGACGATTGTCCGACCATTAAAGGAGGTCGATTGGCTTGAAAATTAAAGCACAAGTGGCAATGGTCATGCACCTTGATAAATGTATTGGCTGTCATACTTGTTCTGTTACGTGTAAGAATGTCTGGACCAACCGTCCTGGAATGGAGTACGTCTGGTATAACAATGTGGAAACGCGTCCAGGACCAGGGTATCCAAAGGAATGGGAAAACACCGATCGTTACAAGGGCGGCTGGGTCCTGCGAAATGGCAAATTACATTTAAGAGCAGGCGGACCGATCTCGAAACTAGCCAATATTTTTTACAATCCCAATATGGCAGAAATAGATGACTTTTACGAGCCATGGACCTATGATTTTCAACATTTGCATAAAAGTCCAAAGAAAGAAAATTTACCTGTGGCCCGGCCGAAGTCAATGATCACAGGACAGTATATGGATAAACCTGAATGGGGACCAAACTGGGATGATGACCTCGCAGGCGGTAAGGAAGTAGTACCAATGGACCCCAATGTCCAAAAACTTCAGGAACACATTGCAATGGAATATGAGAAAACGTTCATGATGTATTTGCCGCGAATTTGTGAGCATTGCCTTAATCCTTCCTGTGTGGCATCGTGTCCTTCCGGCGCATTGTACAAACGGGATGAAGACGGAATTGTCCTGGTCGATCAGGATGCCTGCCGGGGCTGGCGTTTTTGTATGAATGGCTGCCCCTACCATAAGGTGTATTACAATTGGAATACCCATAAAGCCGAGAAATGTAATTTTTGCTATCCAAGGACTGAAGCAGGTCTTCCAACGATTTGCTCGGAAACCTGTGTGGGCCGGATCCGCTATATCGGAGTGGTTTTATATGATGCTGACAGAGTCAAGGAAGCGGCTTCAGTCAAAGATCCAAAGGAATTATATGAGGCTCAGCTTTCCGTCTTCTTAGATCCATTTGACCCAGAGGTAATTGCCGACGCGGAAAAACAGGGAATCAATCATAGCTGGATCCAAAGTGCACAGGCATCTCCGGTTTATAAGATGGCAATGAAGTGGAAGATAGCGCTGCCGCTTCACCCTGAATATCGGACATTACCAATGGTTTGGTATGTTCCGCCGCTCAGCCCAATCATGAATCATATTACCAATGAAAGTGAGTTAAGCGCGGATGGTTATATCCCTGCAGTGGATCAAATGCGAATTCCGATGGAGTATTTAGCGTCGATATTAACAGCCGATGATACCGATGTGATTCGCAGAGTATTGTTGAAGATGGCAGCAATGCGGGTATATATGCGTGCAAAAACAGTTGGCGGTGTAGATAAATTGAAAGTGAACAAGCTTTTAGAAGAAGCAAAAACAACGGGTGAGGAACTTGAAGAAATGGCTCGTTTACTTGCAGTTGCCAAATATAACGAACGATTTGTCATTCCAACGGGCCGACGTGAAATGGATGGGGATTTACATTATAAGCAGGGTTCATGCAGCATCGAAGACCTGGCTCCAGCCGAAGGAATGGTCACCTATCCATTTGAAAGAAGTGAGAGTCAATGACAAATGATGATTCGGCTATTTTAGTCATCATGTCGAGAATATTAGATTACCCTAATGATGAATTTTTTAAAGAACGGTCAATTATTGAGGAATTTGTAAAAGCACATATTTCTTCGGAGGAAATTCGAAACGAAATTGAAGCGAGGATTTTTACTCTTTTCAAGATGGAACAAAAGGAGCTGCAAGAACTATATGTAGAAACATTTGATTATAAGGAAAAAACCAGCCTCTATTTAACCGCTCATGAACTGGGAGACAGCCGGAAGCGGGGCGCTGCCTTAATTAAATTGCAAAAACTCATTTGTGAAGGCGGCTTTGAATATGAAGGTAAGGAATTGGCTGATTATATTCCCATGCTGTTAGAGTTAGTGGCCGCAGCACCGGAGCATGAGAACTTTAACAGACTTTCGCAGCGCCTATCCTTTGCTATCCAGCGGCTATTAAACAACCTCTCGGACAGCAATCCCTATTACAAAGCCATTGATCTTTTGATGATGTTTGTATTTGAGGTGCCTGGAAAAGAGGAACTCATATTGTTGGAAAATGAACGAGAGGAAGCTGATTTGGATGAACTTCCTTATCCCGTTATGTATCGTTAGTAATTGAATGGATAGGCAGGTTTTAAAAGGGGGGATTTCTTTTGAAACCCAGGATTAGGCGGGTAATTCAGTTGCTTCTAAGTTAGTCTACGAAGGAGGTTGGAAATGGAATTCAGTTTTTGGTGGACGATTTTTCCATATATATGCGGTGCAATTCTCATCGTTGGGACATTCTATCGCTTTATTTTTCGAGGGAAAAGCTGGTATGCCCCTTCAACAGAGATTTTTGAAAAAAAATGGCTGCGAATCGGTTCAGTCCTTTTCCATTATGGGATTATTTTTGCCTTTATTGGGCATATAATGGGTGTCTTAATTCCAATTGGGTTCTATCAAGCCATAGGAGTTAATGACCATCTCTATCATTTTGGTGCCATTGCAGGCGGTGGGGTTGCAGGACTTATGGTTGTCATCGGCTTAGTGGTCATGATTATTCGAAAGTTTTCTTTTCCAAAGGTACGTGTTCATACGACATTTGGAGATTATTTCACGATAGTGCTATTACTCATCATCGCGGCCATAGGTACCTATATGACACTCATTTATAGTTACACCGTGGTAGCCTACGAGTATCGATTAACGATTGGCCCATGGTTTCGGAGTTTATTCACCTTTCAGCCGCTCTCAGAGCTTATGCTGGGGATTCCTACCATATTCAAGGTCCATGTAATTTTATCATTCATACTGTTCGCATCCATACCGTTTACACAACTCGTCCATATGTTTAGTTTTCCGGTACGCTATCCAACTCGTGCTCCGCAGCAATACCGATCACGCGAAGGGTACGATAAAAGCTAATATGGTGCCTGACACCAAAAGAATCGTATGAAAAAACAGCCTTTGGGCTGTTTTTTGTGCGACCGGCAAGACGCTGCATTATCTTTCCACTAAAGCATTTAAGTTCGAAAATTCGCAAAATAAATATTAATGAAAGCGTATGCTATAATGAGGGAAAAACAACAGCAAGGGGTAATCGCTATGTTGAAAGACATTTTTATGGGCTTATCACAAAATCAATTTTTAAATAGTACAGCTAAAAAATATGGCTTAAAACTAGGGGCACAAAGTGTCGTAGCCGGTACCAATATACCTGAAGTAATCCAAAGTATTAAAGAATTGAATGCACATGGCATTTCATGTACAGTTGATAACTTAGGAGAATTTGTTTTTAAAGAAGAAGAGGCGACTCAAGCAAAAGAACAAATACTTAACGTCATCGATGCGATTCATGAGCATAAAGTGGATGCACATATCTCCTTAAAACCAACGCAAGTAGGATTAGATATTGATTATCAATTTTGTTTAAATAATGTAAGAGAAATCGTTGATAAAGCAAATCAATTTGATATTTTTGTCAATATTGATATGGAGGACTTCAAACACCTTGAACCAACCTTTAATTTATTGGACGACCTATCGTTAGAGTATAATAATGTCGGGACTGTAATTCAATCCTATTTTCACAATGCACAAGAATACCTTGAAAGATATCAAAATTTCCGTATTCGTCTTGTAAAAGGTGCTTATAAAGAATCAGCAGAAATCGCCTATCAAGATAAGAAAGATATTGATGCCAACTTTATTAAGATTGTCGAATGGCATTTGTTACATGGGAAATTCACTTCGATTGCAACACATGATCATCGAATCATCCAGCATGTGAAGGAATTTGTAAAGAAGCACGATATTCCGAATGACAAATTTGAGTTCCAAATGCTTTATGGGTTTAGAAAAGACATGCAGTTGCAACTGGCAAAGGAAGGCTATAACTTCTGTACGTACGTTCCTTTTGGAAATGATTGGTACGGTTATTTCATGAGACGTCTTGCCGAACGGCCTCAAAACTTAAACCTTGTCGCAAAGCAAGTCTTTAACAAAAAAACAAATACTGTGATTGGTGTTGCCGCAGGAGCGTTTTTATTAGGAAGATTGACTAAGGCAGATAAGAAAAAACGTCGCTAATATATTAAAGCGCCTACAAAACTTTATATAAAACCCTAAACCTTCCTTCTAATCGAATGGAAGGTTTTTTTATAGTAGGCCACTCTAAAATCATGCTATTAATGACTGCTTTTTTATATTCTATTTCTCTTTTATTTATTTTTGGATACTTAATATGGTAAATTATGTAGGAAGTAGTATGCTTTATCTATACAAAAAAATCAAAACAGTGAGGTGTAACATGCCGATACAATCAGAATGGCAATATTTAAATGGATCAAACGGAAAGGTACGAGCCTATATTTCTTCCATTGAGCCTGTAAATGAACCACGGCCAACCGTGCTCGTAATCCAAGAAATCTGGGGAGTAGATGCTCACATTCAAAATGTTGTCGAGCGGTTTGCAGCTGCTGGATACGTTGCCATTGCACCAGATTTGTTTGCTGATCAAGGTATTCGATCAGAAGAACTTAGTGAGGAAAGGATTGTTGAAGCGAAAAGCTTTTTACATTCCATTCCACATACATCTTGGTTTAATCCTTCTGAACGTGAGAATGCTATCCTGCAGCAGCCACAAGAAAAACAAGCAACACTGCGCACCACGTTAAATACTCTGTTTGGGAAGTTAGATCCAAGTAAATCTGAGAATTTCATCCGCATTTTAAAAGATTTGGCTGACTATGCACGAAATACACATCCAAAAACAAAAGGAATGCCTGTTACATCTGTTGGCTTCTGTTTAGGTGGCGCTCTTTCCGCAGTTCTAGCAGCACAGAATCCTAACCATGCGGGATCGATCGTATTTTACGGACGCCCACCCCGTCAAAATATTGCTAATATCGATTGTCCAGTTCTCGGATTCTATGGTGGGGAAGACCAGAATATTACAAACTTAATTCCTGATTTCGAAGAAGAAATGAAGAAGCATGAGAAATCATTTGAGGCTATTGTATATCCTTATGCCCAACACGCTTTTTACAATGATACAAATCCTACTTATCATCCAAAGTATGCAAGGGATGCCTTTGCAAGGACGTTGACCTTTTTGAATAGAGTAACAAATACTTAGTCAGACCGATTAATTAAACGCAATTTTTGACAATTTGTCAAAACGTAAAATGCACTGTCCATACCTGGATGGTGCTTTTAATTTCGAATAGATCACTTGATCCAAAGAAAAAAAGGCACCTAGCCTTTGTAGTTTATTTACCACAAAGGTGTCAGGCACCTGGTTTAACTGCGTTATATGAAAAATTGCTGTCATCCCATTGGAAAATTCCTTCTTGGAGTTTAATTGTTGCATCAAAGGGGCGGTCAATCGGCAAATCATCTTCTTGGTGTGTTTCATCAATTATTTTATCATATTGTTGATTCAGGAGTTGCTTCTTTAGACGAAGCATATCTAGTTTTGAAGCAACACGAAGGATTTTATCAAGCGTTAACTTCTTTTCACTAATCCCATGGCAGTTACAAATGCTCGTCTGAAAGCTCTTATTGTACTGAAGCATCATTTGCAAATCATTAATACACGCTACGCCAAATACCTCTTTTATTACGTCCTCATAGCGCAGCTGGGTGCCAGTTGCGAATTTAGTAATATTCTTCTCAGGATTTTCTAAGAAATAAACTGTTTCGATAAAATCTTCCATGAAAACACCCTTTCTGTTTTTCCAAAACGCTCAAGTGAAATATCTGTATCTTTTTTAATTGTACCATATTTTTAGGGGGTTTGCTGATTTAACTCGAAAAATGTAGATATTTGTCGGAAGAAATAGGAAAAAAGATAGGGATGGGTATTTTTTCCTTGTAAAATTATAGATTATTATGTGAATTTTGATATAATAATATAATCATATTTAATCAGGAAAATAATTTAATAGGAGGAAAAATGAAATTTTTAATTAAAATTTTTATTTATATCATGATATTAGCACTAGTTTTTCCGTTAATTAATCCTAGTGATAAAGTACTAGCTGCAACGTGTAAAGGGTTGACGCCTTTATCAGATCCTGTTGCACTTAGAATGGATCAGGGGGAAATGGTGATTTGGGAGAATGTTCATCCCAATCTGCTTTCGGCCAAGATAAGTTATGAAAAATTGTTGAAAGCCAAAGGCTGGAAGATCCAATATAAATCCGTCTATCGTCCCTATCAATATCAAAAGCACTTTTATGAAATTGTAAATGGGGTTTCGTCAAAGTGTATACGGTCGGAACGCAGCAAGCATGAGCTAGGGACAATGGTTGCTAAGCCTAGCACAAAAGCTCCACACCTAAGAGGAATTGCTTTTGATGCCATAATTTTTGATAAAAAAGGAAAGCAGTTAAATGGCTTACACTTCGTAAGTGCATCTCTCAAAAAAATAGCAAAGCAAGCTGGTCTAAAGTTTATTAGTGAAAGCAGGGATGGTGTCCATCATGAACTAATTACTACCACCGTGCCGAAGGTTACTGCGAAGGTTCCATCACCTGTACAAACTACATATCTAGTAAAAGGAAAGATTACATACAAATCGGGACTTGATGTAAAAAACTTCCCATATAATGCGGCACCTAAAATAGGAAAAGTACAATTAAAAGAAAATGTTGAAATTGCCGCAAAATCTGGCGATTGGTATAAAATAAAATATGGGAAAGGGTATGGATGGATAAAGAGCGGAACTAAAAACCTCTCCCTAATTCCTTTTATGCCGATCATATCAAGCCTAAAGATTAAATATAATGTGAATTTATATGACAAACCTACCATTTCGATGAAAAAAACGAGAACAATCGTTCCGCAAACAGTAAAGGTTATGAAAAAAAGCAAAAATGGATGGTACTTAATTCATACGATTTTAGGAGCGAAATGGATTTATATTAATCCGAAACCAGTGAAATACCTCCAAATTAACAAGGAGATAAAACTTTATAGCAAGCCGTCTGTATCCGCGAAGTCAAGCGGAAAAATAACTCCTCGAAAAGTTAAGGTTTTTGTTGATAGAGGAGACGGCTGGTATCAAATTTCTACCAGTTCTGGTCCTAAATGGATTCAAATTACTGCTCGGTAATAGTACTCACCAGTTTTGGTGAGTTTTTTTATTTTTTACAAAACTATGGGACTTATGACTTACCAATATTATCATGTTGTTTATTAATAGATTCATAAAGTATGCTATTATATGAACTTCATACTTTTATGAATGGAGAATGATATTGAAAAAATTTTTTGCAGGCTTTTTGGCCTTTTTAATAGTATGTAACATGATAAAATTAGGTGGTGTCTCAGCCGAAAACATAGAACCCAAGATTAAAGTGAAATTGGTTAATAATCTCGGAAATAAAGCAGAGTTAACGATCAAACCATCAGGTGTTTATTATGTCGAGAATTCAACCGTGCGATTAACTTCTGGAAAGTCTTATCTATTACAATATAAGAATAATAACATAACGATACTAGATGGGACCACACCGTTATTTACCTCAGATAACGTTAAAATCAAACCTGCCAAAGAAACCGATTATTTATCGATTAATAATCGGAATTATTTAGGTTCATTTCAATTTGTCCCTGAAAATTCAAAGTATGTTCGTCCGATTAACGAGATTTACATGGAAGATTACCTAAAAGGTGTTGTCCCTTCTGAAATGTATGCCAGTTGGAACCGTGAAGCATTAAAAACGCAAGCGATAGCGGCAAGAACCTATGCGCTTACTTATAAATCAGTAACCATTGATGATACGATTAATTATCAAGTTTATGGTGGTTATACTTGGAATCCCAATAGTACAGCTGCAGTGGATGAAACAAAAGGGGAAGTCCTAAAGGCAAATGGCCGGCTAGTTAGTGCCGTTTTCTCTGCAAGTAATGGCGGGAAAACAGAATCAAATGCCAATGTCTGGGGTTCCTCGCCACTCTCATATTTAACGATTAAAGAAGATCCGTATGATGCAAAAACTGCTTGGAAATTCTCCATAAGTAAACAACAATTTAATCCCGCTAATTTGACATGGAGTCAAATGAAAGAAAAAGATACTACCATTATTAATATGATAAAAGCTTGGATGGCCACGCATGGCTATGCTGGAAAAGAAATTAAAATTACAGCTATACCTGTACTAAGCTTGCACACCCCAACATCTGGCGGTCGTGTTTCCAAGGGAAATATAACGGTTGAATTTTTAACAAAAGATAAAATTGACGAAAATGGCGCTTATATCCCGCAAAAATTAGAATATAAAAATGTAGCAGCCTCACAGATTCGTGCAATGGTCGGCAATCGGATGATGTTTAGTTATCTTGTTTCAAACATCGCAGATACGAACGGAACCATTACAGTTTCCGGATTGGGTGACGGCCATGGTGTTGGGTTAAGTCAATGGGGTGCACAGAATCGTGCCGAAGCAGGCCAAAAATACAATCAGATTCTTGCCTTTTATTACGATGGTGCATCCATTGTAAGAGAGTATGGCGACAGACCTGTGCCTGTTGTAGAAACTCCAGCTGAACCAACCGAACAGAAAGCAGCAGATACCAAAGAACAACCAGAACCATCAGAACAGAAAACTAGTACAACTGAAGAACTAGCGGCAGTTAAACCGGTTCAGGAAACGCCAAAGACTCCAGTTATAGACCAAACTGCTCCAACGATTAGTGAAGTCAAAGTAAATGTCGATCATTTGAAAAATAAAACATTTGTTAGCTTTAAGACGAACGAAAAGGCAAAAGTAACAGTTTATCTTAAGGACAGCAAAGGCAAGATTTTCACCTATTTATTAAAAGATGCACTAACAGGAGCAGGGACGATTACCAAAGAATATAACAGTTATTCTTTAGCTAACGGAAAATATTATGCAGGAATTATTGCTGTTGATTTGAGTAATAATCGATCTTCGACATTGCCATCTTTTGAGGTAAAAAAAGACAAGACCGCACCTAAAATCAGCAGTGTTAAAGCAAGCATAGATAACAAAAATAATAAAGCCCACATTACTTTTAAAACTAACGAAAACGCAAAGGTAACGGTGTATATTAAAAACAATTCCGGTAAAATCCTTAGCTACTTGAAAAAAGATATCCAAACAAAAGCAGGGACCATTAATCAGGAATACAATACAAAATCATTAGGTAATGGGAAATATTCGGTTGTAATATCTGCGACGGACACAAGTAAAAATCGTTCGAGCGTGACAACTAGTTTCGAAGTTAAAAAAGTTGTCAAAATGAAAACGGGAAAAGTGACTGTAACTCGACTGAATGTCCGCAGCTCAGCCTCCACTAAAGGCAAAGTGATTGGATCGTTAAAGAAAAATCAAACCGTAACGATAGTTTCCACAACAGGATCATGGTATAAAATCAAATATGGTAAAACGACAGGTTATGTTTCAAAATCATATATAAAATAAAAAGGCAGAGACTTCTGCCTCAGATTGTCGAGAAACGTTATTTTTCTCGGCAATTTTTTATTGATGTATGATTCTGCGATTGGGCTTGTTGATTTCCGCTCCAGGTGCTTCGCTTTCCGCGGGCTCGCCAGACCCGTACTCCCGCAGGAGTCTTCGCACCTTCCGCTCCAATCAACAGGGGGATTCTCTACCTAATTAATTGCAACACACTTTTTCAAGCCTGGCTATGTGTGTTGCAATCTCTTTATATTTGGAATGCTCCAGTGAAAAAATAATGACTATCGAGACTTTCTCGACAGCCTCAATTAGAGACTTCTGCCTTTTTACATATAATGGATCTCCAACCCGAGATATAGGATATTGTTGGTTTTCGCAATTATTTTGCATCATGGAAAATTATCCCCAAGCCATAGCGCGTACCAGATGTTACGGTACTTACTCCATGTTTTACAGTAGTCCTATAATAACCGCGCGTTCCTTCAATCGGACGATAGTTCGTTGGGAAGATGAGGCCTTCACCTTGTTCAAGTGTAATCACATGTCCCCGGCTTTGGGCCCGAGGCCTTTGTTCGACAAGGATAGACTCACCACCGGTATAGTCTTTCTCCCGTTGATTTAGAACAAATAATACTTGGAATGGAAAGTAAACTTCACCATACAAATCCTGATGCAAACAGTTATAGCCACCGGTTTCATATTTCAGAATTAGCGGAGTGGACCGAACTTGCCCCTTGTCGTGACAATAGTTGAGAAATTCGGACAGTCTTCCTGGATATATCTGATCTTTTCTAAGGTGCTGCAACCAGCGGTTCGCTGCTTTTGCCAGTTCTGGGTAGAAACCCGTACGGAGTTGTTGTAGTAAAGGTGGGAGAGGCGCTTGGTAGTATTTGTATTCTCCTTCCCCAAATCTGTATCGTTTCATATTTATCGTGCTGCGGAAATTGGATGGATCATCGTATGTTTTAATCATTTCCTGGCATTGAAGCGGATCCAATAATGGGGGCAGCTTTGCAAATCCTTGTATTTCTAGCAGGTGATGCAACTTATCCCAATTTAGTGATTCAACCCTGTCAGAAATATTATTTGGCATGGGCTTTCAATCCCTTCGCGTTGGAAGGTGCTTTTTCAAAATCCAACAGTTTTTCCTTCATCTCCAAACCGCCACGAAATCCAGTGAGTTTTCCGTTCTTTCCAATCACCCGATGACAGGGAACCGTAATTAAGATTGGGTTGGCCCCGATGGCAGAGGCCACTGCACGAACTGACTTAGGTTTTTGAAGGATTTCTGCGATTTCCGAGTAAGTATGGGTAGACCCGTAAGGAATTTCATTTAATGCGTTCCAAACAGATTGTTGAAAAGGAGTTCCATAAAAATCGGTTGGAAAAGTAAACTTCGTCCTTTTTCCTTGAAAATATTCAGCGAATTGGTCAGCATATATGTGCATTCGTTGATCGTCTTGTTCCAATTGGTGCTGTGGGAATTTTTTCTGCACCCAGTCCCTTAATTCCTCAAAGCCCTTATGGTCTGATCCAACATAACAAAGTCCTTGGGTTGTTGCTGCAAGATACATTTCCCATGGGCCATGAACAAATAAACTCCAATAAATGATTTTTCTATCCATAATAAACCCTCTTTTCTTTATTCAATTCTGTTCATTTGACGATATTCTGATGGTGTAAAGGTTGTTATTTTTTTAAAGTGTGGCGAAATGAGTTGGATTTGTTACTCCTATCTCCATATCAGTATACCTCTATTAAAAGAGGGAAGTAAGTAATTTTGAGTATAAAAGCAAGAATACAAAGATAAATGTAATCGCTAAAAAATAGTTAAAGAAATTTTCACAGGATTTTAGAAGAATTTGTTATAAAATAAATATGTTAAATATTTCACAATCTAAAAGAATCTAGTTTTTTAAAAGGAGTCCTTCTGATGGGGTACAGTAAACCCGAAAAAATTATGGAAATTACCATTGAGAATGGAGTGAAAAAGGCAAATTACCCGCTGCTACGAACATTGATCCTGGGTTTTGAGGCAGGAGCCTTTATTGCTTTAGGTTATTTACTCTTCATCCGTGTAACAGCAACTCTTACAGGAAATATAGAAGGATTAAGCAGCTTGATTGGTGCCTCTGTCTTTCCAATTGGTCTTGTCCTTACCTTGTTAGCTGGTGGAGAACTGTTAACTGGGAATATGATGGCAGTTCCAATAGCAAGTATGGCAAATAAGATTAGTACCAGGAAGGTTATTTATAATTGGTTCCTTGTAACGTTTAGTAACTTTGTCGGGGCCCTATTTGTGGCTTACTTTTTTGGACATTTGGTTGGACTAACGGAAACAGGACCATTTTTGGAAAGAACGATTAGTATTGCTGACCATAAATTAGAAGCCACTTTTCTCCAAGCTTTCATTTCAGGGATCGGCTGTAATTGGCTCGTGGCTACGGCTGTATGGCTTTCATATGGAGCAAATGATATGGTCGGAAAAATTACCGGTATTTGGTTTCCGACGATGGCTTTTGTCGCGATTGGTTTTCAACACGTGGTTGCTAATATGTTTGTGATTCCTGCGGCGATTTTTGCAGGCCATTTTACTTGGTTAGCCTATTTAGAGAATTTTATCCCTGTTTTTCTTGGAAATGCGGTGGGCGGATCAGTATTTATCGCAATGGCCTATTGGCATGCCTATAAGAAAAATGAACTTACTATAACTGAACCAAAAGTGATTCAGCCTATAATGAAAAGTAATATTAGATAAACCAGTATACAGAAAATTAAATAATTTCTTATGATATATAGCTCCTAATTAATAGGGGCTTTTTTCATGTTTGAAACACTTATCAATCATATTGACAGGTTATCTCGAATAAAATCGGAGAATGAATGGACTTCATTTGGAAGTCAAAATCAAGCATGAAAATATTGGATAAGAGGTTGGGGAAATGAAAAAAAGCTCGTGGTTAATTGCAGTTTTAGTCAGTTGTAGTTTTTTAGGATTGGCCGGTTGTACAGAAAAATCAGTGAAAGAAAAAGCGGTTGAAGAAAAAGTTACAGAACCAAAGCAAAATTCGGTTCAAACACCTCAAGGAGAACCCCAAAAGGAAGAAGAACCAAAACCTATTACTGTTAATGTAATCGACCCCAATACGAAATCGATTATCAAAACCTTTCTTCCAGCCGACATGGGGTTTGGAACTAATAACGAAGCGTATAAAAAGGAACTAGAAAAGTGGGCAAAGGAATTGGCAAGAGGAACGGAAACTACCCCTGGCTATGATCAACGAATGGTTCTCGATAAGATCGACTCAAACGGTCAAATCATTAAAGGGAAACCGAGAATTATTTTAGAAGAATCCGAGTTGGTTGAAAGGGTGTTAACTGCATCGGCAGCGGGAGGAGATGTGGAACTGCCTCTTTATGTGACTGAGAGCGGGTATAAGCCGGAAGATGTGAAGCAATTAGGGGAAGTGGTCGTTGCAACCTATACCACCAGATTTAACAGTGGGGTAGTGGGAAGGTCGAAAAATATCAAATTGTCAGCAGAGGCAATCCATAATGTTATTGTGGGAAGCGGCGATATTTTCTCTTTTAACACGACAGTTGGGCCAAGTGATGCCGAACATGGATATCAAAAAGCAAAGGAAATCGTGAATAAACAATTAGTCGATGGTATTGGCGGGGGGATTTGCCAGACTTCTTCCACTCTGTATAATTCAGTGGACCAATTAGGTGTTAGTTATATTGAAAAACATCACCATTCCTTGTCAGTAGGTTATGTCCCTGCGGGCAGAGATGCCACCGTCTCCTATGGCGGCCCAGACTTCAAATTTCAAAATACGACAGGTGCACCTTTTATCATCCAATCCATCTACAAAAAAGGAGCCTTAACCATTGAAGTAAGAACATCAGCAGCCTTCCAAGCTCTGATCGCGAAACAATAACATGGTGCCTGACACCATGCGCATTTACTACATAAATAGAGGGGGGAGTGAATTATGGGGTTGTTTTCGAAGCGAGAGTTTACGATTGCTGATGAGGGAATTGACTTGGTTGACAAGATAAACTTGGGTGGAGTAGAGCATTCTGTTCTGATTCAGGGAAATGATGGAACGAAGCCTTTGTTGTTGTTTCTCCATGGCGGCCCCTGTATGCCGGTTCCGGGCGTTGTTTCAAGAGGCCAGGATTATGCTGTTTCTATTTCTACAAAGGAGCTTGTTAAACATTTCGTGGTGGTGTTTTGGGACCAACGGGGGGCTGGAAAAACCTATCATAAAAATACACCTAAAGAGTCCTTTCGAGTTGAGCAATATATACAGGATTGTCATGACTTAATCGATATCTTAAGAAGTCGGTTTAAAAAAGAGAAGGTTTATTTAGCAGGCCATTCTTGGGGGACGATTATCGGTTTATCGATCGCATCCAGGTACCCAGAAAAACTTCACGCATATTTTGGCATATCGCAAATTATCAATTGGCAGGATAATGATCAGATTTGTTTTGATTGGTTAAAGGCTCGGGCCGAAAAAGCGAAAGATTGGAAAACACTGAAGAAATTAGAGGAATTAGGCCGCCCGCCATATTTGTTATTGAAACAATGGACAGATTTCCGCAGGCCACTGATAAAATATAATTCGATGGTTTATGAAAGTAAAACCGTGAAGCACCCAGGCATCCTTGGCAGCTTAAAGCTTTTCTTAAATAGTTCAGAATACTCCATGAAAGATATCTTCCATACACTTTATAGTTCCTACAAACTAACCTACACCCAAGCATTAGTGGAGGATTTTGCACATGTTGATTTTAAAAGAACAAAAAGAATAGAAGTCCCTCTGGCCTTTTTACATGGGGCAAAAGATATTCATGTATACGGTAGACCAGTTGAGCAATTTTTTCAGGAACTTGATGCTCCGCTTGGCAAAGAATTGGTTTGGTATGAGAATTCTGGGCATATGTTTCACCCAGACGATACAAAGAAAATTGAAAAGTTTGTCATAAAATACGCAAATAAACTATCAGAATTGATGGTCGTTTAACGACATTAATACGATTTAAAAAGCCCATAATTTTGTCTTCAACAATGAAGTTGAAGCATAATAGTGGGCTTTTTCAAATTATGATATGTAGATGTGCATATTCCTTCCATTGAAAACAAAAAATACCATGGTTCAATTATTAGATAGTAGGAGGATTTGCATGCATGGAATGGTTTAAGAAAGCATTTATATCGTTATCTCTCGTTATATTAACAGGAGGGTTAGGAAATCTAAGTGTCGCTGCTAAGGACCTTAGAGAATCAGAAAACCTTGATCATTCGATACGCCAAGCCCAGTCTGTAGAGGCAAGCAGACAAAAGCCACCGGAAGCAAAAGGACAAGGCTTATCGGAAAGCTATCATGGTCACAAATCCAATCGTCCGGAAACGAACAAGCCTAAAAAGAAAAAAGCGCCTGCGGCGAATAATCGTTTCATTCCGATTCAATTGTTAGGTATAAATGACTTGCACGGGCAATTAAATGTTACCCGGAATGTTAACGGAAAACCAGCTGGACGGGTAGATTATTTAGCCGCCTATTTAAAACAGCGTGAAGCAGAAAACAAAAATACACTGTTGATTCAAAACGGTGACATGGTTGGAGCCAGCCCGCCAGTTTCTGCCCTTTTACAGGATGAACCGACGATTGAAATCTTGAATAAACTTGGTTTTGATATCGGAACTGTTGGTAATCATGAATTTGATGAAGGGGTAACGGAACTGCTCCGCCTGAATAAGGGTGGATCACATCCGAAAACCGGCAAATTTGCCGGTTCAAATTTTCCTTGGATAGTTGCGAATGTAATCGATGAAAAAACAGGAAAAACAATCCTGCCTCCATACCATGTGATCAAAGTAAATGGAATGCCGATTGGCTTTATCGGTGTTGTTACTACCGAGACGCCAACAGTAGTTGTCCCAAGTGGTGTGGCCGGATTAAAGTTCACTGATGAAGTAGAAGCAATCAATCGGAATGTAGCCGAATTGAAAAAACAAGGTGTAAGATCAATCATTGTTTTAGCACATAACCCAGGTACTTCCGGTCCAAATGGAGAGAATCCAACTGGGCAGCTGGTGGATATTGCCAATCGGGTTGACGATGAAGTGGATATTATTTTTGGCGGACATAATCACGCCCATATGAATGCAACCATCGATAATAAGTTAGTAGTGCAATCGTATTCCTATGGCACTGCATTTTCGGATGTGGATATTGAGATTGATCCAAAAACAAAAGAGATAGTCTCAAAATCAGCAGAGATTGTCACCACGTTCCAGGAGGGGATGAAGCCCGATCCAGAGATTAAACAAATGATTGAGGGCTATGAAGCAAAAGTGGGACCCATCGTTAATCGGGTGATCGGCTCTACAGCTGAAAGTTTAACAGCTAAACAAAATGAGAATGGAGAGTCTGTCCTTGGGAGTTTCATTGCCGATGCACAAAGAAATGCGCTAAAAACGGAATTCGCGTTTATGAATCCTGGCGGAATTCGGGCTGACATTGATCCTGGAGAAATAACTTGGGGAGAAGTTTACACCGTTCAGCCCTTTAATAATGATCTTGTAAAAATGACGATGACAGGGCAGCAGATTCGTGACTTGCTTAACCAGCAATGGAGTGCAACCAAGACAAACATGCTGCAAATTTCTGGTTTAACGTATTCTTGGGATGCGAATAAACCAATCGGACAAAGAATAGTTAGTATTAAATTGCCAGATGGCACAGAAATCGATCCAAATAAATCTTATACTGTGACAGCGAATATTTTCCTCTCTGGCGGCGGGGACGGATTTACTGTATTTACCCAAGCTCAAAACAAAGAAGTCGGTCCTAATGACCTGGATGCGTTAGTCAACTTTATCTCAGCCCAGCCTAAACCGTTCACTTATCGCATTCAAAATCGTATTCAAAAGGTTCAGTAAAGAGAAATAGGGTGTCAGGCACCAATTGGTGCCTGACACCCTATTTTTGTTTCCCTATTGTAAGGCTTCGATTGCTAACTCTTTGGCAGGAAGGAAGTCTTCGCCTGTGTCGAGGTAGCGAATGTTAACTTTATCCCCTTCTTTGAGGTAGATAGCGAGTGGAGCCTTTTCGGAAGAAATGATAAAGTTTTGGCGGTTGTTTAATAAGAAGGAGACAATGGTGAAATCCCCGTTTTTCTCCTTATAGACTCTCATCACTGTACCGGTGATTTGTTTTTCTTGTGCTTTCGAGCTTCCGTCTACCGTGCCTTTGCCCCTTTGTAAGGCGGTTTTATATTGCTTAAGGGCCTCATTAGGAGTGCTGGCGTATACGGAGATTTCTGGATTCGCTGCAGAAACAATGAAGTAATTTTGCAGAAAACCATTTGAGTCTAATACAGGTGTTAACCAACTGGCTTCACCATAAAAATTGTAGAGAATCGGCATTTGCCCAAGCCATTTCTTTTCAATAAATTTCTTCTCAATGATCTGCAATGCCCCTTGTGAATCCATATAAGATTGCTCTGGGTTTCCGGTATAAAATGTTGCTTTTCCTGTTCGTGAGTTGGTCAGCGAGTACCCGAGCATGGAATCGACGCCTTCTTTCGGGCTAGTGAAATCTGTAAAATAGTACATCTGTCCATTCTCATCAAAGATGGGGCTTACATTTGACTCCGTGCCTTCATCTGATGGAAGTTTCACGTCAGATTTACCGAAGACACTATTCCAAAATCCATGAACAAGATTCCCGTAGTAGCTGTTTTGCAAACTAACGGCTTCTGGCGAAACTGCGCCATCGATAAATTCCGGGACATCTGCTAATGGATAATCTTTCATTGCACCATTCTTAGAATCGACGACAACCAGACCTTTAGCTGTAAATCCATTTCGGGCGGAAATAAACTTCCCATAAGTACGGATGTAAAAGGGTTTTCCATTCTCGTCAATTTCTAATTGAACACCGCCAAAGAAAATTTTCTTCGGATATTTCATACGAATATGCCGCTCAATATTTTTATTAAAATAAGAGGAAGGGGTAAATATCATTTCTGATTTGATGAATTTAGGATTCGCACTAGAATCCGTTGCACTTAAGGTAAAGTAACCAGGTGTACTGTTTCCTTTCCACCATTTAAAAAATCCGGAAAACTCCACAGGTGCAATATATACATAGTCATCGTTCAGCTTTTGAATTTGCAGGTTCCCAAGCTCATAATAGCTTGTGTTCGGAACTTGTCCAAACGCTTTTTTCATTTTATTGCGTGCAAACTGCGGTGGAACACTGGCAGGTGTTTCTTTCTCATCAAAAGTTTGAATTTCTACCTTTTCATCCATCTTGGCAACTTCATACTTTTGATCCGCATTAAAGATAAATGCGGTTAAGAAATAAATTCCAAGGCCTAGACTTGCAAGGAAGAGAATTCCTTTAAGTATTCTTTCTGTGCCTTTGGCAAGAAAGGCCCCAACAGCGGTTAGGAGAATAGCTAACGGCCATACCGAGGTGAAATTTCTATCATAATTAGTAAAATAATAGAATACAAACACTGCTATCATGAGTATCAAAACAAGTGCAATGAACACGCCGATTTTGAGTGTTTTTCCCTCTTTTTTACTTTCCTTTTCAGGTTTAAAAATTGGTATTAGAACAAGCGCAGCAGCTATCCCAATAATCAATGTAAATAGAATAATGTTCCCCATAAAAATGCCTCTTTTCAATTTGGTCTTTCTTCATATACGGATATTCAATCAAATTAGTTTCATTTTAAAAAAATAATAGACTTGAAATATCATAAAGACTATACTATTATTAATAACATTGATTCACTACATATTGTTTTTATTTTTAAAAAAACAACTATATATTGTGTTAGCCTTAAGAGAAGATGCCCATTGTGGCTTAATAGGGAATCTGGTGTAAATCCAGAGCTGCCCCCGCAACTGTAAATGCTGACGAAATGAACAAACCACTGTATAAGATTGTCTAATCTATTAGGTACTTATATGGGAAGGGTTCAAAGTAGATAGAAGCATGAGTCAGGAGACCTGTCTTTCTTAAGATGTTTCAACTTCTTCGGGGATTGAGAAGATGAACGGTGGCGACAGGAGGCATGGATAGTTAATTATTTCCTTTTGTAATGTTATCGTTTCATCCGCTCAATTCCCGTTGAGCGGATTTTTTTATTATAGGGGGAAATGAAATGAAAATTGAGGAACTGCAATCTGAACATAATTACGTTTTAGAATCTATAGAACAAGTTTCAGATAAATATCAGATTAATACAATGGAACTTAGAAACAAACTAAGTCAACTTGATGTAACAGAGCTAGAAGCAAATCAACAAGCTCTAGTATATGCAGTGAATCAAATCGAAATGGACCAGCCGGATTGGACATTTGTCGCTTCCCGTTTATATCTGAATGAACTATATGGTAGGGCTGCCAAAAGTCGCGGATATGATCGTTCTCTAAAATATGGAGACTTTTATAACTTAATAAAGGATTTAACGGAAATAGGGATCTATTCTAATGATCTTTTAAACGTATATAGTAAGGATGAAATCGACCAGCTGGCGAAAGAGATAAATCCAGAACATGATTTATTATTTAATTACATAGGGTTATTTTTACTTGCAGATCGTTATCTTGCTCAAGATTATAATCGTAATGTTTATGAACTTCCCCAGGAACGGTTCATGATTATTGCAATGACCCTCATGAAGGATGAAAAAATGACTGAACGCCTGCATCTTGTGAAGGAGGCATATTGGGCATTAAGTCATTTATATATGACGGTTGCCACACCGACTCTAGCAAATGCGGGGAAAAGCTTTGGGCAGCTTTCTTCCTGCTTTATTGATACAGTAGATGACTCACTTGATGGCATTTATTTAAATAATTGGGATATTGCCCGGTTAAGTAAAGATGGCGGAGGAATTGGAATCTATTATGGTAAAGTTCGCGCCCTAGGTTCCGATATTAAGAGATTTAAAGGAAACTCATCTGGTGTGGTTCCGTGGATAAAATTGGTAAATGATACAGCTGTCAGTGTTGATCAGTTAGGTCAGCGTCAAGGGGCCATTGCTGTGTACCTTGATTTGTTCCATAAAGATATCATGAACGGGTTTCTTGACTTGAAAACAAATAATGGGGATGAACGCCGTAAAGCCCATGATATTTTCACAGGTGTTTCTATACCAGACCTTTTTATGAAAAAGTTGGAAGATAAGGATGAGCAGGGCAGAAGTATTGGACAGTGGCATACATTTTGTCCTCATCAAGTAAAACAAATGATGGGCTGGAAGGATGAACAGGGGAATCCGCTTGGACTAGAGGATTTTTATGATGAAACAGATGTTAAATATTTTACCGAAAAATATGAAGAGGCTGCAGCTAACCCACTTCTACCTCGCAAAACTTACCGTGCCATGGATATCATGACACGGATTATGGTCGCTCAATTAGAAACAGGAACCCCATACATGTTCTATCGTGATGAAGTAAATAGACAAAATCCAAATAAGCATGTATTGGGTAAAGGTCGAACTTCCATTTTTTGCAGTAATCTTTGTACAGAAATTGCTCAAAATATGTCCGCAACGACGATTGTGAACGAATATCAGAATGATGAAGGGCATATCGTGATTGTTCGGAAACCAGGAGATTTCGTTGTTTGCAATTTATCTTCTATTAATCTAGCAAAAGCAGTACCGGCGAATGTCTTAGAACGTCTCATTCGTATTCAGGTAAGAATGCTCGATAACGTGATTGATTTAAATACCATAACGGTTGGACAGGCTCAGGTTACGAATAAAAAGTACAGAGCCGTTGGGCTTGGTACATTTGGCTGGCACCACTTATTAGCATTAAAAGGGATGTACTGGGAATCTGGTGAGGCGGTTAATTATGCAGATCGTTTGTATGAGGAAATTGCGTTCCATACTATCAGTTCGTCAATGGAGCTGGCTAAGGAGAAGGGGGCTTATAGCCAGTTTAGTGGTTCTGAATGGCATACCGGAGAGTATTTTGAACGGAAAGGTTACCAATCAAATAGGTGGAATCAGCTGAAGAGGGATCTTTCAATTCACGGGATCCGGAATGGTTGGTTGATGGCGATTGCACCCAACTCCTCAACGGCGAAGATTGGAGGTTCGACAGATGGAATCGATCCCATCTATTCGGTTGAATTTGCAGAGGAAAAGAAGAACTTTAAATTTAAAGTGACTGCACCTGATTTAAATCATAGAACATACGAATATTATCGTCGTTCGAGACATGAATTAGATCAAATATGGAGCATTAAACAGAATGCCGCACGAGGTCGCCATATTGACCAAGGTATTAGCTTTAACCTCTATGTAAGGCACGATATAAAGGCAAAAGACTTGTTAAACCTTCATATGGAAGCTTGGAAGCAAGGTTTAAAGACCACTTATTATGTCAGAAGCACTTCCCAAACTGAAATTGACGAATGTGAGGCATGCCACAGTTAACAACTATTAACATCGATCGGAGGAAATATTTATATGGATATTCACATACCACTGCCTAGAATTAAATTGCTAAACCCTGATTTTCCTAATAAATCCACTGGAATTATTAACGGACAATCATCTGGATTGCTCAACTGGAATGATATTGCTTACCCGCAGATCTACGATTTATATCAAACATTGTTATCAAATTTTTGGAAAGCACAAGAAATTAATATGCAAGATGATATTAAGCAGTGGGATCTTCTTAGTGCAACAGAACAAGATGTTTTCCTGCGAATTAATACACAACTCGCTTCATTAGATAGCCTGCAAACACCTACCATGTTTCAAGTGATGGACTATGTGACGGATTCTAGTTTTAAAGCAATCTTTGCGGTCATTGCTCAGCAGGAAGCGGTGCATAATGAATCCTATTCGTACATATTAAGTTCTCTTGTACCAATTCATGAACAAAAAGAAAGGTTCAATCAAGCAAAAAGTGATCCCCTCGTCCGAAAAAGAAACAACCTGATCTTAGATGCTTATGAAAGTTTCAGAAAGAATCCAACACCTCAACATTTATTTCAACTTGGAGTGAATTCTATAAATCTTGAGGGTATCTATTTTTATGCTGGTTTTGCTTTTTTCTATCATCTTGCCCGCCAGCAAAAAATGCTAAAGACCAGTACGATGATTAGTTATATCCAACGAGATGAAATGCAGCATGCGTATTTTATGGCACAGTTTCTCCGGATACTCTTATCAGAAAACCCGGAGTTGTATACCGAAGCGAATATGGATTATGTGTATAAATCGGTAGAACAGGCAGTCCAGCTGGAAAAGGAATGGGCCCATGTGATTTTGAAGGATATAGAAGGTATTAACTTGGACGAGTATGAAAAATATACCGAATATCTTGCCAATAAGCGGCTGCGCCAGCTTGGATTACAGAACTTATTTAAAGAGAGAGAAAACCCGATGCCGTGGATCCATGTTTTCAGTGATGAAATGATGAATGAAACAAAATCCGATTTTTTTGAGCAGAAGTCGAGGACCTATGCTAAGGTAACACAATCCAACGGTTTCGATGAATTATGAAAGTTGCTTTCGTATATTCTTCTAAAACAGGGAATACAGAAGAAGTTGTTCATTTAATTTGGAAGTTATTTTTAGTAGAACAGATTGATGTCACTCTTTATCGGATAGAAGAATTTCAAATTAGAGACCTAATCAACTACGAGGCCGTTGTGATTGGAACCTATACCTGGGGAAATGGGGAAATTCCTCAAGAAATGATGGAATTATATCGTGCCTTCGAAACAATGGATGTGAAGAGGACCATGACGGGAATCGTAGGCACAGGAGATAGTGGCTATCCGAAGTTTTGTGGCGCTGTTGATGAATTTAGAGATATGTTGTACGTTCACACCAAATTAATTGTCACCCTTAAGATTGAGGTGAATTTACAAATGAATGACATTGAGCGGTGTCGAAAGTTTGTTGGTATTTTCATGGATCAGTTAAACCAGAAGCAAACCATTGTGTAGTCATTTAAGTTGTTTGAATAGTTTTAAATGAGTTTGAAGACCTCTTGTAACACAAGGGGTCTTTCAATAAACCTTATTGATATGACTGCTCTATTCCTTCTATTAAAAATCCAACATACTTTACTGCTTTCCGGTTAATTTTAGGACTGTTGGTGTCAGGCACCATGTGAAAATAGTTCATATTTCAAATATTTAGTTAATTGGTTGACCTAATAATTTTTTCAGTGCTATTATGTGAATGAAAGCGTTTTCTTTTAAGGGGGAGAATTTTAATGGAAGATAGGGTTGTAAATGCAATTCAAGATGAGTATCCGGATGATTTTGCCTGGTGTTATGGCTGTGGTCGATTGAACGAAGAGGGACATCATTTTCGGACTGGATGGCAGGGTGATCAGACTATAACTATTTTTACACCAGAAAAAGAGCATTTAGCGCTTCCTGGTTTTGTTTATGGCGGCATTGTTGCCTCATTAATAGATTGTCATGGAACAGGGTCTGCTTCATTGGCACTCCATCGTAAAAATGGACATGAAGCGGGTGATGGTACAGAGCCCCCAAGGTTTGTGACGGCTTCACTAAATGTGAACTTTCTCAAGCCTACTCCACATGGGATCCCTTTAAAAGCAATCGGCAGTGTCCATGAAATACATCCTAAAAAGTTTAAGGTTGAGACAGAAGTGTATGCGAATGATATTCTCTGTGCTCGTGGCGAGGTAGTCGCTGTAGTCATGCCTAAATCCTTTCTTAAATAGATAGTCAAATATTTAGTTTTTAGCCGATTCCTACTACGTGGAATCGGTTTTTTATTAATCATCGGGAACACGGAATTAAAAGGAAGTTTATCTAACAACAATTTAATCGCTTTAATAAAATTCATGTTAGAAATTATTCCATGTATACAGAAAAACTCAAATAGTTGTGTAATACTGACGTTAGAGAAATTAATTGTGAACCCATAAAAAAAATGGGTGGTTAAATTTAAAACAGGGGGTGAGCCGAATGGTTCGTACTATTGCTCAGTTTCTCACAATATTGGTTATATATTTAACTGGAACAAGGATCGTTACTTGGCTTGAACTTCCTGTCCCTGGAAGTATTGTTGGAATGGCACTTTTATTTATTGCATTGGTGTCGGGTTTATGTAAGCTCCAATGGGTCGAAACAGCAGCCCAGCTGCATATTAAACATATAACACTTTTTTTTATTCCTTTCATAATAGGTGTATGGCATTTTGCAGGGATTTTTAGAGTAGAAGGAATCAAATTAGCCATCATCCTAGCAGCAAGCAGCTTGGTTGTTCTTCTTGTGACAGCTTTTATTGCTGAGTATTTAGAAACGAAAAGGAAATGGAGGAAACAAAATGGGAACAATAATCTCTAATATATTGTTGTGTACCGGCATAACTGTTATAAGTTATGCAGCAGGGAATAAGGTATTTAAAGCTTATAAAAAGCCATGGTTAAATCCGTTATATACGGTAACAGTGTTCATCATGTGTTTATTGACACTTTCTCATGTACAAGTGGCCCAATATTCATCTGGAACAGGATTATTCTCCCTTTTATTAGGAACTGCCACCGTGTCACTGGCAGTTCCCTTATATAAACATGTGAGAATTATTAAGAAAAATTTCCTGATTATTTTCTGGGCGGTCATGCCTGGCACATTAACGGGTGTATTTTCAATTATCTTGTTGACGAAGTTTTTGCACATGAATAAGGAAATAATGTTGTCTCTTATTCCAAAATCGGTCACTGCTCCAATTGCCTTATCAGTATCCCAGACATTAGGAGGGATTCCGTCACTGACGATTTTATTTGTCTGTATATCTGCGATATTTTCATTAATGATTGGTCCCTTTCTTTTAAATGTAACTAGGATTAGAAGTAGAATTGCTAAGGGGTTAGCGTTAGGAACATCTGCTCAAGCAATTGGTGCCAACCGTGCCTTTGAATGGGGAGAAATAGAGGGGGTCATGGGGAGTATTGCTATGATTACCTCTGCGTTGGTCATGTCTGTTATGATCCCCCTATTCTTACAACTTTACCTTTAAAAAATATCCTATTTTATCGGAAATTTTAATATTAGCCGTCCATCCTAAAAACTATTTTAACGAAAATGTAATATTTCTATCCGAAACCAAAATTATCCATCCCTCGTCAAATTATATAACGAGTTATATAGGGAGGCGAACGGGTGGAGTGGATTAGAAAAATGGCGATTACCTTAGTGATCGTTTCGGTCATAGGATCTGTAATAGTTGTCAGTAGTTTTGGTTCTGCACTTTTTCAGGAGGGGAATCCCATCCCATTAATGATTTCTGCTATAAAGCTTCACTTATCTGATTCTGAATTTGAACTTTTCTCAAAAACTGAGAAACGAAGCAAATACTTATCAGAAAGTAACGGAAATAGCCATTATAATGTTGTAAAAAAATATATGAAATCAAAAGGGTGGAAGTTTCAAGAACAGATGGGATCAGGGCTTATATTTACAAAAAATGGTGAAGATGCAATCGTAGTTGTAAAACAATATTCTAGGAATTATTTTATTTGGGAAATTCAACAACGCTTTTCAAATAATAAAAGCCTTACATATACAAACCCCTAATCCTTAGATTAGGGGTTTGTATCTTCCGACTCACTAGAACTATAAAAAGCCTCAATCAGTTCATCAAGCTGCTCAAGTTCTTTTTTCCAAAGTGAAGCTGGGTTTTGCTTTAAAGATAGAAAGGCACTTTGAATAAGAAACTTTCTTGGGGATCTTGTATGGATGATTTCTTCTTGTATAAAATCTAAAAGTTCATGGTATTTGTTTTGCTCACTTAAATCCTTAATACTCTTGGTTATTGACGTCCTTATTGTTAAGGCTAATTTCGTCAACTGGGTTAATATTTCATGATTGTTTTTTGGACAATCAGGGACCCATTTTTCTAAAGTTTTAGGTTCGATTAATTGATCCCCTGATTCAGCCACTTCATCAACCATTTTAACCATTCGCGCGACGCAGTAGCGGACCACACTACTTACTTTTTCACCCGATTCATGGGCCAATCGATTGTATTGAATATTATATTGGATTATCCCTTGAAACATAATCGCACAGTCCAAGAGAAATGGTTTTTTGTCTTCACCGAAGATGTCGATAAACCGATTGTAATACCAACGAAGCGAATTTAAACGCGCCCGTTTGATGTATTGTTTGAGATCTGCGTCATTTGATGCTAGTACTTCCTCATAAAGGGCAAGTAATTTGTTTTTCCTATTAGAAATCATTTGTAATTCCACTTGCTTAATGAAAATCTCAATACTGGCCGGGTTTTGACCGATTAATAAATCGTTTCGGTCCTTTTCTAGTTTCTTGTAAATTGTTTTATAAATAGCGATTAATAATTCGCTTTTAGACGAAAAATAATTATAAAATGTTCCTTTGGAAATCCCGCTATAGTCTAAAATATCTTGAATAGACGTTGCTTGAAATCCTTTTTCGATAAATAATTGATGAGCCATATTTACCACATGCAGTTTTCGGTCATTCATAAAATCACCACTTATTTCAAATTGTACTAATAGTATAAAAATATAGTACATTATTTAATACATGATTACAAATCCATAATTTTTCAGGTTTTTTTAATTGCAAAAGTTGAACTGAGCGTATATTATTATGTAAGTGTGAAACAGGGGTATAAAAATTTGAACATTTATTATAGGGGGAAATTTAATGGATCAAACCATAAAAAAGACTAGCAAACCACCGTACGGAATCCTTGCCGTGTTAATGGTTGGAGCTTTTATTGCTTTCTTAAATAACACATTACTTAATATAGCATTGCCTTCAATCATGAAGGATTTAGAGATTGAAGCAGCTACAGTTCAATGGCTGACAACTGGATTTATGTTAGTGAACGGAATTCTCATTCCTTTATCAGCCTACTTAATTCAAAAATTTTCTGTTCGCCAGTTATTCTTAGCTGCAATGATTTTGTTTACAGCAGGAACCATTTTAGCAGGTTTTGCCCATGCGTTTCCATTATTATTAACGGGTCGAATGGTTCAGGCTTCAGGGTCAGCGATCATGATGCCATTGTTAATGAACGTTATGTTAACCAGTTTCCCAGTTGAAAAACGTGGAATGGCGATGGGGGTTTTTGGTTTAGTGTTAATGTTTGCTCCAGCCATTGGACCAACATTATCGGGCTGGATTATTGAACACTATGACTGGAGAATGCTCTTCCATTTTGTCACACCAATCGCGATTGTTGTTGTTTTACTTGGAGTTTTCTTACTTAAAGATAAGAAGGAGAAAGTCGATATCCGCTTGGATTTCCTATCTGTGGTGTTATCAAGTGTTGGATTCGGTGGAATTCTTTATGGATTTAGTAAAGCAGGTACAAAAGGATGGGATAGTCTTGAGGTCTACGGTACCCTCGCAATCGGTGTTATTTGTTTAGTAATATTTATCCTTCGTCAATTAAGTCAAGAACGACCACTTCTTAACTTCCGGATTTATAAATACCCAATGTTTGCTTTATCATCTGCTATTTCTATGATTGTTACGATGGCGATGTTTTCAGGGATGATCCTCTTACCAATTTATGTCCAAACAATTCGAGGAATTTCTCCTTTAGATGCTGGTTTATTGTTACTGCCAGGTGCGATTTCAATGGCAATTATGATGCCAATAACAGGGAAATTATTCGATAAATTTGGTGGACGTACGTTAGCCATTATTGGTTTAGGGATTACTGTGGTAACAAGTTATATGTTTAGTAAATTAACACTTGAAACAACATATACTCATTTAATTATTTTATATACAATCCGCATGTTTGGGATGTCAATGGTTAACATGCCAGTGACAACGAACGGTTTGAATCAGTTACCAGCTCGCTTTTATCCACACGGTACAGCGATGAACAATACGATGTCTCAAGTATCTGGTGCGATTGGTACGGCATTGTTGGTCACAGTGATGACAAACCGTGCGAAATCTCATGCAACAGAATTAATTGCAGCAGCTAAAAAGGCAATGCCAGCAGATCCGTCAGTAAAAATTACAGAAGCGATGCAATTAAAAATGCAGCATGATATTCAAATGAAGGCCATGTTAGAGGGTATAAATGATGCATTCTTTGTTACAGTCTTCATCGCCGGTCTTGCATTGGTGCTAGCGTTATTTATAAAACGCGCGAAGCAAGCGGAAGATCCAGGGGATGTAAAACCTTCTACACAGAATGTAAAGGCTAAATTAGCGGAAAATTAATCATAAATAATGGGGGTGACTATAAAGTCACCTCTATTTTTTTGTTTCCTTTCATTTTATAGTAGAATAAGGAGAACAAGGAACTGTGAAAATAAGGAGGAGCAATTTAGATGATAAAAGACCATATCCTACAATACATAGATGAAAGGCAATCCAATCAAAAGACAGGGGCAATCACACTTTTTAAAGAAGAAAAGGAGTATGCTGAAAAAAACCAACTAGCTGGAAACCTTCAACTTTCAGAGAAAGATGCGAGTATCCGATTCGCTGACGCATACATTGAGCGGTGTGATAAAGAAACAGAAAACATGTTGAAGAATGAATCATCAGCATTTTTAAATGAGCGTCTTGATTACTTAAAAAAGCATAAAAATGAGTTTATTTACGTTGAATCAAATTGGTTTGATTTAATAAGTGTCGAAGCTGTTTCTTTAGAAGCAGATGATGTCTTTGGGACCTATGATGTTATGTTAGGTTTAAAGCTGCAAAAGAAATTTGAAAAATCATTAAGGGAAAATTTAAATAGCCTCCTAAACGGGGATGAAGCGAAATTTGATTTAATGTTCAGTCAAGATGACGGCTTATGGAATTTGAATTTCGCCTTAAATTTTGTCGAGGATTACAAGGAAGAGTTAACCATAGGTGAGGCATTTCAACTCATTTACCGCTTTTTATTTCAGTTGGTGGAAGCGGTCGAAGGTGAACGGAAATAAACTTGGTCAAAGACGCATGGATAGTAATTGATATCCATGCGTTTTATGATTAATCGCTAAATAGGGAGGAGAGATATTAAAAGATGCGAGTCATTTCCTTATGCCCGAGTAATACAGAAATTATTGAATATCTCGGTTTAACACACATGTTGGTAGGAGTCGACGATTTTTCCGATTGGCCGGCTTCAATTGAAAGTCTGCCTAAATTAGGTCCTGATTTGTCAATTAATATGGATTTGGTTGAAGAATTAAAACCAGATTTGGTCCTTGCATCTTTAAGTGTTCCAGGGATGGAGAAAAATGTGGAAGCTTTACAGATACGTGGAATTCCACACCTTGTGTTAAATCCGCAATCACTAACAGACATTGAAAATGACTTAATGATAACGGCTGAAGCACTCGGAGAGCATAAACTTGGAGTAGAAGCAGTAAGGCAATTTCGTTTTCGCCTTGATAAAGTTAAACAGAGAAGTGCAAATCAATATTACAAGCCAAAATTGTACTGGGAATGGTGGCCAAAGCCAATTTTTACCCCAGGTAAAAGAAACTGGCTCACGGAGATTTCTGAGGCTGCTGGAGCAGCGAATATTTTTCAGGATGTGGATTTAGCAAGCGTTCAAACGGAATGGGAGGATGTATTATGCCGTGAACCTGATTTCATTTGTCTTGCTTGGGTAGGAGTGAGAAAAGAAAAAATCCACAAAAGTATTGTTAAGAAGCGTGAAGGATTTGAAAAACTAGGATATGAAAGTGATGATCGAATTATAATTCTTGAGGAAGAGCTCTACTGCAGACCCTCCCCAAGACTCATTGTTGGTTTAGAAAGATTAGTAGAGTTAATCCATAGAATTCACTGAATACTTGTGATGTTTAGGGCAAATGAACAGGTCATTCATTGCCCATATGGAGATAAAAATTCACTAAACGGTAAATAAAACTGTCTTTCATTTCCCAGAGGAGTGTAATTATCCTCATTAGGGTAAATGAAAAGATTACAAAAGATGATTTTACCGTCTAAAATGAAAAAGGAGGGATTAGTAGCCCTCCCTAAAATTCAACTAAGATCCTCCTTTGAAATCGAGATTGCCGAACCTGTTGAAGTATGTTCGTTTATCCATCCCAGCGAGGTTTCAGATACACTCGTCCAATCAGGTATGATATCCTTATGCTGCTCGACCCAGCTCATACAGTATTGTGGATCAATATTATAATCAAGGCACTGAGCTAAGAAAGATTGGATGGTGTCTTCATTGCAATTTTGCCATGACCCACAGGTATTACTCCACACATTTTCCATTTTTGTTTGCAGTGAAACCTCATTAATAAAATTACTAAATTGAAAATCGTTTGGCATATATGTTCCTCCCTTATTAAAAATTCACATTCATAAGTATGTCCAATCTGAAAATAATTGAACAAAAATCCACCTATTAATTCAAAGTTTGTGTAATAATCTTAATAAGGCAGTTGGTTGGAATAAAAGGAGTCTAGATATGGAAAACAAAAGAAAAACAGCGCTAATACTAGGTGCTACTGGACTAGTAGGAAAAGAATTGGTAAATATCCTCATCCAACAAAAAACCTATGAAAAAATCCATTTGTTAGTACGAAGACCAATTGTAAGTCATCATCCTACATGTGAAGTGCATGTTGTTAATTTTGAGGAACTTCATACATACCGAGAATTATTTCAGGTAACGGACGTTTTTTGCTGTTTAGGAACGACCATTAAAAAAGCAAAAAGTAAAGAAGCATTTCGAAAAGTAGATTATGAATATCCGGTCGAGGCAGCTAAAATAGCGAAAATTTGTGAGGTAGAGAAATTTCTTATTATCACTGCAATGGGAGCAAATGCTAAATCAAGTATTTTTTATAATCGAGTAAAGGGTAAAGTGGAAGAATCTTTAGATAATTTAAGTTTACCATCTCTACATATTTTTAGGCCATCACTTTTATTAGGGGACAGAAAAGAATTTCGTTTCGGAGAAAAAATTGCCGCAAAAACAAGTGCCATTATCAATGTACTCATGGTTGGTCCATTACGACCTTATAAAGCCATTGAAGCTAAAAACGTTGCAACGGCAATGGCAGTAGTAGCGAAAGTTGGTAAAAGTGGGATGAATGTTTATCCTTCGCATAAGATCGAACAAATCGCAAAAGAAAAATTAGTCTGAGAGGTATGTACAATGGAAAAGGGTTTGACCGGAAAGAAAGTCGTTATCTGTGGTTCGCGAAAGATAGAAGAAATAAGTACACTAATTGAAAAACAAGGAGGTGTTCCTCTCGTTCGACCCCTTCAAGGGACAGTATTTTTAGCAGAGAAAGAAGTAGAACCAGATATACGTGATTTCGTGGAAAATGGGGCGGATTGGGTGATTTTCACCACTGGAATTGGCTTTGAAACACTTGTGGATTTAGCTGCAAAACTTGGATTAAGTGATTTATTTTTAAAGAATATCCGTGAGGCCAAGATCGCCTCGAGAGGATACAAAACACTGTCTGCACTGAAAAAATATGATCTAAAACCACTTGTGGTCGATGTGGATGGAACAACAAAAGGATTAGCACTAGCACTCGAATCCGTTGATTTCTCGGGAACAAGAGTTATGGTTCAACTCCATGGTGAAACAGCACCTGCGTTAACAAAATTTTTAGAAGAGCGTGGGGCAACTGTAGAAAAAATTCTTCCATATCAGCATATTGCACCAGATAAAGAGGTAGTAGTTCGGTTAATACATGAACTGCAGTTCAATAAGTGTGACGCGGTTTGCTTTACCACAGCTACCCAGGTCCACTCGCTTTTTGAATACTCGAGAGAACATAATATCTATGCAGATATCGTGACCGCTTTCAATAAAAAGGTAGTTGCTGGTGCGGTTGGGAAAGTAACCGAAGCAGCTTTAAAAGATGAGGGAATCGAAAGAATTGTGGTCCCTGAGAAGGAAAGAATGGGAGCTATGGTGGTCGAGTTAGCTAAATATTTTTTGAATTAATCTGATTTAAGTGTACCTCCTTTAAGGTGGGTACTTTTTTTTTAAAAGACCGGAATTCCTAAGTAGTAGAAAATGTCGAGAAGTTTTTACTCATACTTTATCAAAGATTTTGTTTTTATAAGAGAGAGGAAGTCCTATTAAACATGTAAAATTCAGGTAATCAAACTCTACAAGGCCACCAAATAAAGTATGTAAGAAAAATTGACAATTCGATATAATATTACATTTTTTTTGATATCATTATGTTAAATTGAAAAAGTATCAGAAAAGAATACAAAAAAATCCTGCCCTCTATGAAAACTTTATCCAATATTCCTTTTAATGCTTACATACATCAATGTACCCTCTCTGATTCTACATTCTTAGGAGACATCTTACTTTTTTACATAATGGTTAATATATTGCATGCATTCTTTTACAGATTGTCAGGTGAAATGCCTATTTACAGTCTGTAAAATTAAATTAGGATGCAGAATTTTCTGCAAAATACATATATGAACAAAAGGAGTTGGTCCCTTTTTGGTAGTATCATATTTATAAAGCGCTTACATTCTAATCTCAGTAAAAAAACAGGACAACTTTCTGCCTTCAAAAAGTTTTAAAAATCGGTATATAAATGAAGGAGGTTTCTTTATGGCGAATGATAAAATGCAGCGTATTTCCTTATCTAATCTTGAAAAAAACTTTCTAGAAGTGGAAAGTGGGCTTACAAACCGTGAGGCTGTGGAAGAATCCAATCGCTGCCTCTATTGTTACGATGCTCCGTGTATTAAAGCCTGTCCAACAGGTATTGATATTCCTACTTTTATTAAAAAAATTGCTTCAGGAAACTTATTAGGATCTGCCAAAACAATCATGTCATCCAATCCTGTTGGTGCAAGTTGTTCGCGAGTATGTCCTACTGAAGAATTATGTGAAGGTGCTTGCGTGCTGAATCACTCTACTAAACCAATTATGATTGGTAATTTACAAAGATATGCTACTGATTGGGCAATGGTAAATAATCAAACACTTTTTCAACCAGGTCAGGCCAATGGTAGGACAGTGGCTGTCATCGGCGGGGGGCCAGCGGGACTATCCGCAGCTAGAGAACTGGCAAGGCTAGGATACGAGGTTACAATTTTCGAAGGTTCTGAGAAAGCGGGCGGTTTAAATACGTACGGAATTGTATCTTTCCGATTACCGCAAAGAATTTCCTTCTGGGAAGTTGAACAGGTTGAGAAATTGAATGTCGATATTAGAACTAACACGTTGGTCGGTAAGGATATTTCTGTAGAAGAGATCACGGAAAATTTTGATTATATTATCCTGGCAGTAGGTATGGCTCATGTACCAAACCTTGGCGTGGAAGGTGAAAACCTAGAGGGTGTATATGATGCGATTGAATTTGTCAAAGCAACCAAAAGCGGTCAGTTATCTGAAGATTTTGTTGGAAAACGCATTGTTGTCATTGGGGCCGGAAATACCGCGATAGATGGGGCAACTTGTTCTGTCCGATTAGGGGCAGAAAACGTCAAAATCTTATATCGAAGAACGGAAGAAGAAATGACCGCTTACGACTTTGAATATGAATTTGCCAAACAGGACGGTGTGGAATTCCGCTGGTTGACGGCTCCAAAAAAGATTATTGGTGATGAAACTGGTAGGGTGACTGGCATTGAGTGTATCAAAATGGAACTTGGCGAACCTGAAAAAGATGGTCGACGACGTCCAACAGCCATTGAGGGGTCAGAGCATGTCCTGCCGGTCGATGCTGTGGTGAAAGCAATTGGTCAGACCAGAC
The DNA here is from genome assembly GCF_023714155.1 of Neobacillus sp. MER 74. NCBI lineage: Bacteria > Bacillati > Bacillota > Bacilli > Caryophanales > Bacillaceae > Neobacillus > Neobacillus sp. MER 74. Next base: position 295,316 of record NZ_JAMAUV010000004.1, read on the forward strand.
ACCTCAAACTGATTGAAGAGTTCGGCATCGAGCATAATGGCGGGGTAGTCAAGGTCGACTCTGAAACCTTACAAACTTCCAACCCTAAAGTATTTGCCTGCGGAGATGTTGTGTTTGGAAAAGGCAATGGTGACGCCATGGTTGTTACGGCTGCACAACAAGGTAAAGATGTTGCTTATGCGATTCATAAGCAATTTTCCTTCGTAGGGATGTCAAACTAATATCTCAAATGAAAATAGAGAGGAGAAAAATAAATGGCTGATTTACGTACTAATCTTGCAGGGATTAAATCTCCGAACCCGTTCTGGCTTGCGTCAGCACCGCCGACCAACTCTGGCTATCAAGTACAGAGAGCCTTTGAAGCAGGGTGGGGTGGGGCAGTTTGGAAAACGCTGGGTGATCCTATTCTGAATGTATCTTCAAGGTTTGCTGCTGTAAGTTTTAACGGACAAAGAGTGGCAGGCTTTAATAATATTGAACTAATAACTGACAGACCATTAGATGTTAATTTAAAAGAAATCTATGAAACGAAAAAGAGATTTCCAAACCATGCCATTATTGCCTCACTCATGGTGGAACCGAAGCAAGAAAAGTGGCATGAGATTGTTAAACGTGTTGAGGATGTCGGGGTAGATGGGCTTGAGTTAAATTTCGGATGTCCACACGGGATGGCTGAGCGTGGCATGGGTTCTGCTTCCGGTCAGGTACCAGCCTTAGTTGAAAGGCAAACCTATTGGGCGAAGGAAGTAGCTAAGACACCTGTTATTGTAAAATTAACGCCAAATATTACCGATATAACAGCGACGGCCGAAGCGGCTTGTAATGGTGGTGCTGATGCGATTTCTATGATTAATACGATTAATAGCTTGATGGGGGTCGACCTTGATTCATGGAATACCATTCCCCATGTTGCCGGAAAAGGAGCACACGGCGGTTATTGTGGACCTGCAGTAAAGCCAATTGCTTTGAATATGGTGGCAGAATGTGCAAGACATCCACGAATTAACGTTCCAATTTCAGGGATTGGGGGGATTTCTAACTGGAAGGATGCCGTTGAGTTTATGTTGATGGGTGCAACTGGTGTACAAGTTTGTACAGCCGCTATGCACCATGGTTTCCGCATTGTCGAGGACATGATTGAAGGTCTTAGCCATTACCTCGATAGCAAAGGGATTGCTTCGGTTTCTGATATCATTGGGAAATCCGTTCCTAGATTCTCTGATTGGGGCAATTTGGATTTAAACTACAATATCGTTGCTCAAATCAATAAGGATGTTTGTATTAATTGCAATAAATGCCACATTGCCTGTGAAGATACTTCGCACCAATGTATCGATATGCTGACAGACGAAAATGGAAAGAGTTACCTCAAGGTGCGTGAAGAAGATTGCGTCGGCTGTAATTTATGCTCGATTGTTTGTCCAGTTGATGGAGCCATTGACATGGTGGAGGCCACGAGGGAATTAGCACCAATGACTTGGAATGAACGTCAAGCTGCCTTAAGCGGCGTAGCCCAATTTAAAGCAGATATTATCAAATAAATGATACGGAGGGAATTATCGATGAAAAAAATAATCAAAAATGGCACGATTGTTACCGCTGCTGACACATATCAAGGAGAAATATTAATCGAGGACGGCAAGATCACCCAAATCGGCTCGAATTTATCAGCGATCGGTGCGGAAGTTATTGACGCAAAGGGCTGTTTTGTTTTTCCGGGCGGGATTGATCCACACACTCACCTCGACATGCCTTTTGGCGGAACGGTAACAAAGGATGATTTTGAGTCAGGCACGATTGCAGCTGCCTTCGGGGGTACGACAACGGTTATTGATTTTTGCTTAACCAACAAGGGTGAGCCCCTGAAAAATTCTATTCAAACCTGGCATGATAAATCGAAAGAGAAAGCTGTCATTGATTATGGGTTCCATTTAATGATTTCAGAAATCAATGAAGATGTCCTGGGTGAACTTCCACAGGTAATTAATGAAGAAGGTATTACTTCCTTTAAGGTATTTATGGCATACAAAAATGTATTCCAAGCAGATGATGAAACCTTGTTTAAAACACTTATTTCCGCAAAAGAACACGGTGCCTTGGTGATGGTCCATGCAGAAAACGGAGATGTCATTGATTACTTAACCAAGAAAGCCCTTGATGAAGGGAATACTGCGCCAATTTACCATGCTTTAACAAGACCTCCAGAATTAGAGGGGGAAGCGACTGGACGTGCCGCAAATTTCACGGGGCTTGCTAACTCACAGCTATATGTGGTCCATGTCTCCTGTGCGGATGCAGTAGAACAAATTGCTAAAGCACGCAGCAAAGGGTTTGATGTTTGGGGGGAAACGTGCCCGCAATATTTAGTCCTTGATCAAAGCTACTTAGAGAAACCGAATTTCGAAGGAGCAAAATATGTTTGGTCTCCGCCGCTTCGAGAAAAGTGGAATCAAGATGTTTTATGGAATGCTTTGAAGAGCGGTCAACTGCAAACTCTCGGCTCCGATCAGTGCTCCTTTGATTTTAAAGGGCAGAAAGATTTAGGAAGAGATGATTTTACTAAAATTCCGAATGGAGGCCCGATTATTGAGGATCGTTTGTCGGTTTTATTCTCTGAGGGAGTGAAAAAAGGACGGATTAGTCTAAATCAATTTGTCGATATTACTTCCACTAGAAGTGCGAAGCTATTTGGTTTATTCCCGAAAAAAGGGACAATCGCCGTTGGGGCAGATGCAGACCTTGTGATTTTTGATCCGAATATCGAACGAGTAATTTCGGCTGAAACCCACCATATGGCTGTGGATTATAACGCATTCGAAGGAATGAAGATCACTGGTGAACCAGTTTCCGTATTGTCCCGTGGGGAATTTGTTGTCCGTGACAAGCAGTTTGTAGGTAAACCAGGTTCGGGCCAATATTTGAAGCGAGCCAAATATAATAAAAATGCACTTGTCAACCAAAGCGAAACACTATCAATCTAATAGGGGGAGCTTGGATGTCAGATTATCAGCAATTTTTAGATGAAAGAGATAAAATTGATTTTCTTATCCAAAAGGGGTATCAGATCAGTGGTGTAAATGAACATCTAAACGGGGCCACCGTTGAATTTGTCCACCCAAACGGAAATATAACCGAAATACTTAAGATTGGAACAGCAAATGCCCGTAAGTATTTTACTAGTCTATTATTAAAGCAAAACCACACCAGCTAGTCCATGCCTAGAGAAATAAAGGTATACTTCCCTATCATTCATTAGAAATAAATGAAAGGATTGGTTGCAAGGCCAATCCTTTTTAAACCAATATTTTTGATGATATTTTCTAAGGAGAACCAAATGATTAAAGACCATTTCCATTTAACAGTGGCAGATATCTTAAAGCGAAAGAACTTTGAACAATCCCACGTTATTGCGGGAGAAAAAGGTATTAAACGATTTGTCAAATGGGTTCATGTTGTCGAGGCCACGAGTATTCGTAATCTTCTTAATGGAAATGAACTTATTCTTTCAACAGGGATTGCTTGGAGGGAGAATACGAACTTATTTGTTTCGATGGTAAAAGAGTTTCTTGATAACCAAGCTGCAGGATTATGTATTGAAATGGGAACTTACATCACAGAGATTCCTGCGGAGGTCATACAAGTTGCTAATGAGCATAATTTCCCCATCATCGTTTTTTCAAAGGAAGTTCCGTTTGTACAAATCACTCAAGATATTCACTCGCTGATTATTAATCAGCAATACCAAAAGATATCTGATTTGGAAAATTACTCCCAAAGCCTAAATAAACGACTGTTAACGATTGAAAGTTATGAAGATATACTAAAATGTTTGTATTCTTCTCTGGATTTACAAGTTATTTTTCGTTTGAAAAATGAGGATTATGAATTTATTCCAGACATCAATCTACTCGAACAAAAAACAGTCATTCACCAGCTCAAGACATATAAAACAGACCCATGTGATAACATTGCCTCCCAACCTATTTTCTTATTTGGGCAAGAATGTGCGGAGTTATTTATTTATTCTAAAAATCTACCAATCACTGAATACGATGTATTGATTTTAGATCGGACTGCTACAGCGCTGGCACAGCATTTATTACGAGATATGTATGTTGAAGAAAAAAAGCGTGTCGAGGAGTTTGAGTGGTTGTATGGCTGGCTTGAAGGTGAACATTCCCCCGAAAGCATTAGTGAATATTTTGCGCAAAATCGGGTCAAAACAAAAACCAATGAAGCTGTAGTCTTAATTACTAGGCTTATTCCCCTTAAAGAGAAAATTACTCAAGATGTAACGTATTTAAAACTATTATTTCGTTCGGTCCTGGAACAAAATGGTTTCACGGTGTTTTCTGTTGAAAAAAGAAATGAAATAACGTTCATACTGGTAAACAACCGGACCAAGAAGAATGTAAAGGAACGAATGAAAACAGCAATCGAATCCATACTTGAATCAGAGTTTATTAGAAAACAATGTTCAGTGAAAATAATGATTGCCGCTGGAAGTTTTATCGGAAATTTAAATGAAATACATAAAAGTTATCAAACTGCAAAAGAAACTCAGCGAATTCAGCAAAAGATGTCTAATAAAGCTGACTATTATTTTTATGAAGATTTGCATTTATATCGGTTGATCTCGCAAACGAGTAAACATATCAATCTACAAGAGTTTGCTGCAGAGTATTTACAGCCAGTGATTCATTATGATCAGAAATATAATGGCAAGTTGTTAGAGACATTAAAGGTATATTTAGAGTGCAATGGCTCAAAACAGGAGGCGGCGAGCAAGCTTTTTATAGTCAGGCAGACACTTTATCATCGCTTGCAAAAGCTTGAAAGCATTCTCGGTGAAGACTTTATGGAACATGAAAAACGAGTTGCCATTGAATTTATGCTGCTGGTACAAGACTATTTAGCATCTTCCCCATCCAGTATAAATTATCCTAAATATCAAATATTGGAATAATGGCTGATAGTTGCTCATATCGTCAAAGAAATACTCTGCCTCATTTCACATTGTGTCTAATGAATGTATGCTTTGGATACGAGAAAATGAGTTTAGAAGGTTTATATTATTAGAAAATTTTATAAAAAGAGATAAAAATTAGGAGGTTTATCTATATATATGAATGCATCAAAATGAGATACGTCTGTTTTAAAGAATTAAAAAGTACAAGTAATGGAGGGAAAAAGATGGTTCAAACGAGTCGTTCACAAGAAACTTTGTTGGAACAGGATGAAAAGTATGTCTGGCACTCCATGAAACCTTATAATCCAAAAGCCACATTGGTTGCAGCAAAGGCAGAGGGCTCATGGGTAACTGATGCTGATGGAAAACGGTATTTAGATGCGATGGCCGGCCTTTGGTGTGTGAATATTGGTTATGGAAGGACCGAATTAGCTGAGGCAGCCTATGAACAGCTGAAGGAAATGGCCTATTTTCCACTTTCACAAAGCCATGTTCCAGCCATAAAACTCGCTGAAAAGTTGAACCAAATGTTAGGCGATGAGTATGTTATCTTTTTCTCTAACAGCGGTTCTGAGGCAAATGAAGCGGCCTTTAAAATCGTAAGGCAGTACCACCAGCAAAAGGGTGAACAAAGCCGTTACAAAATCGTTTCCCGCTATCGTGCTTATCATGGAAATTCGATGGGGGCACTCGCAGCGACCGGCCAGGCACAGCGAAAGTACAAGTACGAACCGCTTGCACCAGGATTTATCCATGTCTCACCACCTGATTCCTACCGGGATGATATAAATGTCAACGATCCAAATGAACTATCCTCGGTAAAAGAAATCGATCGGACGATGACATGGGAGTTAAGTGAAACGATAGCCGCAATGATTATGGAACCGATTATTACGGGCGGAGGTGTCCTCATTCCGCCGGATGGCTATATGAAAGCCGCAAAAGAAGTATGTGAAAAACACGGGGCGCTGCTCATAGTTGATGAGGTTATTTGCGGGTTTGGCCGTACAGGTAAGCCTTTCGGGTATATGAACTATGGCGTGAAACCCGATATCATCACAATGGCAAAAGGGATCACAAGTGCCTATTTGCCTCTTTCTGCAACAGCGGTCCGCAAAGACATATACGAAGCATTTAAAGGTACAGAAGAATATGATTACTTCCGTCACGTCAATACATTTGGGGGGAATCCAGCGGCATGTGCGCTCGCTTTAAAAAATCTCGAGATTATGGAAACTGAAAAATTATTTGATCGTTCTCGAGATTTAGGGGCTCAGCTATTAAACGATTTAAGGAATCTTTTACAAGATCATCCATATGTAGGGGACATTCGTGGAAAAGGGCTGTTAATTGGAATTGAACTAGTGAAGGATAAGCGGACCAAGGAACCACTTTCTAATGACCTTGTCAATAAAGTCATTGCCAACTGTAAGCAGGAAGGGATTATCATTGGAAAGAACGGCGCAACCGTAGCTGGATACAATAATGTGTTAACACTTGCCCCGCCATTAACAATCAAACAGGTGGATCTAACTTTCCTTGTGAAAACACTTACCGAATCCCTCCAGAAGACACGTTAACTAAAAAAATGAGAACCCATGTATATACAATTGTGTACATACATGGGTTCTTTTTTTCATGAGGAGAAATGTAATAGGTTAAAAAGTATCTAAGGATATAAAGAATCTAGTAATTAAATGTCGAAATCTTTTGATAGAATGATTGACAGATGATTTACGTCGGTTATAATTAAATTAACAAATGTTCAATTTGATTTTACATAATTTCATAACTTAGATATTCAGATTGAACAAATGTTAATTTCTTTTTTACAAAACGTTGTAACCGTTTACTTTTTGTGAAAAATGAGTTTAATAACATTGAAAATTAGGTGAATAAAAGATGGCGGATGAAAGGATTTCACGCCTGGTGGAAGTGGCTAGGATGTATTATCAATTAGACTACAGCCAACAGGAAATTGCGAAAAAGTTGGGTATTTCCCGCCCCACCGTATCTAGGCTTCTAGTTCAAGCTGTTGAAGAAGGAGTAGTCCATATAAAAATATGCGATCCCGCTGAAGACGTTCAGGAATTGGCTATGCAGATCAAGGAAAAGTTTCAATTAAAGGATTGCATTGTCGCATCGATTCCCGAATTTAAGGATGAACTGATCAAAGTGAAACTGGGGGAGGTTTCCGCAGATTATTTATATAAGATTGTCCAAAGCGGCGATACAATTGGGATTACCTGGGGGACAACTTTATATCAACTAGTGAAACAAATTCAACCTAAGAATGTAAAGGATGTAACAATTGTCCAGCTAAATGGTGGGGTGAGTTACTCAGAATCCAATACCTATGCATCAGAAATCGTTAATGGTCTTGCTCATGCATTTCAGACAATTCCACATTTTCTGCAGGTACCTGCCGTCGTAGACCACATTGTGGTCAAACAGGCAATCATAGCAGACCGACATGTTAAAAGAATATTGGAATTAGGCAAACAAGCCAATATTGCCATTTTTACTGTTGGGGATCCTGGTGAACAATCAACACTTATGCATGCGGGATATTTTTTAGACAGTGACATTGAAATACTAAGGGAAAATTATACTGTCGGTGACATCTGTTCTCGATTTATTGATATCAATGGCCATATTAGTCATCAAACATTGAACGATCGAACCATTGGTATCGAACTCTCACATTTAGCGGAAAAAGAATATGGTATCCTCATTGCAGGCGGTAACAAAAAAGTCGAAGGCATCTATGGGGCGTTAAAAGGTCGTCATGCCAATGTCCTCATTACCGATGAGTATACTGCCAGGGCATTACTCGATTTTGGGGGTGAGCACCTAAATGAATAAAGAAAAAATTAGGGAGATCGTCAAAGAGGTTGTCAAAAACTCCCTTATGAAATCTAAGACAGTTCCCATTGCAGCATCTAACCGGCATATCCATTTATCCCCTGAACATGTTGAGCGTTTGTTTGGACACGGCTACCAATTAACGAAGTTAAAAGATTTGTCACAGCCCAGCCAATTTGCAGCAAAGGAAACGGTCACCCTTATCGGTCCGAAAGGGAGAATACATAGTGTTCGTGTCCTCGGACCTGCTAGGGGGATTACACAGGTAGAAGTATCATTATTTGATGGATTTACCTTGGGAGTCAAGCCGCCGATTCGTAATTCTGGGGATATTAACGGATCAGAATCAATTACCATACAAGGACCACGGGGGCAAATTACCATTCGTGAAGGCTTGATCTCTGCCGCTCGCCACATTCATATGCACACGAGTGATGCTGAAACATTTGGCGTTCAGGATGGGGACCTTGTTCAAGTAAAAGTGGATGGAGTCCGCGGGATCATTTTTTCAAATGTTTTAATTCGCACTTCTCCTAAATTCAAGCTTGAAATGCATATTGACCTGGATGAAGCCAATGCAGCTGGAATCAAAAATGGACAAATGGGTGAGATTATTTCCATCCAAACTCCGAAACAAGTGGGTGGGGAGTAATGCTGGTGGATGTTAAAACGCAGGTTAAACTGCTTGTCCAGCAGGTAGTGGAAGCCTACTTAAAAGAGAAAATGGACCCTAAAAAGGATACTCCAATTACAATCCTATTAGGTTATCATTCTTCCGATCCAATAACTGTTTTGGAAGCGGTTACCCAGCTGGTAGATACATATAACGTAACGTGGCTAATTACAAAGGAATGGCTTCCTTTACAAGAAAAAATGAAAGGGCTTTCTTGTGTGCTGTTAGAGGAGATGTCAGATGAGGATTTGGGAACACTGATTGATCAATCTTCCGTTCTCGTAATTCCTCAAGCATCGTACGGATTGCTTTCAAAACTAGCCTTAACGGTGGATGACGAGACAGCAGCGTGGGTGGCTATCCAATATCAATTAAAAGGTAAACCGATTGTCATCGCCAATAATGGTGTGGAACCAAATGTGTACCAACAAATCCATGCCCCGCAAACTGTCCAGGAACGGATACAGTCCTACATAAGGAGAATCCAAATGGATCAGGTCAAGTGGGTACCGCTCAGTAAATTGGTTAATACAGTTGACGAGCAATATGCAGCCTACCTTGATAAGCAATCTCTCGTTCTAGCAAAACATGTAGAAAGAGCTTTTCAGGAGGGACTCAAGGAAATTGAGATTCCGCAAAAAAGCCGGGTCACACCTTCAGCAATAGATCTGGCTAAGGAATTAAAGATTCAATTTAAGCCGATTGATTCCTCGAAAGGAGGGACATTATGATCATTTGTAAAGTGGTTGGTTCCATTGTATCAACTACAAAAGCGGAAAAATTAAAAGGAAAAAAACTAATGATCGTTCAGCCGCTTGATTTGAAGAGCATTGAAGAAGATGGAAAACCGCTTGTTGCCATTGATACCGTTGGCTCTGGTGTGGGAGAAGTCGTCTTACTTGTCAGCGGAAGTTCGGCAAGACAAACAGAGATAACAAACGGTGTCCCTGTTGATGCAGCAATCGTCGGTATTGTTGATCAAATTGAAATTCAAGGGGCCTTAACCTTTAATAAAGGAGGTAACTAACCTTGCAATTAAATGAAACCGATATCAAAAAAATGGTCGAACAGGTCCTCAGTCAACTAGGGCAGAATTCATCAACATTCCCCGCTGAAACTGTCACATCACAAAATGATGTCAAGTTAGGCAATGGCGTGTTTTCAACGGTTGATGAAGCAGCGGCTGCAGCTAGACTGGCCTGGGAAAAGCTTCGCAAACTGCCCATTTCCATCAGAGAAAAAATGATTGAGAATATGCGAGCCGTGAGCCGGGAGCATGCCGAAGAGTTAGCAAAGCTTGCTGTTGAGGAAACAGGTTTAGGCAGAGTGGAAGATAAAGTTGCGAAAATTCTCCTGGCGACGAATAAAACACCTGGAATTGAAGATTTAGTTAGCACAGCTTTTTCGGGTGATGATGGGTTGACACTTGTTGAGTATGCACCAATTGGCGTATTTGGATCCATCACACCTTCAACCAATCCAGCAGCGACAGTTATCAATAATTCCATTTCGTTAATAGCTGCTGGAAATACAGTGGTTTATAACCCGCATCCTAGTGCGAAACGTGTTTCCATTCAAACACTTCAGCTATTAAACCAAGCAATTATCGCAGCAGGTGGACCTGAAAATACGCTCACATCTGTGGCAGCTCCTAATCTTGAAACTTCAGCTCAAGTCATGAATCATCCGCAGGTGAACGCGCTCGTGGTAACTGGAGGAGGACCCGTTGTAAAAGCAGCGATGGCACTTGGTAAAAAAGTCATTGCCGCTGGACCAGGAAATCCACCTGTAGTTGTTGATGAGACTGCTATTATCTCCAAGGCCGCTGTTGATATTGTGAAAGGTGCCAGCTTTGATAACAACGTATTATGCACCGCAGAGAAAGAAGTGTTCGTTGTTGATAAGGCAGCTAATTCCCTAAAAGCAGAAATGGTCAAAAACGGAGCAATTGAACTTAGAGGGTTTCAATTTGAAAAACTGCTTGAGAAAGTACTTGTAAAGAAGAATGATAAGTTTTATCCAAACAGAGACTTCATTGGTAAAGACGCAGCGGTGATTTTACATGCAGCGGGCATTCAGGCAAGCCCAAATGTTAAGTTAATAATCGCTGAAACCACTAAGGATCACCCATTGGTAATGACAGAAATGTTAATGCCAATCTTACCGATTGTCAGAGTGACCGATGTGGATCGAGCGATCGAACTGGCTGTTATTGCAGAGAAAGGCAACCGGCACACAGCAATAATGCATTCGCAAAATATTACGAATCTAACTAAGATGGCACAAGAAATTCAAGCAACGATTTTTGTGAAAAATGGGCCATCAGTTTCGGGCTTGGGCTTTGAAAGTGAAGGCTTTACCACACTAACCATTGCCGGACCAACAGGTGAAGGATTAACCAGTGCAAAAACATTTACTCGCCAGCGCCGCTGCGTTTTAGTAGATGGATTAAGAATCATATAGTGAGGTGTTAGGATATGGCGAAAGCAAAAGAAGATAAAACAGTCACTTCACAAGAAGAGCAACTGAAAAATCAAGAAAAATCAAAATTAGAGATTACTAGAGGAGGAGTTAAAATGGGTCAAGAAGCTTTAGGTATGATTGAAACAAAAGGTTTAGTAGGTGCGATTGAAGCAGCAGATGCGATGGTTAAAGCTGCAAACGTTACCTTGGTAGGCAGAGAATTAGTGGGCGCAGGAATCGTGACTGTTATGGTCCGTGGAGATGTAGGTGCAGTAAAAGCCGCCACTGAAGCTGGTGCAGAAGCTGCCCAACGCGTAGGGAATCTTCTATCAGTACACGTAATACCACGTCCTAACGGTGATGTAGAAGGTATTTTACCTAAATCAGAATAAGGTGAATGGAAATGGAACAATCCATTGAAAGCTATATTAAAAATCTTGTCAGAGATGTTATTGGTCAAAATCTAGGCGGCTTAGAGCTCCAATGTGATCGGCAAACTTATGTGATTGCTAATTGGAAAATGAACAAAGACCTTAATGAGACCGCTGAATTTTTTCAAAAAATAAACAGCAGTCATGATGTGTCAGTGGTTATCTGTCCACCAACCCAACTTCTATATCCGACTCAATTATTTATCAAACAATCTGGAAAACCGATAGGATTGGGCGGTCAAAATGTTCACTGGGCCGACAAAGGGGCTTATACTGGGGAAACATCAGGCAGTATGCTGACGGATGTGGGCTCCGAATATGTCATTATTGGCCACTCAGAAAGAAGACAATATTCTTTTGAAGATGACGAGTTAGTGAACAAAAAGGTTCAGCAAGCGCTCAAGTCTGGTCTTACTCCAATCATCTGTATCGGAGAAACGTTAGGTCAAAAGAGTGCTATGCAAACAGAACAGGTTTTATCCAAGCAAATTATCGGTGCGTTGAAGGATATTGATACAGCCCATTTTATTCTTGCTTATGAACCTGTCTGGGCGATTGGAACAGGGCAATCAGCAACAGCTGAACTGGCTCAAGAAACACACGCGTACATTCGTTCTATTTTAAGACAATTAATGGGTCAAAAAGCGGAGGGTATTTCGATTTTATATGGCGGGTCTGCGAATGAGAGGAACGCTGCAGAATACAGTGCGATGCCAGATATTGATGGTGTATTGGTTGGCGGCGCGAGCTTAAACGCTCATGTTTTTGATGTGATTATCAATGCATTTGCCAAAGGAGAACAAAATTCATGAAAAAAGTTGCGATCGGCTGCGACCATGGTGGATACGAACTAAAAGAAAAGTTAAAGGCCTATTTAACTGAATTAGGTTACGAATATTTAGATTATGGCTGTAAAGCAAATGAATCTGTTGATTATCCAGATATCGCTTTTCTTGTTGGCGAGACGGTAGCAACGAATGATAACTATGTTGGTATTATGATTGATGGTGTAGGCATTGGAAGCGGAATGGTATTGAATAAAATACCTGGTGTCCGCGGTGCAGTTTGCTGGGACTTATCTTCTGTGATTAACAGTAAGGAGCATAATAATGCGAACGTTTTATCAATCGGCGGTCAATTTATTGGTGAAGGCCTTGCCAAACAATTAGTAAAGACATGGTTGGAAACGGAGTTTGCCGGCGGCCGTCATGATCGTCGTGTGACGAAGATTATGGAAATCGAAAGTCGTTTTCTGGGGCGGAATTAGTACTAAATCTGAGATTCGCTGATATACAGTTTAGAGAGAAAAATAGGAGTGTTTAACTCAGAGTTATATAGAAAAAAGGCAGGTTTGAAAAATGTTTGTAGCCAAAGTGATAGGAAATATGGTCTGTACACATAAAAATGAGAATTTAATAGGTTTAAAGCTCCTGATTGTCCAACCAGTAGATCAGCAATTGAAGGATAAAGGTAAACCACTTGTGGCTATAGATACGATTGGACAATCAGGAGAAGGAGATCTTGTTTACTTAGCAAAAAGCAGGGAATCATCCTTACCGCTTAATAAAGAGTTGGTTCCATCAGATGCTGGAATCTTAGGAATTATCGACTACTATAATGTGACTAATCGAATGGAGGAAATATAAATGAGCAACGCATTAGGAATGATCGAAACTAAAGGTTTAGTAGGAGCAATTGAAGCAGCAGACGCCATGACAAAAGCAGCAAATGTGACTTTACTAGGTAAAGTAAATGTAGGCGGAGGATTAGTGTGTGTGATGGTTCGCGGCGACGTTGGTGCGGTTAAGGCAGCAACTGAAGCAGGTGCGGATGCAGCACAGCGTGTTGGCGAATTCTTATCTGTTCACGTGATTCCAAGACCACATTCAGACATCGAGAAAATTCTTCCTGTTGCAAAATAATGAAACTAGCAAAAGTGGTTGGAAATGTCGTATCAACGATTAAAACACCAAGTCATCAAAATAAAAAGCTCATGGTAGTTATCCCTGTGGACGCATCAGGTAAGGAATGTGGGGATGCCATGATTGCCTTCGATCGTTTTTCAGCAGGGGTTGGCGATTATGTCTTGATTCTAGAAGAAGGTGGATCGGCAAGAGACATTTTAGAAGACCCTAATGGTTCTTTTGATGCTGTCATTGCCGGAATTGTTGATCGATTATAATAATGTGGGGTGAGCACGATGCAAATTGAAGCTTTAGTAGAACAAATTACGAATCAAATTATGCAGCAATTAACGAATAAAGAAGCGTTGAAGGAAGTGAAGCCTTCAACTTCTGGAAATGTGACATATAAAGAAGGAACAGCATCATCGATTATTACTGGGCCATCTGTGGCTCGGATGATTGACCACACACTTTTAAAGCCGGAAGCATCCAAAGACCAAATTGTGAAGCTTTGTGAAGAAGCTAAAGAACATAAATTTGCCACTGTTTGTGTGAATCCTTACTGGGTGGCAACCGCAGCCCACGAATTAAAAGGTTCTGGTGTAGGAATAACCACCGTTGTTGGTTTTCCACTTGGAGCAACGAGCACTTTTGTTAAGTGTGCAGAAACGCGTGACGCGATTGCAAATGGCGCTACTGAAATTGACATGGTTATAAATATTGGTGCTCTAAAATCTGGGGACTTTGAGACAGTGAAAAAAGACATTGAAGGTGTTGTATTAGCGGCGAATGGTCATGCACCAGTAAAAGTCATTATTGAAACAGGCCTTCTTGAAATCGAAGAAAAGAAAAAAGCTTGTATTCTCGCAAAAATGGCTGGAGCTGCTTTTGTGAAAACGTCGACTGGATTTGGCCCTGGTTGTGCTACTGCTGAAGACATTAAACTTATGCGTGAAGCGGTCGGTCCAGAAATGGGTGTTAAAGCTTCGGCCTGTGTGAGAGATTTAGATACTGCAAGAAAGCTAATCCAAGCCGGCGCAACAAGAATTGGTGCAAGTTCCAGTATTGCGATTATTACAGGCGGTCAAGGTACCGGTTATTAATAGGCTATTATTCCAGTGGCTATGTTGAAATTTGAGTATTTTAAGTTGCTATTATTGTTACTTGGAATACTCAGATTTCTTTCTTCTTCTACTATTAAAAGTGTTGAAAATATTTAAGTAGTTTAATATAATAAAATCAGCAAAATGAAATCGCTTACATAATGAGGAGGCTTACTATGAACCATATTGGACATCAACTTAAGAAAATGAGATTAAATCGTGAAATTGAGATAGAAAAATTAGCTTTGCTTTCAGGATTATCTGCCGGAACGATTGCTGCGATAGAAGAAGGCGAAGTCGATGTTCAGGTTTCCACATTAGCGAAGATTTCTGATGTTTTGAATTGCTCCTTCTCCATTGGTGACGTTTCAATCTAATACTATTCAAAATCGCCTTTTGGCGATTTTTTTTAATAAAAAAAGACCAAATTGGTCTTTTTTTGGGTGTTATCTATTTCTTCTCCTCCGAGGTCTAAATCGGAAATTGTCACTACTTTCATTTTCCTGATAATAATTCACAACTGGAGCAGCATCAATATATTTATATTTCACTTTTTTAGGGGTCTCAGTGGCTGCCTCTGCCTCAATTACCGCTTCTGCACCTATCACTTCATTAATTGGTTCTGGTTGATCTTCTTCATCATTTACAATTTCAAATAAGACAACTTCAACTTCATTATTTAGAGTTTCAACATCAGTACTAAACGTTCTACCTTCATCATTAATAGTTTCATCTTGAAATTCATTTTTTAGAGCCCCGAAATCAGTACTAAAAGTTCTCAAAGTAGTATTTCTTGGTTTAACTTCAGCTACTGTCTCTTCTGTTTCATTAATTACTTCAATTTCTTCTATCTCTTCAATTTCTTCTATTTCTTCAATTTCTTCAATCGTATCGTCAAGTATGTCTTCAACGGCATCATGATTTTCAACTTCACTACTTAATTCCAATTCATGCTCATCCGTTATTTCATCTAATTCTATCTCATCGGATAATTCTTCAATTTCAACGTTTTCAAATAAAGCTTGATGTTTTACTTTCTCTATTTTTCCAAGAGCAATGGTTCTCTTTACAGCAATCCCAATAACTTCATCCATTAGAGCAGCGAATTGCTCGAATTCTACATTATTTTCTCCGCTGTTTTGAATGACATTTAGAAAATCCTGATGAAACAGATTAAATTCTTGTTTGAATTGCTCGCGGTCCATTTCTCGAAAAGAAACCCCTTTAATCCGAATAAATCCATAAATTAATTTACTCAATACCTTTGTAACTGCGTGTAATTCTTCCTGGCTTAAATCAGGATCATTTCTTAAATAATAATGGGCATCCCGTAAGGCTTGATAATAACTCTTAAAATTCCGGCTTATTTCTAAGAAATCTAAATTACTCATTAGAAATATCCCTCCATATCTATTTAATGTATAATATTTGGAATCAGCACAAATTTTCCTTTTTTATTAAGGATATGCATCTAGAAGGGATTATTCTAATGAAGGTTATAAATTTTATTAAAGAATGGCAAAAAGCGTTACAGAATGAAATCCTCCATTTAAAAAAATATGGCAGCAATAAGTTTCTTGTTACAAATGGAAGGCTGTTATCCACGGAGGGTTCTTATACATACTACTTCGATACCGCTTTTTCGATTCGTATACCTATCGGTTCTCAGGTTCGACTTGAGTGGGGGAGTATGAAACAGAGCGGTCGAGTACTTTCTTCTGAAGGGAAGGGAGTTATGCTTGCCATGGAACAATCATTTGGAGATTTAATTCACGAAGCACAGCTTTTTCATGATCCATGGGAATTACTTGAACAGCTCATTGAACGGCTGGATGAAATGAAAAAAAATAAGCAAAAACGAATCCGAGTAAAAAGATTGATGGACCCCTCTATGCCCGCTAAGCATCCAATTGAAAAAAGTAAAAGCAATATTCATGAACTCGTTTTACGTTCCAAATACAACCCCGTTACATTTGTTTGGGGTCCTCCTGGAACAGGGAAAACCTATACATTGGCACGAGTAGCCGCAAATAAGTATTTCCAGGAAAAGAAAGTGTTAATTTTATCACATAGTAATCAAGCGGTAGATGTCCTCATTCATGAGATATCAGCCTTTATTCAAAAGAAAGGCCGTTTTCGTGAGGGGGATGTGCTCCGCTATGGGTTCAATACAGGCGAACAATTTGCCGATCATGAAGCAGTGACCACTAGTCAACTCCTTCATAAAGAAGATCCTCAGCTAGCAGAGGAGAAGGAACTGTTACTAGCGGAAAGACGGAATTTAAAGCAAGATATCGCTCATTCTTTTAGTAAAAGAGACACGAATCAATTGCTTGAACTAGAAACTAAAATTGCCAGAGTTCTTGAAAAAATTCGCCAAAAAGAGCTTGAATTTATTAAGGATGCGTACATCGTGGGGTCAACACTTGCCAAAGCGGCGGGTGATGCAGCAATTTATGAAAAAGAATTCGACCTTGTCATCCTGGATGAAGCCAGCATGGCTTATGTCCCTCAAGCTGCTTTTGCTGCGACTCTTGGAAAGCGAGTGATCATTTGTGGTGATTTTAAACAGTTACCACCAATTGCCTCCTCTCGGGATCCATTAGTCACCTTGTGGTTAAAAGAAGATATCTTCCATCGCGCTGGTGTGGTTGACTGGGTTCGCGATGGAATGCTGCATCCCCACCTTTTTTTATTAAAAGAGCAACGGAGGATGCATCCGGATATCTCATCCTTCACGAATCAGTATATTTACCACTCGCTTGTCGGCGATCATGAAAGTGTTCTAAAAAATAGAAAACCAATCGTAGATCTTTCACCCTTTCAAGGAATGGCATCTGTTCTTCTTGATACAAGTCACTCAGGGGTGTATGGCATGACAGAAAAAGCATCGAATTCACGCATGAATATATGGCATGTATTATTGTCCTTTCAGTTAATACATGAGTCCTATGTGGCTGGGGCTCGTTCAATTGGTTATGTGACCCCATACCGCGCGCAAGCTAATTTAATGGAGTTACTGCTTGCTGACTTATATGAAAAGGAATGTTCAACCGCTGACATTATTTCTGCGACCGTGCACAGATTTCAAGGCAGTGAACGTGATGTCATGATTTTTGACACGGTGGACAGTGAACCGCAAACACGAGCAGGGATGCTTCTCACTGGTAAGGATAGTGAACGTTTGATTAATGTGGCCATCACCAGAACAAAGGGAAAGTTCATACATGTCAGCGATCAATCATTTATTCGAAAACATGTGTATAATGGTAAAACACTAAGGCAGCTTGTGGAACATCAAGGTCGTATGCAGCAAACAATCGGGACGAAGGATATTGGAAAATGGATCAAGAATCAGCATCCTAGGCTGCAATGGATGCATGCACGTAAGTTAGAGAAAGTATTCCTGGACCTTGGGTCAGCAAAACGATCAATTATTCTTTGTTTGCCGCCGCAAACGGATCTTTCTGAACAGTGGAAGGAACAACTCCAAAAAAGAAGCCAGTCCGTGAAATTGACCGTTTTGGCGGAAGAATCATGGGAAGAACTACAGCCCAATCAGATATGGAGCAACAGCTTTCCGTTTCCATTTATCTTGATTGATGAGCAGGTTTTATGGCTTGGTTTGCCATTAGAAGCGGCAAAAGGAGTCCGTCCACCTTATATAGCAGTAAGACTCCATTCGGAGAGAATGTGTGAGTATTTAATAGGACAGTTTCAGAAGCGGGAGGAATAGTTTACTTATAGTTCACAAGAAGTAGTTCCACGAATTGAGCTAATTTGGTTTTTCTTTGACAATATAATCTAACTTAATTAAAATTAGATTATATAATCTAACTAGGAGCTGAAGGGGATAATAAATGAATGTTCCGATATCGATTTTTATTTTGGATGTAAGTAATTCTTCCACCCCAAATAGGGGGGAGGAACTTACTGTTTATTTGGATGAAGTGGTGGACTGGATCACGTATTGGACAAAGGATCTTGGGCCGATCCAAATCAAGCATCGTGCCGGAGATGAAATTATTTTTGTTGGTCCTGGATATTCAACTGCGTATACGATTGCCTTTTTTGTAAGCAGGGTGTGGAAATACAAGGAACATATGCCTTATTTCGGCTTGGCCTTTGGAGATATTGACAAGGAAGTAAAAGAACTGGATATTGAAAAATGGATCCATCCATTGGTTAAACAAGCAAGATATGCAAATGATTTAATAAAACAAGAAAAAAACAGAATGCTTTTTAAGTTCGAATTAGATCAATTCTATCCTAATGAATCAAAGGAGTCGTTCCCTTACCATAAGTTCAGGAATGAATTTGAAACACTTATTAATGCTTTATTATATTTACAGTTGAAGTTGATACAAAGTCAAACGGATATCCAGAAAATGGTATGCACACTCTTCCTTGTTTTAAAACAGCAAAAGGAGATTGCTAAGATTCTTCGCAAAACCGCTCCCACGATATCAAGTCATTTTAAAAAGGGAAATAGTGAGGAGATCCTAAATACTTTTTCAAAGATTATTAGTATACTGCATTCATTACAAGAAAAAGCGTATCCTGACAGTGCGATTCATCCACAAACAACAAATGAAAACCTTACCACCAGAATCCGGACTCACTTGCAGGAACCTATACACATTCATTCATTCTTAAGTCCCAGCCTTTAGAGAGAGGAGAAACCATGTTGTTTTTAAGTCTAGTTCTTGCCCACTTTCTTGCTGATTTTTATTTACAAACAGATGACATGGTGATTGATAAACGAAGTAATTTATGGAAACATGTCAGCCATCATCTTTTAACTACGGGCATTGTATTAGTTGGATTCTGGATTTTCTACTTTAATTTTGAGAATATCCTTAAATCCTTGTTCATCCCTTTAATTGGTATTGTAGCATCACATCTCTTTGTGGATTGGTTCAAGATTATGTTGATGGATAAATTGAAAATGACGAACGAAGATAACATGAAGCGGCTCGGTTACTTTGTTTTAGATCAGGTTCTGCATTTAGGGGTGATTCTTTTCGTATGTGTGTTCTGCTTTCGGTTTAACATTGAAGGGTTTGTTCAACAGAAAGGCGGATTAAGATTCATAGAGTCTGTTCTGTTTTTTATTATTATTGTTATTCTAACAACAACTGTAAGCGGACATATGATCAAGATCCTCCTCGGTTCCCTGCCCAATCAATTATTGACCTTTGAGGGGAAATATTCATTTAAAAATGAACGAAATGAAGCTGAGTTTAGCCGGAGGGGTAAAAAAGGATTAACAGAAGAATACAATTATACAGTTTTCAGTAAGCATGATCTTTCACGAGGGAAATTAATCGGCTATATTGAGAGATTACTAGTCTTATTGTTAACATTTTATAGCGCTTACCCAGCGATTGGATTTATTGTGGCTGCCAAATCGATTGCTCGCTTTAAACAAATGGATGATCGGGACTGGGCAGAGTATTTTTTATTGGGAACACTAACTTCGATGTTTCTTGGAATTACTTTTGGGATTTTGTTGAAAAGCGTCCTAACATAGGTGTTATCAAAAGAAAAGCATCCAGTGGGTGCTTTTTTTTACAATTAATCAAAAAAGTTGACGAGGTATTCATTTAGTATTAATATTATCTCATATTCGAGATAATTGAAATAAAGAGATTAAAGAAACTTTTACGATTAGGGAATGACCAAGTTTCTAACAATAATGTAAGGAACTTTTACCTAAGAAAGGGGACCGATACGATGAAACATATTTTTCAAAAAGGGAAAGACGCCACGAAGCCAACATTTTTATTACTGCATGGAACCGGAGGAACAGAGTTAGATTTGATTCCACTTGCAGGGAAAATTGATGAAGATGCTTCTTTTTTAAGCGTGCGTGGAAATGTCCTTGAAAATGGGATGCCGCGTTTTTTTCGCAGATTAGCTGAAGGGATTTTTGATGAGGAGGATCTTATTCTTCGTACAAAAGAATTGTATGAATTCCTAGACGAAGCCTCACAAACTTATGAATTTGATCGTAAGAATATCATCGCAATTGGATATTCCAATGGTGCGAATATCGCTGCAAGTTTGTTGTTCCATTACAAAGATGCCTTAAAAGGAGCCATTCTCCATCATCCAATGGTGCCATTAAGAGGGATTGAATTGCCTGATTTATCAGAGGTAAATGTCTTTATTGGCGCAGGAACTAATGATCCGATTTGTTCGCCTCTGGAATCAGGTGACCTAGAAAAGATGTTGGAAAATGCAAATGCCAAAGTCCATCTTCACTGGGAGCATAATGGACACCAATTAAGCTACAGCGAAGTCGAGGCCGCAGCTACGTGGTATAAACAAATCAATAAATAAGACTGACATTTAAGCTATCCGGAAAACTTTCGGTTAGCTTTTTATTTTAAAAATTTAAACTATTCTATTGACTTTTTATCATTTTCTAAGGATAATCAAAGAAATTATAAATCGAAAAATAGTTTGGGATTAGTAAATCTTGGGAACGTGCTAGAGAGTGAAACCCGCCGGCTGAAAGGTTTCTCACGGAAAAAGGTTGAACCTGCCCACACACACACTGCTTATGCAAACATAAGCCGTCACCCTCGTTACGGGTCCAAAGTGGGTGCATGGCATCAATAAAGGTGGTACCGCGGAAACGACTTTCCGTCCTTTTTATAAGGACAGAAGAGTCGTTTTTTTATTTTAAAAGAAGGGTTAGAGGGAAATGAAAAAACAGTTGGTGGTTGTAAAAATTGGGAGCAGTTCACTCACGAATGCCTCAGGGACAATTTCTGAAGAAAAAATACATGACCATGTGGAGGCACTTGCTTTCTTGAAAGAACAAGGGCATGATGTTTTACTTATTTCATCCGGAGCTGTTGCCGCAGGTTTTGGCTCACTTGGTTATCCGACACGTCCCAAAACGGTATCGGGGAAACAGGCAGCGGCTGCTGTTGGTCAAGGGCTACTGATGCAACAGTATATTCAGTTGTTTAATGAGTTTAATATTGTACCTGCCCAAATCTTATTAACGCGAGAAGACTTCTATAGCCAGGTCCGGTTTCATAACCTCTTTAATACGATTCAGAAGTTGCTTCAAAAAGGTGTATTACCAATAATAAATGAAAATGATTCGGTGGCAATTGATGAATTGACTTTCGGCGATAATGATATGTTGTCTGCTCTTGTGAGTGGCTTCTTACATGCCAATGCACTGATGATCTTAACGGATGTGAATGGTTTATATGATGACAATCCCAAAACGTCAAAAGAAGCTAAAAAATATCATTTTATTCCCGAGATATCTGAAACCCTCCTAGGAGTTGCAGGCGAGGCTGGTTCTTCGGTAGGAACAGGCGGAATGAAGTCAAAATTACTAGCTTCAAAAAAAGCTCTTTCCCTCGGTGTCAGTGTTTTTGTCGGCACAGGTAAGGGAAAGGAAAAATTGGTGGATATATTAGCTGGTAAAGGGGATGGGACTTATATTGGAGGGCCCTTCCAAACACAAATGCAAATGAGGAAGCAATGGATCGCCTACCACTCACAGGTTGGTGGTGTAATCGAAATTGATGATGGGGCAGTGAATGCAGTATTGTTTCAAGGTAAAAGTCTACTGCCAGTGGGAGTGACCAATGTAATTGGAGAGTTTAATGCCTTAGATGTTGTCGTGGTCCGCAATCAAAAAGGGAGAATTGTTGGGAAAGGACAAAGCTACTATTCTTCTAAGAATCTACTAAAAGTAAAAGGCTTGCCGAGTGAACAATCAAAAGATTATTCGATTAATAAAAAAGCAGAAGTGATTCATCGGGATAATTGGGTCACAATGCCAAAGGAGTGAAAATAAATGAGTGAATTATTAGAAAAGGCCAGCAAATTGAAAAGGGCATCTAAACAATTGGGAATGCTGTCAACTGAAGACAAAAATACAGCGTTGTTAACAATGGCGGACCATTTATTGACGGAGAAAGAATGGTTAATCGCCGAAAACGCAAAAGATATAGAAGCAGGAAAAGAAAATGGATTTTCCGATTCGCTTTTGGATCGCCTTCTTTTAACAAATGAAAGAATTGAACAGATTGTCGATGGAGTAAGACAGTTGGTAGATTTAAAGGATCCAATTGGCGAATCAATTGAAGCATGGAACCGTCCGAATGGGTTACAAATCGAAACGATTCGAGTTCCGCTTGGGGTCATTGGAATGGTCTATGAAGCGCGTCCTAATGTTACGGTTGATGCAGGGAGTCTGTGCTTAAAAGCTGGTAACGCTGTTCTTTTAAGAGGGAGCACCTCGGCGATCCATTCCAATAAAGCGCTTGTTCATGTCATGCAGAAGGCACTCACTGAAACGGCTATTCCAGCAGATGCCGTTCAACTTTTAGAGGACACGAGCCGTGAAACAGCCGCTGAAATGTTTAAATTGAATGAATACCTCGATGTGCTTATTCCTCGCGGCGGAGCAGGGTTAATTCAATCAGTTGTTCAAAATGCAACAGTTCCAGTTTTAGAGACAGGCGTAGGCAATTGTCATGTTTTCATTGATGAAACTGCTAAAGAAAACATGGCTATCGATATTGCGATCAATGCAAAATTACATCGGCCATCCGTTTGTAATGCAGCGGAAACCGTGCTAATTCACGAAAAATGGCCATATGCAGAAAAATTATTATATTCGCTTCATGACCGGGGAGTGGAACTGCGTGGAGATGAAGTTTTAACAGCTGCCTATCCCTTTGTAAAGCAGGCCACGGAAGAGGATTGGAAAAATGAATTTTTAGCACCAGTTTTGGCGGTAAAATTGGTTACTGATGTAAAGGCAGCGGTTGATCATATTGATCAGTATGGAACGAAACATTCCGAGGCCATCATCAGTGAAAATCTTGACCATGTTCGTTTGTTCTTCCAGGCAGTGGATGCAGCGGTCCTCTATCATAATGCTTCCACCCGATTTACCGATGGCGAGCAGTTTGGTTATGGCGCAGAAATTGGAATTAGTACACAAAAGCTTCATGCCCGCGGACCAATGGGCCTCCGAGCGTTAACAACAACGAAAGCGATTGTCCGTGGAACTGGACAAATTCGGTCATAGTGATTCACCAAAAAAACAGGTAAGGATGTTGGTTGGTCCTTACCTGTTTTTTTATTGATGGGTTGGAAACTATCCAAAGAAGAGGAAAAACTGATATAATAAAAGCAAACATATATTCCCATAATTATTTATAGTAAGATGGTGGTTCTAGTGTCAGATACTATTTCTATATCAGTAAGAACTCTCGTTGAACATGTTTTTAGGAGCGGAAGTATCGATTCGCGTTTTCGATCACCATCAACAATGTTAGATGGAACAAGAATTCATCAAATGATCCAGAAA
This sequence comes from Neobacillus sp. MER 74, assembly GCF_023714155.1. Taxonomy (NCBI): domain Bacteria; kingdom Bacillati; phylum Bacillota; class Bacilli; order Caryophanales; family Bacillaceae; genus Neobacillus; species Neobacillus sp. MER 74. The sequence goes on from NZ_JAMAUV010000004.1 coordinate 319,079, forward strand.
ACGTATGGTGAATCCGATCAGAAAGAAGTATACCTCCGTACAGAGGTCAAGGCAGGAGAACTTTCTTTCACTATAGATGGCAGGTGTGATGGGTTATTATTTCGTGATGAAGAGGTGATTATCGATGAAATCAAATCTTTTTCGCATGCTTCGGAGCAGATACAGCAAGGAGGCTATCCCGTGCACTGGGCACAAGCGAAACTGTATGCCTTAATGTATGCGAAGGACAATGATTTACAGAAAATCACGGTTCAGCTTACATATGTCCACGTAGATACACTTGAGAAGATATTTTTCCAAAAAAGATACAACATCACAGAACTTGAAGTCTTTCTAGAAAATGTAATGGAGGACTATTCCCCTTATGCAAACCTGCTCTCTAGACATCGAAAAAAGCGAAATGAGAGCTGTAAAGAGCTTACCTTCCCATTTGAAACCTACCGCGAGGGGCAACGGAAATTAGCTGGGGCGGTCTATAAGTCGATTTTCGATAAGAAAAATCTGTTTGCCAAAGCGCCAACCGGAATAGGAAAAACAATCTCGACACTTTTTCCATCTGTAAAAGCTATTGGAGAAGGGCATTTGGACAAAGTTTTCTATCTTACGGCTAAAACGATTACCCGTACAGCAGCAGAAGATGCTTTTAAGAAAATGCGCTCTTGTGGTCTTTGTTTGAGTACCGTTACGATAACAGCGAAAGATAAAGTTTGCTTTAAGGAAGATACCAATTGTCAAAAGGATTATTGTGAATTTGCTAATGGTTATTATGACCGGATCAATGATGCGATACTTGATATCTTATCTCATGAAACGGGCATGACTCGAGAAATAATTGAAACTTATGCCAAGAAACACACAGTTTGTCCCTTTGAGTTTTCGCTTGACCTTGCCTATGCCGTCGATAGCATCATCTGCGATTACAATTATGTATTTGACCCGCGTGTCTCCTTAAAACGGTTGTTGGAAGAGCAAAAGAAGTCTACTGCCCTATTGGTGGACGAGGCCCACAATCTTGTCGACCGCGGCCGGGAGATGTTTTCATCCTCCCTAAACAAAGATGTATTTCTACAATTGAAAAAGGAATTTAAAGGTGTTAATAAATCCCTGTTTGACGCAGCTAGTAAGCTTAATGCCTGGTTTCTATCCTTAAAAAAAGAAAATCCAGATAAGCAAGAGTTCACGCTTGAACATCTGGATGGCGAATTGATTGATTCCCTGGTTCAATTTGTAGAAATTAGCGAACAAGCACTTCCTATAGAAGCTTCACCAACTCTTTTGGAGGCGTACTTTATCGTCAATAATTTTTTAAAAATCAATGAATTTTTGGATGAACATTATGTCATTTACGTAGAAAAAGTGAAAAATGATCTCATTGTAAAGCTTTTTTGCATGGATCCTTCTAAGCTTCTTCATCAAATGGGAAAGGGATATCGATCGAAGATATTCTTTTCAGCCACACTTTCGCCTATTAACTTTTATCAAGATCTGCTCGGCGGGCAGAAGGATGATTATGCGCTATCCATTCCTTCACCATTTTCAAGTGATCAGGTCGATGTTTATATTCATCCATTGTCCACTCGTTTCCGTGATCGAGAGCAGACGAAGGAATCGATCGCAGCAGGTATTCAATCATTGATAAAAAAGCGGCCTGGGAATTATTTTATCTTTTTCCCATCCTATCAGTATTTATTAGCTGTTTATGAGCAATTCAAGCAGCAGGATGAAGTAACGAAAACGATTATTCAAGCAGCTGGGATGACTGAAACGGAAAGAGAAGCCTTTTTGGATGCCTTTAAACCGAATCAAACGGAAACATTACTGGGATTTGCGGTCCTTGGAGGAATTTTTTCGGAGGGTGTTGATTTAATTGGTGATCGCTTAAATGGGGTAGTGCTTATTGGTGTAGGTTTGCCGCAACTATGTTTTGAGCGGAATCTCATTAAAGATCATTTTAATCAACAAAACAAAAATGGTTATGACTATGCCTATGTGTATCCTGGCATGAACAAGGTACTGCAGGCTGGAGGAAGGTTAATTCGTTCAGAAGAGGACCATGGAACTATCGTGTTGATTGATGATCGATTCCTACAACGTAGATATCAACAACTCCTGCCGCCAGAATGGCAGAGGTTTACGGTTGGTTCCTTATAAGCACTCTCAAAAATAAGCCCCTAATGGAGTCTTTACCATAAGGGGTTTTGTTTGTAGTTCTTAAATAAAAAACGTTCCCGAAAACAAAAAATTTAATCACCCCATCAACATTTTTAAAAAAAACTGAATATTTAAAAAATAACTTCAGATTACCATAACCTGTTAAAAATTCAGTGATATAGAGTACTCCTATGAATAAAAATGGCTTTTTTTCCTTTTTTTAGATAAGGGTCCACACACAAATAATAATTATTTTTACAAAATAGGAGACATTTTTAGAATTTTTACATATAATTAAAGAAAAGTTGCACAAGGTAAAAACTTTGAAGGTGGGGAAAGAGAGATGGATAACCCTAAAATTATCAAACTTGTGAATGGTCAAAAAGGAAATTTAATAAAAATAACTGATATAAATCTAGAGGGTGTCATGAGAAGAAGATTATTAGATTTAGGATTTGTGAATGGAGCGCTTGTAGAGGTGATCCGAAAAAGTCCGTTGGGAGATCCAATTGCTTTTCGTGTCAGCCAAACAACCATCGCATTACGAAGAGAGGAAAGTTCAAGAATAGAGGGGGAGCTGGTATCTAATGGGTAATGAATATCGAATTGCCTTAGCTGGAAATCCGAATACGGGGAAAAGTACCTTGTTTAATGCCTTAACCGGCCTTAGACAGCATACAGGAAATTGGGCAGGAAAAACCGTTTCACTTGCGCAAGGGACTGTTCAGCATAAAGATAAAACGTTCAATCTTATTGACCTTCCTGGCACCTATTCACTTTTTTCGAATTCAACGGATGAAGAGGTAGCGCGAAATTATATCGTTTTTGAAAAACCAGATGTGACGATTGTGGTACTAGATGCGACTTCATTAGAGCGGAACTTGAATCTAGCGTTGCAGGTATTAGAGATGACAACAAATGTTGTCATTTGCATCAATTTAATTGATGTTGCGGAAGAACAAGGAATTCAGATAAATGAGCGATTGTTGACCAATCGGTTGGGGGTTCCCGTCATCAAGATTTCTGCAAGGAACAAAAAGGGATTTCCTATGCTTTTAGATACCATTGATCGGATTGTGACTGGGGTGATTGAATGCAACCCGGTTCAGGTGTCCTATCCTGCGGAGATCGAAGCTAAGATTAAAATAATTGAACCTAAGGTACGTGAATTTGTTGGAGATCAATTATCCTCTCGTTGGGTTTCTTTGAGATTGCTAGATGGAGATGAATCTTTACTGAATGAAATTAGTAACCGATTGGTTGCAGGAGGTGGTTTAGAGAATGAGTATTCAAAAGCTTTATGCTGAAGCTCAGGAGCTGTCGACACCAAAGCTGAGAGATGACATTGTTCAAAACCTTTACGATCGCAGTCATAAATTGTGTGGCGAAGGAATCACCTATACCAAATCAAAAAGGGATACTCGAACCGAAAAACTGGATGCGGTTTTAACTTCACCAATTTTTGGTTTTCCCATCATGATTGCTATGTTAGGAGTTCTATTTTATTTAACAATTGCTGGAGCAAATATCCCATCCTCCATGTTAGCTGAGTTTTTTGGATTCTTAGAGGGGTATATAACATCATTTTTTACCTTCTTGCATGTACCAGATTGGCTGCACGGAGTCCTTGTTCTCGGTTTATACCGAGGAACGACATGGGTGATTAGTGTTATGCTCCCGCCGATGGCGATCTTTTTTCCAACATTTGCATTATTAGAAAATTATGGTTATCTTCCAAGGGTAGCCTTTAACATGGATCGTCTCTTTAAAAGGGTAGGTGCCCATGGGAAGCAATCATTAACAATGGCGATGGGATTTGGCTGTAATGCGGCAGCGGTTATTTCAACAAGAATTATTGAATCACCAAGAGAGCGGATGCTGGCCATCCTGACAAACAACTTTGTTCCATGTAATGGCCGATGGGGAACTTTAATTGTTTTAGCATCGTTATTCATGGCTGCCAATTTTACAGGTGGGGCAGCATCACTAGTTACTACAGGTGTCGTTGTAGGTATTGTTTTATTTGGTATAGTGGTAACCTTTTTTGTTTCATGGGTTCTGTCGAAAACGGCCCTAAAAGGAGTACCAACTCATTACACATTAGAATTACCGCCTTACCGTAAACCGAAGATATTTGATACCGTGATTCGGTCATCTTTAACCAAGTCTTGGTCTGTATTAGTTCGCGCCGTTAAAGTTGCTGCACCTGCAGCTATCTTAACTTGGGTAATTGCAAATATTTATATTGGTGATACAAGTATTTTGATGTATATGGTTGAATTCTTGGACCCATTTGGTAAAATGCTAGGTCTTGACGGTTACATCATGTTGGCATTTATTTTAGGGTTACCAGCAAACGAAATTGTTCTTCCAATTCTTTTGATGGGTTATTTATCAACGGGTTCATTGACAGAAGTCGATAACTTAGTAGATTTGAAGAAAATCTTTTTAGACCATGGCTGGACATGGCTTACTGCACTTAATATGATGTTATTTTCACTCCTTCATTACCCGTGCGGCACTACCTTGCTGAATATATTCAAAGAAACAAAGAGTAAGAAATGGACCTTCTTGGCCTTCTTAATTCCGACGGTTATTGCGATTCTTGTTCCACTGATTATTACACAAACGGTTAGATTTTTTGGCTTATTATAATCTTAAAAAATGGACTGACTTTTGTCAGTCCCTTTGCTATGCTGAAATTTATTAAGTGAAAGGGCTTGGTGGGATTTGAACCCACAAAACACACTGTAGTCAGCGTGAAGGACTACAGGTTGCTCTATCACTTGAGCTACAAGCCCTAATTTTATTTTGACCATTTTCAAAAAAAATATCCGGTTCATTTTTAAGAATTAATTTACAGTCCCAGTTTGTTTGATATTCACATTTACATGTACATGAACTTTTGCTGTTGGATAGAATCTCTTCCATTTTTTTTTATTAAAACTGCGATCATGCTCTCTATATTTTGCACCTAGACCTAAAGGGTCCACGCCATGTTTTTGAAACTTTTTGATGAGTTTTAAGGAGTTTTTTTCTAATTGCCCGGCAATTTCCTTTTGGATATGTTTTTTATCCAATGCTACCCTTTTTTTCTTTGGAGATGTGAATTCTTGAAGCCTTGTCTTCATCTTAAGATTAATTGTAAATTCCGGTCTGCCTTTTTTAATTTTTACTTCATAATGTGCTTTTGAACGAAGATTATCTAGAACGACCATTTCACCATTTTCTAATGTGAAACGCTGTAAGCCCTGCTTATATTTAACAACTAAACATTTAAAAGTGAATGCTTCCTCCATAAAAATAGGGAAGACATATCGATCATCTTTTAATATCGCAATGCCAATAATTTTAATATTATCTTCTATCTGTTTGATTAACGGCAAGTAGGGATCCTGACCATTTTGGGTGAATTGAAATAAATATGTTTGTAAATTTGATTCAGGAAGATTATCTGATTTCATGGATTGATCCAGCATTTCTTGTACAAACAACGAAACATTTTCTGTTTTGAATTTCTCTATTTTAAGTAGCTCACTGGCATCTCCATCGACAACAGCCATTTGAATAATACTGCCTATGGAAGGGGCACGGTTTAGGGTATCAACAACATCAGTTATCCCTTTTTTTGCTAGTGATTCCCCAAAAAGTACAACCCGTAATTGACCGCTGACTATTGGATACCGTGACTCATTATTTATGTTGCTCCGAATTTCTTTACTCGTTTCACCTAAAGATATTTTGACTTCAGTGGTAGAGGGCTTATCCTTTTTATAAATTGGATAGGTAATGGTTCCTTTTATCATATTCTTTCCGGCCCAATCATATCCTGCACCCTGGTTCATATTTATTTGATTGACGATATTGGTCGGTATCAGAGAACAACCGGATAATAAGAAAATAGTAACCCATATTCCTATTAAGGTTCGATTAGCCATTTTGTTCTCTCCTTCTTAGTATTGTGAAAATTATTAGGAGGATTGGGATGTAGCCGTAAAAGATCCATAAATTCATTTGAGTTACATATTTATCCAGTGTTACTTTAAATTGTTCGGTTATTAATTGAGATATTACCACACTAAGTAGGCTTAAAATGATAAAAAAGTTCTTTTGTTTCTTTTTTAAAATTCTCTTTAGACCTCTGGTAGAACACCATAATAGAAGGGAAAGTAAGGCCGAAACAATGATGAGATACATTGATATATATAGGTACTCAAAGCGCTCCAAATAAGAAAGACGAATAATTTTTATTAAAGATAATTCTGGCCAAATTGTTTCTTTTATCTGAATTTCACTATAAAACGTAAATGAAACAATCGCAGAAACCGTATAAAGTAGGGTAGTAAACAGGACAGCTAAGTGTGCGAATTTTTTTGAAGATTTAGCATCTCTAATAAATGGATAATACATGAGTAGCGCTTCTGTTCCAGCTAATGTATACATGGAATTTTTCACCGCATCAAACATGTCATTATAAGAATGATTCATGATTGGCAGTAAATTTGAAAAATGTGCTTCCTTTAAAGGGAAAATATAAAGGACGATAAGCATTATTTGTGGAAAAATAAATGATAAAAATGAAACACCGACAACAACCCGAAAACCCCCAGACACGCAATAATATACTAATCCAAGTATTAATGTACCTAGAATCCAAGTAGGTAATGTAGGGAACATCCATACTTGAATAATCTCAATAAATCCAAGTAAGACTGAGACGCTTGCCAGCCAATAATAAATCATAATGATAAAGCTCAAAACACTTCCGAGAATGTTCCCAAACACCTTTGAATGGACATCAACAATATCTCCATCCGCTTTTTCAAGCAGCTTATACATAATCCATATGAACACTTGGACGAAACACCCTGCCACGATTACACCAATCCATGCATCATAACCTGCTTTCGCAGCAATAGTCCTTTGGAATCCTAAAATACCAACTCCAACCTGTGAATTGTAAACTATAAAGTAAACTAAATAGGGAGAAACTTGATGCCTTTTATTCACTTGCAAATGAATACCCCTTTACGATTTATTCATAAAAATCGTTCACTGGTTCTGGGTTTTCTCGATTCCCGGTTGCTTTTCTTTTCTTTTGTGGTCTAAGGGTGGACGGGTTTTCTTGCTGCTTTGAAAAAGGAAGTCTGAACCAAAGATCTTGAAATGATGTTGTTCGAATTGGAAACATGCTTAAGTAAGGACGTCCGAGAGACGTTAACCTTAATAAATGAAAGTATATAAATTGGTGTCCCAAAAATACACCGAACAACCCAAACCATTGGGCAAGAATAATTACTGGGAACTTAATAAACCGTATGGTGTTACTAAATTTATAGATCGGCGCCGTATAGGATGCTAAGGTTCCGAGTCCAACTAAAATAAGCAATACATTACTAGTTAACCCCGCTTCAACCACGGCCTGTCCGATGACAATACCACCCACTACGCCAAGTGATTGTCCGATTTTATAGGGTAATCGAATACCTGCCTCTTTTACCATTTCAATCATGATTTCTAAAAAAAATGCCTCTAAAAACGGTGGAAAGGGGACGGATGCTCTTGAACCCACTAAAGTTTCTAGTAATGGGGCAGGAATCAATTCATAATGATAGGTCATGATTGCAACATACATTGGACTAACAATCGTCGAAAGGTACAATGCAACATATCGTAATAAACGAAAAAAATTTCCAATTATCCAGGAGTAGCTATAATCTTCCATCGCTATAAACGCTTCAAATAAAGTAATAGGAACAATGACTAGATTAGGGGAACCATCCACTGCAATGATAATTTTCCCTTCCGTTAAACCTGCAGCTACCCGATCTACGCGCTCAGTTGATATGGATTGGGGAAATAAAGAATTCGTATTGTCCTCGATCATTGAAGAGAGATAAGCACTGTCCTGGATATGATCATATTGGACATCGTTTATTCTTTGGACAACCGTATTCACATTTTCCGGATCGGCAATCCCATCCATATAGATAACTGCAACATTTGTTTTGGAAAGTTCGCCGACTTTCATTTCGATGGCAAGTAGTTCTGGAACTGGTAATCGCTTTCGAATAAGATTAATATTCGTGTCTATTTCTTCAATAAAACCCACTTGTGGTCCCACAGCCAAGGATTCCATCATTGATACGCTAACATCTCGGAATTTACTGTTAGCAATATTAATTAATAGACATTGTTCATCATCTTCATGCATATGAAGAGCGAGGAATCCCCTCATGAGGTTTTGAATGATTTCCTTAGAATCTTTCGTAAAAATAATTACTTCGACAGGAATGATGCGTTTTAATTCTTCTAATGATAACTGCTCCTGAGAGTAGGGCAAAACATCCTTATGGAGGATATCAGATGAAATTAGTGTGCGATAGTAAGAAAGCCAATAAGGATCTTCCTCTTTTAAGGAGGTTTGCTCATGAAAGAAGTCATTGGATTTTGATAAACGGTTGATCCAATTTTGATCCATATTACTTTGTGAACTATCTTCAGCAGCACCTAGAAGTTCATTCTTAGTTGTCATTGGCAGCCCTCAAAATATTTTTTTCATTTTGTGCAGAATGGGAAATTTTATGCAATTTACCCATGAATAATGTAAGTAGAGATTATAGTAAGGAAGAATAAACAAGGGAAAAAAAGAGAAATTAAGTAGGTGACACCTTAGGTAATTAATTGAATTTTATCGAAAGTTGGTGAAAAGCTTGAGAAAATTCATGATAATTTTATTTTCTATGTTATTAGGAGGCTGTTCTGCAGGAAATTTAAGTGAGCAACATCAAGTTCAACCCTCTTCACCATCCAAAATTGAAGATAGTACCAATCATAAAGATAAAAAAGGAATGATGAACTTTCTCTTAATTGGAAGTGATTCAAGAGGCGAACCTCAATCCTTTTCAGATGCCATCATTATTGCTCAATATGTTCCTAAAGAAGGTAATATCAAGTTAATTAGTCTGATGAGAGACAGCTATGTCAAGATTCCCGGGCATAAAAAAGGCTACGACAAGCTCAATATGGCCTATTTTATTGGTGGAAATGAATTGTTAAAAAAGACGATTTATCAAAATTTCGGAATAAAAGTGGACCATTCCATTTCGATTGATTTTGATGGCTTTGCTAACTTTATTGACCTAATTGCCCCCGAAGGTATAACTGTCAATGTTAGTCAAAAGATGATAGACGATTTTAAAATGGATGTGAAGCCTGGAGAAAATGCGCTGAAGGGAAGAGAGTTGTTAAAATATGTTCGGTTTAGGCATGATGACGAAAGTGATTTTGGCCGTGTGAAACGACAACAGGAAGTCGTCGTCAAGGTAAAGGAGCAGTTAAAAAATAAATTTAGTCATATAGAGTCGTTAGCAGCACTGCCCGATTTTGTTGATGAAAGTTTAGATCATGTCGAGTCGGACATGGATAAAGGAGAGATTTTAGCTGTACTATCAAAATTAGTTTTTTATCCAATCAAAAATATCGACAGTTTACGTATTCCGGTTCAAAATAGCTATGTAAATAAAACCTACCCTCACGCCGGGGCGGTTCTGGAGATTAATTTGGAGGAAAATAGAGAGGCGTTAAAGGATTTCTTAATGAAGCCTTCGCCGGTAAACAGGGAATATCAGTATTAAGTAATAAAGCAGACATAGCTAGTGAACTATGTCTGCTTTATTAGGAAGAATTGGAAGAAAATGTATAATTGTGCAAAACTGATCGTTATTTGTACTTAACTTCATGGATTCGTACAAAATGACCCGAAATCTGCACAAAACCCTTCATAAATTGTACAAAACGTTATTTCCTCAGTTTGTTAATTTCTTCGGTAACCACAAATGCAAGATCATCATTACCAAACAGTGCTAACACACCAAGCAAGGTTTGATCGTCGACTTCTCCAGCTTCTTCTTTAGGTACAGTTAACTCAATGGCCTCTCTTAAAGCAGGATTAGAACCCTGATTAGGATAGGCTTTTAAATATAACTCTTCCGGATCAAGGTCATGATTCACACACCATTGAGCAAAGACGAGAATCATCATTTTCTCTTCGCCACGAAAGTTTTCGATTATCTTTTCTTCTAATTGTTTTGGATTCATTGGATTCTCCTTAGCAAGCGTTATGTATTAATTATATAAGATTTTTGTCGAATATATAATGGAAATACATGTTTTCGAATAAACTCCATCTTTTTAGGGATACTGTTTTATGAAAATACTTTTAAAGGAAGTTGAACGTATAATGAGTAAAATTGAAGTTCAAGAAATTTTTACGATTACGGATGAAAATGGTGAAGAACAAGAAGTTGAAGTGCTTGGGGTCATGACAATAGAGGGTACAGATTATGTTGCTGTTGGGTTTGCGGATGAAATTAGGCAGGAATCTGATGAAGATATTGATATCTTTTTTATGAAAGTCGATGATGAAGGTGATTTAGCCGCTATCGAAAGTGATGAAGAATTTGACAAGGTATCTGAGGCATTTGATGCCATGATGGATGAAGAAGAGGGAATGGAAGAGTAAGAGAGAGATGACACCATCTCTCCTTTTTTGTTAGATAAATTTCATTTGGAAAAAATATGTATGTATAAACCCTTTCTAGGCATACTACTTATGAAGAACATCAATAAAGGAGTAATGTAATGTTTATTGAAGAAGGTACTAAATATCAAATATCTCAAGGTATTAAAAGTTTTTTCAATTCCGCTGAATCTTTTACCGTTAAGAGTTATAATGGCGTCACTGTTCAATTTACACTTGCAGATAGTAAAGGTCATGGTTCTATGCCAATCGATCATCTAGAATATCTATTGAAAAAATCAAACTTAACATTAATCCCAAATAAAAGAATATTATTAAGTAATGATAATAATGAAGAGCAAATTAGCTGAACAAACACTGAGGTGAACCTATGGAATTGAAGAAACTCAAAGCAAAAGATTCAACGTCAACGGTCGCCTACATAGACAGCGGCGAAGGGAAGCCAATCGTGCTCCTGCATGGCTTTTGTGGGAGTTCTAGCTATTGGGAGTTTGTTATCCCAACGTTGTCAGCAGATTACAGGGTGATTGCACCAGACCTTCCTGGACATGGACAGTCAGAGCCTCTTCAAGGCACCAGCACGATTGAAAATATGGCAGATCAAGTGAAACATCTTTTGGATGCCTTAAATTTACCGGAAGTCACAATGTTTGGTCACTCATTAGGCGGGTATATCACCCTGGCTTTTGCAGAAAAATACGGTGGTCAATTAAACGGGTATTCACTTATCCATTCAACTGCCTTTCCAGATTCAGAAGAGGCGAAACAAGCCAGAGCCGCCAATATTGAAAAAGTAAACCGCTCGGGAATTTACTCACTCATTGACGGATTGGTTCCAAAATTATTTTCACAGGAAAATCAGGATGAGAATTTTGTTGGTACTGCAATGGAAATTGGCTATGCTACTTCAGCAGAGGGGGCGATTGATGCGCTTCATGCGATGAAGGACCGGCCAGACCGGAATCGAGTATTGGAATCCTCGACATTGCCCGTTCTTTTAGTTGCAGGGGAACAGGATCAGATCATTCCAGCAGAAAAAACATTTTCTGTTAGTAGAGCGAATATCAAGCAATCAATCATTAAAGATTCGGGCCATATGAGTATGTTTGAAAATCCTATGGAGCTTATATCCGAGATACAGGCATTTTTAGCGACTCTATAATGAAGATGATAGGAACCAACTTGGTTCCTATTTTTTGTATTCTAATATAAAACAAGTTTATATATTAGAAAATAATTATTGACATCATAGTGATTTACTTGTTATTCTATAAACAACAAAGATTCACATTAGAAAACTTTCGATGTGATATCTTTTTTTGTATATTAGTTTCTTTATATGAATCTTTTTTGTTTATTTCGATTCAAAGTCCTTGGATTTGAATAAAGTGTAAGAAATCATATAATCAGCCATCCTAAAAATATTAGGAATATATGTTTAAAAGAAGGGATGATAGGATGAATTCACCGATGATTTATGAGCTTCGTCGTCCAGCACAAACTGAACCGGGAAAGACTTACCCTGCGTTGTTTTTAATGCATGGGATTGGCAGTAATGAACAAAATATGCTGTCACTAGTAAACGGCTTAGAAGACCGTTTTTACATTTTTAGTATCCGTGGGCATCTTCCACAACCTCCAGGCTATGCGTTTTTTACGATTCAAGGATATGGAAAACCGCACCGGGAAGTGTTTGATGAGGGAATCCGTAAACTGACAAGTTTTATTGATTATGCCTGCGAGGATTATCCATTAGATGAGGGCCAATTGTTCTTACTTGGCTTTAGTCAGGGAGCAATTTTGTCGATGACGCTTGGATTAACATTAGGCAGCCGAATAAAGGGCATTATTGCACTAAGCGGATACATTCCTGCTTTTGTAAAAGAAGAGTACCAAATCCAGTCAGTTGATAATTTGTCCTTATTTATATCCCATGGTGTGCTGGATCAGGTTCTTCCGTTTGATTGGGGATTGGCAAATAATGAGTATTTTAGTGGTTTAGGGGCAGATGTCACCTTTAAAACCTACCAAGAAGGACATACCGTTTCAATGGATAACCATCGGGATTTCATGAACTGGTTAATGGAAAAAGTAGAAAAATAATGATAATAAAAGGGGAAAATAATATTATGTTAAAAAAATTTGAAGTTAGTACATTACTTTTAAGAGTTGTGTTAGGTATTACGTTCTTTGTCCATGGGGTAGTTAAATTTCAGGGTGGAATTGAAAATATCTTTGGCTGGTTTGAAAGTATAGGGCTACCAGGATTCTTAGCCTATGGAGTAGCAGTTGTAGAAATGGTTGGTGGAGCTGCATTAGTTCTAGGTTTAGGCAGTCAAATTGTCTCAGCTCTATTATCGTTACTAATGATTGGTGCAATCGTTAAAGTAAAACTTGCTGTTGGATTTTTAGGAAACGGACAAATGGCTGGTTATGAATTAGATTTGGCTCTCCTAGCAATGGCTATTTTTATTGCGATAAATGGTAGTAAAATGTTTGCAGTAGATCAACTTATCTTCAAAGGTCAGAAGGAAGAAACTACATCTTTTTCAAAAAGCTATAATAATTAAAAGGGGGACGTAAATATGATGCCATCTTTTTTTATTGCCCATGGAGCACCATTATTAGCAATTGAGAACAATGAGTATACTCAGTTTCTAAGCCAGCTCGGACAAACACTGCCAAGGCCGAAAGCAATTATATTGTTTTCAGCCCACTGGGAATCATCGATGCAAAAAGTAAGCGAAGTCGACACATATGACACCATTTATGATTTTGGCGGCTTCGACCCAGAATTATACACAATTAAATATCCGGCTAAAGGGGACCACCAGGTTTCACAAGAAATTAAAGACCTGTTCGCGAAAAACGGAGTACCCTTTGAAAGCGAAATGAAACGCGGCCTTGATCATGGGGCATGGGTAGTGCTTCGAAAGTTGTATCCGAATGCCGATATCCCTGTCATTTCGATGTCCGTTAATCCGAATCTTAAACCGGAAGAGCAATATAAAGTAGGAAAAAGCTTAGCCTCATTACGGTCAAATGATATATTAATCATTGCAAGTGGAGGAACTGTGCATAACCTCAGAGCAGTGAAATGGGCAGATAACGAAATCGATCAATGGGCACTTGAGTTTGACGATTGGTTGGCTCACCATTTAAATAAATGGGACCTAGATTCATTATTTAAATATGATTCCCTTGCTCCTTATGCTGAATATGCCGTCCCACGCTATGGAAACGAACACTTTATCCCAATTTTCTATGCAATGGGAGCTGCTGATGATAGTCAAAAAGCGAAGTTGCTGCATCGCAGCTTTCGATATGGAAACTTGAGTCATAGTGTTTGGCAGTTTGGGTGAACTAGATTAAATAACAAAATCCTTTCCGTGTTGGAAAGGATTTTGTTATTTAATAAAATTAATCTTCATTGGACCCAAGCCCCATATAAATTCCATTAAAAAATGCTGCCATTTCTATAGTACCATCCTCATTATAAAAAGGTACTCCCACCATTACTGTATCCTTATGCGAATGATTAATAAGAACTTCGATGTTTTTTGCTCCTCTATAGCTGTATCCTTCACTTTTAAGCAAATGTTTTACATTCTTAAACTCATGACTACTTAATAAATTTGCAACAATTTTATTCTTTTCAGCTCCTAAAACAGGTGTTACGTCGCATCCGCACTCAGCTGCCTTTGCCGTATTCCCAATACTCACAAACAACGATAATCCAATAATGATTCCACATAAAATTGTTAATAATTTCTTCAAATGTTTCTCCTCCTTTATAAAACCTCCTTAACTTCATTCTCTGTTTTTCGACATTCTCCTTCAAAAACTTAGGAAAATCTTCGACAAACTGCTTTATTTATTACAACTTCGTGTCAAAATGGGTGTCAGGCACCGAGTAGTTGTCATTTTTCCATAATTAGCTTCTAATAATATAAAATAGAAAAAGGAAGGGAGGTAGATTGGAATGAGGTTAAGTATCTTAGATCAAGCCCCAATTTCATCCAATCAAACTGTTCAAGAAGCATTGAATGCATCAATGAAGTTAGCCCAAGCGGCAGAAACATATGGGTATACGCGTTACTGGATTGCTGAACACCATGACTTAGAAGGATTAGCCTGTTCTGCGCCAGAAGTAATGTTAGCTTATATCGGGGCAAACACTAGCAAAATTCGGATTGGTTCGGGAGCGGTCTTATTACCACACTACAAACCATATAAAGTGGCAGAAGTTTACAATATGTTAGCCACTTTATTTCCAGGAAGAATAGATCTTGGAATAGGTCGCGCACCAGGGGGCTCAGCTGAAGCAACAAATGCCTTATCAGATAATTTTCTTCAGCAGATATGGAACATGCCAGCATCAGTGGAAACGCTGCTTTACTTTTTAGAAAATAAATTTCCAAGTGATCATGAGTTTGCTAAAGTATCGGCTTCGCCAATCCCAGAGTTTTCACCTGTTCCTTGGCTATTGGGGACTAGTAAAAAAAGCGCCTTGCTTGCAGCTGAAAATGGCCTTCCCTATGCCTTTGGACAATTTATGAGTGAAAAGGACGGGACAGAAATTATTGAACAATATTTACAGACCTTTAAGCCACGGAAACAGACCCAAGAACCAGAAGTAATTGTGGCGGTTTCCACTATTTGTGCGGATACGGATGAGCGGGCGGAAGAAGTCGCAATAAGTACACTTGTATGGGCAATGCAAAGGAGAAAAGGCGAAGGCGGTGGAGTCCCTTCCATCGAGGAAGCTAGGCAATATCCACTAACAGACATTGAAAAGGAATCATTAGAAAATATGAAACAGAAGATGCTTATTGGGAACCCACAAAAGGTTTACCATAAACTGAAGGACCTTCAGGATAAATATAACGCGGATGAAATAATGATTGTTACCATTACACATTCTCCAGATGATAGGCTTCGCTCCTATCAACTAATTTCAGAGACAGCTAACCTTTCAAGCTAAAAACCGTCCTATTGAGAATTAGTTCAGTTTTTTGAGGATTTCCATAGCAATAGATTCAAAAATAGCTGGCCAAACAGGTTATAATAATAAAACAACGCTCAGAACGATTTGTTCTCAGAGCGTTGTTTGGTGATTTTTTTAGCGCCTAATAGCCTTTTGCCGAATAGTATTTCACTGGTTCTTTACTTGACGCTTTTAGTTCGGAAGCAATTGTCCCAGTCAAACTATGTGACCCTTGAGCGTCTAGACCTACTTCCCACATCATCATCCCGCCAAAACCGTGATTAAGTGCGAGTCTCGTTTTCTTTTTCATCGTCGCACTGCCGTTATAATGGTAGGTTGTCCCATTCATTTTGACGGTGTCCTTGCCTGCATTCGCTGGATTTTTGTTAATAATTGCAGCAAATGAGACTTGTTTAATTTTCGGATCATCTGGTTGGGCATACGTAGGGACACCCAAGACTAATTTCTCTTTTGAAATTTTATGTGTGTCAAAGAGATTTGTCCAATAGTTTACTATTTTCTCAGTAAATGGATAGGGCGATAGATTAGCGGCATTGTACCCGTCGTCCCATTGACCATCATAGGCCATAATATTGACATGGTCAACATATTGGAACATGGTTGGTTCATACTGTATAAAGCCAGCTTCGGTTAACGTGACCGCATGAATTTTTGAATGAACAGCGATAGACAGTTCTTTCTGTTTCCGATGAAGCTGGGCACTTAATTCTTTCGCAAAGGAAGCGAGATTTTTTGCATCCGCTGCATTGCGCGGGTGTTCAAAGTCGACATCAATTCCATCCAGTTTCTCGCGGACTGCAAGATTAGTTAGCTCTTTCACTAACTTTGTTCTAGATTTAGAATGAGAGATTGCTGGTTGAAAATAATTATAGGATTCTCCGCCCTTAATATGGTACCAACCACCGATTGCAAGGATTACTTTGGTGTTATGACTATCTGCTTTTTTAACAACCATTCGCAGGTTTTTTAAAGCTTGGTCGCCATTAAATAAAACTGTTCCATCCTTGGTCGGATGCACAAACGAGAAAATGACATGTGTTAATTTCGAATAATCTACCATGTTCGGATCACGATAATCCTGAACATAACCGATGAGTACCTTAGAGGGTGCTTTTTTTAAGTTTGGAAACTCTTTTGCATTTGGCATAATCGCTGATTTCGGTGCATCTTCTATGATGATCGTACTAGGACGCTCTTGCTTTTTATGGTTAGAGGTGAAAAGGACCCCTGTTAATATTCCTCCAATAAAGGTAACCGCAATTACCAGGCAAACGAGGAGACGACGTTTATTCATTGTTTATGTCCTCCTTATTATTGCTCACTTAAAAAATTGTAACAGAAAAAGCGATGTAAGAAGGTTGGTAATATCCACCTATGAAGGAATTGCCGCCATTGGGAAGTGAAAAAATTTGAATTGAGATGTTTCTTTTTGCTATAATCATAAGGTTAATGCTAAAAACCAAGTGTTTTATATATATAAAAATTTGTAAGGTGGTAACCATGAATCAAGAATTTAGAGTGTTATTGTACTATAAATATGTAAACATAGAGAATCCTGAGGAAGTGACCCAGGAACATCTGCAATTCTGTAATGAACTTGGCCTTAAAGGCCGAATTATCATTGCTGCTGAAGGAATTAATGGTACGGTGTCAGGCACCATTGAACAAACTGACGCCTATATCAAATATATGAACGAACATCCGTTGTTCGCGGGTACTATTTTTAAAATTGATGAAGCTTCTGAGCATGCCTTCAAAAAGATGAAAGTTCGGTTAAGACCAGAGTTAGTTACATTGCGTTTGGAAGATGATGTCGATCCGAATGTGCAAACAGGCAAGCATTTGAAGCCTAAGGAATTTTTTGAGGCGATGCAAGATGAAGATACAGTTGTTATTGATGCACGAAATGATTATGAGTTTGATTTAGGTCATTTTCGTGGAGCTGTCCGCCCAGATATTCTTAACTTCCGTGATCTGCCACAATGGATTCGCGAAAATAAGCAAGAGTTTGAAGGCAAGAAGATTCTTACTTATTGTACTGGTGGGATTCGCTGTGAAAAGTTCTCCGGCTGGCTGCTTCAAGAAGGTTTTGAAGATGTATCACAGCTTGAAGGCGGAATTGTCACCTATGGTAAAGATCCCGAAGTTCAGGGAGACTTATGGGATGGTCAACTTTATGTGTTTGATGAGCGCATAAGTGTTCCTGTTAACCGTAAAGAGCATGTCGTTGTTGGGAAGGATTTTTATAGTGGCGAGCCATGTGAACGCTATGTGAATTGTGCCAACCCAGAATGTAATCGTAAAATCCTTTGCTCGGAGGAGAACGAACATAAGCACTTACGAAGCTGTTCACACGAATGTCGTGTTCATCCACGCAACCGTTATATAGCACAGCACGGTCTAAGTGAAGAAGAGGTAGCGCAAAGATTGTCTGTCATTGAGAAAGAAAAAGAGCTAACCAAATAAATTAATTAAAGGGAAACAGGTCATTACAGTGGCCTGTTTTTCTTATGTCTTTTAGGTTTTGCCAATAGGAATTTCGGAATATATTGATTATGATAAGAGTATAAAAACGGATTACATAAAAGGGAGCGGATATATAAATGGTGACCTATACTAATAGAAATGATGTACCCACGCATGAAAAGTGGAATTTAGACGATATCTATTCCGATAAGAGTAAATGGGAAGAGGATCTTCTAACTATAGAAGAAATGGCAAAAAAACTGAAACAATATGATGGAACGATTCAAGATGGGCACTCATTGTATCAATATCTTCATCAACGTGAAGAATTATCTTTCCTATTCAATAAGGTTTATGCTTATGCGATGTTGAGTGTGGATCAAAATACTAGGGATACCCAGGCTCAGTCCAACTTAGATCGCGCAAAACAACTGAGTGTAAAAGTAAGTGCGTCGACCTCCTTCTTTATGCCTTATTTATTAACACTAGACGAAGAAACATTATCAGGATACATAAAATCTGAAAAGAAGCTGGATTACTTTGCAGAGGACTTATGGGAGTCGTTTCGTTATAAACAACATGTATTATCTAAAGAACAGGAAGCCGTCCTTTCCCAATTAGGGGAAGCCCTCTCGGCTCCAGGGAACATTTTTGGGATGATGAATAACGCAGATATTAAATTCGGGGAAGTAACCAGTGAAGACGGGGAACGTGTGGAATTAACGAGGGGAATGTACTCTAAAATAATCGAAGATACGGACCGAGAAAAACGAAGAGAAGCCTATAAGGCATATTATCAGCCTTACCTGCAATTAAAAAATTCAATTGCTGCTACACTTTCAGCTGCCATCAAAACTAATGTGACTACGGCTAAAATCCGTCAATACCCTTCCGCGTTGGAAAAATCCCTGTTTGGGGATAACGTACCAAAAGAGGTCTATGAGAATTTAATCAAAACAACGAAGCAAAATATTCAGCCTCTTCATCAATATTCACGGATACGCAAGGAGAAATTGAATCTGGATGAACTACGTCAATATGATATGAGTGTCCCACTTGTTAGTGGCGTGAAGCAAGACATTTCCTATGAGGAAGCTTATGATACGATGTGCAAGGCGTTAGCCCCATTGGGTGAGGACTATGTCAATATCCTGAAGGAGTTTAAAGAAAAACGGTATATAGATGTCAGAGAAACTCCTGGGAAACGGTCAGGTGCCTACAATCTGGGAGTGTACGGCGTTCACCCCTATATCCTTCTCAATCATCAAGATGATTTGGATAGTTTATTTACGTTGGTCCATGAATGCGGACATGGCGTCCACAGCCGTTTAAGTTCACAACATCAACCACAAATCACTGCCAGGTATAGCATTTTTGTGGCAGAAGTGGCCTCCACGGTCAATGAAGTACTATTAATTAACTACTTATTAAACAATGAGAAAAACCCTGATGTTCGGAAGCATTTAGTGAACCATTTCATCGACCAATTTAAGGGAACGTTTTTTACACAAGTAATGTTTGCCGAGTTTGAGATGAAGACCCATGAGATGGCTGAAAAAGGTATGCCGCTTACTGTCGAAGTATTTAACCAAACCTATGAGAAATTATTCCGCGAATATAATGGTGATGAGGTAGTCTTCGATGAGGAAGTTAAATTTGGCTGGTCAAGAATCCCGCATTTTTACCGCCCGTTCTATGTTTATAAGTACGCTACTGGATTTGCTTCAGCGATTCATTTGGCGACCAAGATTCTTGAAGGGGACCAAAAAACATTAACTTCTTATTTAGAATTCTTAAAGAGCGGCAGTTCAGACTATCCGCTTGAATTGTTAAAGAAGACCGGCGTTGATCTTACGACATCCTCCCCAATTGAAAACTCTTTAAAACGATTTGGTGAACTAGTAGAGGAATTCTCACAGATTTAATATTAATCCACCCTTTAATACCCATGACTTTCTCCCTCTGAAGAAAGCCATGGGTATATTTTTTTATAGTGTAATAGTTGAACTTATTGTAATATAAGGAAAGTTAAGTAAATTAAAGGGGTCATTTGGATTATGAATAGTAGAAGAGATAAATACCGAGGAAGGAAGAAATCGTTTCTCCCATTCCTTATTCTTGTTGTCGTGTTACTGATTGCGGGTGGTTATTATTTGAACAGCAGTAAAACGGAAGAGAATGCTGATTCGCAAATCTCCAATCTAAAGGAAAAAGCGGATGAGAAGATAAAAAAAGAGGAGCAAACGCAAGAGACTAAACAAGAAGTTGTCCCAGAAACAAAACCTGAACCTGTGAAAGAAACAACGATTAAAATTAGTGCAGCTGGGGATTTTACACTTGGTTCAGACGAATCGTTTAACTATAGTAGTTCTTTTATCAAAGCTGCTGATGACAATGGGTTGCCGTATTTCGTCAAAGGCTTGGATAATATTTTTATCAATGATGATTTTACAACGGTCAACTTAGAAACCACACTTACAAATGCAACCCAAAAAGCAGTGAAGACATTTCGTTTTAAAGGAGATCCATCCTATGCGAAAATCCTTGAATTGGGTGGGATTGAGGCTGTTAATTTAGCCAATAATCATATCCATGATTACCTCGATCAAGGCTATCAGGATACATTGACTTCTCTAGAAAAACAGAACATTGGTTACTTTGGGTATGATCATAAATATATTACAACGGTAAAAGAAACAAAAATCGGTGCTCTAGGATATGAGGGGTGGTCGGATACCCAAGAAATACGCAATCAAGTGGAGAATGATATTAAAGAGCTGCGAGCGCAAGGAGCGCAGATCATTCTCGTTCATTATCATTGGGGCAATGAACGCCATTATGTCCCTGATCATTCTCAGCAGTCGTTGGCCCGATTTACCATCGACAGTGGTGCTGACCTTATTCTCGGTCACCATCCACATGTGGTTCAAGGAATTGAAGAATATAAAGGAAAATTCATTGTATATAGCCTCGGTAACTTTATGTTTGGCGGAAATCGAAATCCAAGTGATAAGGATACGTTTGTTTTTCAGCAAACCTTTCATTTGAAAAATGGGGTTCTATCCGATACGAAAGAGATCAATATCGTTCCATTTTCAATTTCCTCGGTTTCTTCAAAGAATGATTATCAGCCTACACTATTAACTGGCTCAGAAAAGAAAAGGGTCAAGCAAAAAATCATTGACGGTTCTAACAAAATCAAAGGCTCTGATTGGCTAGTTTATGAAAACAACGACCATGTCGTGAAATCTAAAAACTGAATGTTCACTAAAAAGGGACAGTCCTCACTGTCCCTTTATTTTATAGATGAAATTTTTAAACCGATGTTTGAGTAGATGGTATCGTAAAAAGTAAACTGACGGTTTTTATAGTGATAGTTGTTTTTGCCTGGTGTTGGTTTGCGGATGTTAATTTTCAAATAATCATTAAAGCGTAAAAAAATGGAGTAGTTCGCAGCTGGAAGTTGGCCTAATGCCTCTAAGTCGAGTTCTAATGTCCCATTTCCGTTAGTATCTATGTATACCGGAAGAATTGATTCAAGCAATGCGTTATTTGAATTCCGAACCAGTCCATGTGAGAGTGTATCAATGTGATCACCAAACACCTTAAATTTTAGCGTATATTTATACTTATCGATATATTCCTCATTTAGTATGGAATGCATGGGTACGCGGATATATTTATATTTGTCCTCTAAAAACGGTACAACCGCATAGGGAAGATTGTCTTTGATAATGACCTCTTTAATTTTCTCCTTCTTTTCCCAGGCAAAAAGATTCTCAAGGTCCTTATATTTCCTATCGCGAAACAAGTGATAAACCACCTTATTCATCGGTTGGAAAAATTCCTCAGAAAACTCATAATTTAATTTCTTTGTTGTTTTTAACACTTGGTTGAACTTATAGTAATAAACGCGTTTCAGCCTCGTTTTTTGAAAATGTGGTGTATGGAAGAATCTCGAAATCGAATCAAATTCATAGAGACGGTTTAAGACCATTTTCTGTTTTTCAATATCTAAATCTTTCTTTATAATATGATTAATCACTTTGAGATTACAATTTGTTTTTTGGATAATATTCGTTTGATTGGTTAAACGCGAATCCTGGTTATCCATCCGATTTAAATAGTAAATAGGTTGTGCTGTCGTCGAAATTGTCCGGCAGTGGGTTAACACATCAATAAAAAATTGCTTGTCTTCCGCAAATTTCATTTCAGGAAATAAAATTTGATTGTCTTTTATGACACTCGTTTTAATCATTCGTGCTCGTGGTCCTAAATGATGGAAAATATGCGGTATTGAAAAGGGGGATTCCCTTCGTCTTTCTTTACAAGATTCATGTTCACCAACTATAGACATCCCTTTAGATGTGACCTGTATAGTTTTTCCGACTGCATAATCATCGCCAGTTTCTAATAGAATGGACGATAATACTTCTAAGCCTTTAGGGTCAAGCCAATCATCGGCATCTAGGAACGTAATATAATTAGACCGAGCCAATTGGATTCCGATATTTCGGGGGTGGCCAGGTGTGCCCGAATTTTTTTTCAGGAAAACAACAATGATGTTCGCGTATTTCGCGGAGTATTCTAAGAGGATTTCTCTTGAGGAGTCCGTGGAACAATCATCGATTAATATATATTCGATTTGATCCACGCCGAGTGATTGATTAATCACAGAATCGATGGTTTTTCTGAGTGATTTTTCCGCGTTATAAACGGGGGTAACGACAGTGACCAATGTAGGATCCTGTTCAGTGGGTAATTTTTGATCAACAATATAGTAATCTTTTGCGTTTTTATTCCAAATCCAACCCATGTTTTTTCACCTCATCTTTCGACCAATTCTAGTGTTTGAATTCATATTTATGTAAAAAACTCCAAACCATTATTTATTTTTGGACAAAATATCGAATCTTATTCGAAAATAATTAACGTTACATCTTAGTTATCCAGATTTTGCGTACATTGACAACTTTTTACACTACATATATCTGAATAATGATAAAATAGGTCATATTCATAATTTTATCTAGGAGGATTTAAACGTTGGAAAATAAGTTTTCTACCCCAAAAGGATTTGGCGAAATACTCGACCACACCTTTCAACTAACTAAAAATCGCTTTAAGGACTTTTTCATGATTTTACTGATTTTTATGGGTCCTGTTTACCTGGTCCAAGCGATCTTGCAACTAAGTTCTGGAACTAGCTTTTTTAGAGAGGTTGGCAGTGATGGGGAATGGTTTGACCAAATTCTTACGAGTTTTGAAGAATCAGGCACATTCGATTCCAGCAGTTTGGGTGCTGACATTGGTTTGATTATTATCGGTATACTTAGTGCTATTTTGGCACCTGTTGCTGAGGCGGCCATTCTCTTCACTATCAATCATGTCCGTCGAAATGAAGATTATTCGGTGGGTTCGGTCATTAAAGAGGCCTTTTCCCGCTTTTGGCCAATCATCGGAAGCAGTATTTTATTCGGTTTGATTAGTTTGGGGATTATCATTGTTCCAATCGTAATTATCGCATTCACAGGTGTGGTTGTTGCGGCCGCTGTTCATCCGGTCGGAGGAATTCTTCTTGGAATCGTCCTGTTTCTTGTCTTTGCTATTCTTGTAGGACTTTTATTAACTCGCTGGAGCTTTTATTTTGGCTCTGTTGTCCTTGATAAAGTTTCACCCGGATTAGGAAGAAGTTGGAGATTAACAAGAAAGCGTACATGGGTATTGCTGGGACTTTATATCGTCTTTTATTTAATTATATCGTGTATTTCTTTTGGTGTTCAAATGACTTTTGGCATGGTTTTAGGGAACAGTGTGTTGCTAACACTGATTACAAACCTCATTACCTTAGTCACGACAATGATTTTCTCTGTAGGCTATGGGGTTATGTATCTGGATGCCAAAACTCGACATGATGCAGACGATTTAAAAGAGATGCTAGAAGAATTCAAAACGGTTTAAAAAACCTATTATGTTAGGTGATGAAAATGTTCAATGCAGACAAGGCACGTGGTGACCTTGAAGAAATATTAAAAGGAAAAGAATATCAAGTTTATTACGAATCAAAAGGATTAATTGCCACATGGTGGGATAAAGCAAAAGAATGGATAGCCACCCAACTGGAAAAATTATTTCCAGCCATCGATTCCGCGAGCAGGGTGTCAGGCACCATTCTTATTGCGATCATAGTACTAATTGTTTTCTTACTTGTTTTTGCTGCTTTTTTTGTGATTCGGAATATGCGACGCAATCGAATCCTCCGCATTCAAAAACCGCTTCAATCGAGGAAAGAATTGAATTGGACCTCGCAAAGACATCTTGCTGAAGCAGATATGAATGAGAGTTTGGAAGAATATACACTTTCCACGCGCCATTTATTTTTAGCATTGCTTCTTTCTTTTCATGAAAAAGGATTGCTTGAGGCTAGAATTTGGAAAACAAATTGGGACTATTATGATGAACTAAGGAAAGTAGATCAGTCGATGGCAGAACAATTCTTTCAATTTGCACAACTTTTTGAAGGTGTGACCTACGGGGAACGTACCGTGAGTAAATCGGAATATATACAGTTTCATCAGAAGGTATGGAAGGTACTTGGCGATTTGAGGGAGGAGAATAGTTGATGAAATCTCTTTCCAACATGCGTACCTGGATTGGCTTGGTCATCCTGCTTGGTTTATTTTTGCTCTTTAGTTATTTAAGTTCGACACCGAAGCCGAAGTATTATCCCAATTACGTGTCTGAGTCACCTGCTCCTGGTGGAGTGAAAGCATTTTATACATATGTTAAGAAGGAAATTGAAGGAAAGGAATGGAGACATTCTCCAGATTTACTGTCTACCAAACCAGACCACCAATTGCTAATTATGGTCGAGCCAGCTATTAGCTTTGAAACGGAAGAGATGAAGGCTTACATTAATTATATGAAAGCCGGCAATACCATTTTATTGTTGCAAACCAATCCACAAGGGATGTTTGATATTAAAACGAGTGGAACAAATTCAAGTGAGTCGCAGAAGGTTTTTACGCAAGATCAAACATCCTATCGTGCTCAAATTCATTCAACTATCCGTTTGCAGACGAAAAAAGGAGATCGGGTGTTGCTTTCTGACCAGACCGGTCCGATTTCAGTTCAACGATCTTTTGGAAAAGGACAATTAATTGTTAGTATTACCCCAGAGTGGATGACGAATGGAAATCTAATAAAGAGGGATCATTTACCCTTGCTCCTGTATCTATTAAATGAAGGAAAATCAAACACCATTCTGTTTGACGAATACATTCATAGCGGTGAGAATGCACCTACAGTTTGGAATGTATACCCGATGTGGTTTTTGGTTCTTGTTATCCAGATGATTCTTTTAATGACGTTATGGCTTTGGCTGAAAGGAAAGCGATTCGGACCTATTTTCGTCCCAAGGGAAGAATCGGTTCGCTTTAGTGATGAAGGGTTGAAGGCATTGACTGCTTGGTACCTCCGGGGTAGACGATACCATGACTCGATCATCATCCAATCAGAATATGTCAAACTTCTTCTCCAGGAACGTTGGCAGATTCCGTATCATAGAGAATGGTTGGATTTATCGAGTTATATGGAGAAGAAGCGGACTCGAATGTCTGCTAATGAAATCAACTCCTTTTTAACAGGTTTGGTTCACATTCTTGAAAAAGAAACAATCACAAAACAGGAATTCTTATTATGGTCGAAAAGGCTCGAGCAATTAAGGAAAGAGGTTGAAGAATGAAGACAGAATTAACATCTTTTTTAAATAAATATGAAGAGCGGATTTTTGGACAAAGTCTAAATCTTAAATTATTACTATCAGCTATTTTAGCTGATGGCCATGTCCTATTAGAAGGGGTGCCTGGCACTGGAAAAACACAAATGGTGCGTACACTTGCCAATCTATTAGGGGGGAGCTTTAACCGTATCCAGTTTACCCCAGACTTATTACCAAGTGATATCACTGGGAGTACAATTTACAATTTGAAGGAAAGCACCTTCCAAACGCTAAAGGGGCCGATTTTTACAAATATCCTGTTAGCCGATGAAATTAACCGGACCCCTGCAAAGACACAGGCTGCCCTTCTCGAAGCCATGGAAGAGAAACAGGTAACAATTCAAGGTGAAACATATCCATTACCGGAGATGTTTTTTGTGGTTGCCACCCAAAACCCCATTGAATTTGAAGGGACGTACCCACTTCCAGAAGCACAGCAGGATCGTTTCCTCTTCAAGCTTAGGATTGAATTTCCAAGCTTCGAAGAAGAGAAAAATATCCTAAAACACATGATTGAAAACAGCTTTGACAAAAAGCTTGTGTCATCGATCTTAGAAATGGACACGTTTATAGAAATTAGAAGAGACATTGAAAAAGTTACAGTGAGCGAAAGTGTATTAGATTATATCATGAAGATTGTCAGGAAAACACGTGAATCAGAATCCATCCGATTTGGGGCTAGTACGAGAGCTGGAATTTCGATTGGCAAGGGAGCGCAAGCTTGGGCCTACCTTTCAGGCAGGGATTACGTCACACCCGACGATATCAAAATGGTCGCAAAGCCAGCCTTACGACATCGCATTCAGTTATCGCCGCATGTAGAATTGGAGGGAGCAACCGTTGACCAAATTATTGAAGAGCTGGTGGGCTCGGTTCCTGTTCCAAGATAGAGGAGTTATACCGACTAAAAGAATAGTATTGGTTTTCCTCTTTCTATCCATTGCTTTAGGAATTAGTACTATTTGGGGAATATCAAGGAGCCTGGTCATTGCCGCCAATCTTATATTATTTATGGCCAGTTTGTTTGATTTGTTTTTATCACCTTCTAAAAAACACCTTTCCTTTCAACGGATCGTTACTGGGGAATTTGAAAGAGGACAAACTTATCCGGTAACGATCGAGGTTCAGAATGCTTCAAGCTATCCTTTCTCATACCGACTTGTGGATGACTTGCCACAGTCTTTTGTAAGGCCATTTCCAATCGCCGGGTCGATCCCTAAGGAAGCAATTGTGAGCATTTCTTATGAAACTAGTGCGATGACCAGAGGCATGTACGAAGTTAAAAAGATTTATTTTCGCTATTCCAGTTTGCTTGGTTTGTGGGAAAAGCAGGTGACTGTTGAATTGCGGGATGAAATAAAAGTTATTCCAGATTTAACTGAAACGAAACAGTATTTAGAAAATGCCCAGAAATATTTGGTGTACGAAGGGGTAAAGATCCGGAGGCAGCGAAGCGGGGTTGGTGATTTTTCCAAGATTAGAAGTTATGTAGTGGGAGATGATCCACGGAAAATCAACTGGCGACAAACCGCTAAACTCCTAGAAGTGATGACGAATGAGTATGAACCAGAGCATGGAAAATATATTACCATTCTAATTGATTGTGGGAGAATGATGGGGGCAGAATTGTTACAGGGAAATCGATTAGAAAAAGCGTTAGAAGCCGCCTTGACGGTAACAGCTGCTGCCCTCCAAAAGGGGGATTATGTGTCGGTCCTTGCCTTTTCAAGGGATATAAAAGTCTTTGTACCGCCT
This sequence comes from Neobacillus sp. MER 74, assembly GCF_023714155.1. Taxonomy (NCBI): domain Bacteria; kingdom Bacillati; phylum Bacillota; class Bacilli; order Caryophanales; family Bacillaceae; genus Neobacillus; species Neobacillus sp. MER 74. Next base: position 346,781 of record NZ_JAMAUV010000004.1, read on the forward strand.
GCCAAAGGAATGGCGCACCTGCAGACCATTCTCCAAGCAATCTATTCAGTAGACATAGATGCCGCTGAAACAAATTATGCAGCGGTGTTGCAGTACTTAGAAACGGTGCAAAAGAAACGAAGTCTGCTGTTATTATTTAGTGATGTACGGACCTTCCTTCACGAGGAAAGTAGTTTAATCCTTTTAAAACGACTTCGGCAGCGGCATTTATTTTTAATGATTGGAATTGAAGATCAGACACTTTTAAAAAGAGTGAATGAGGAGCCGAGTACGGTCCAAGCAGTGATGCGAAAAAGTATGGCGCAGCAGCAAATTTTGTTTAAGAAAAGGGAAAAGAAAAAATGGGAAAAGCAAGGCCTCGTTATGATCGAGGCCCGTGAGGAGCAATTAGCGATTACTGCCGTTTCTCAATATATTGATATTATGAATCAGAATCTATTATAGCTTTCTTTCGTTTGATCTTGCCAATCGCTACATAAAGGATCAGTCCAATCACGGTTAAGAAAGCTACAATGTACTTTGCTTCTAATGAAATCGCAGCCGGGGTAATGAAGCCTTCAATAATACCCGCTATGATAAACAAAGGAATTGTACCGAGTAATAGTTGAACGGATCTTTTTGCATGCTGTTTTAATTGGAAACTTCGAGAATATTGTCCAGGCACAAACAGCTTATAGCCCATTAATAGCCCAGCGCCGCCAGCAATAAAAATGGCTGTGAGTTCGATCATTCCATGGGGAACGATGTATGCCCAAAAATCATACGATTTTCCGTGATGCCAAAACAGGGCAGCAAGCGCACCAATAATGATGCCATTGTAGACCATTAAATAAACCGTTACGAGCCCAAAGGTGATGCCCCCCGCAAAAGCAAAGATGGCGACTTTAATATTATTTGTCATGATGCTCGCCGACATGAGGGAGGAGTCTACCGCTTCATGACCCTTCCCGAGTTGTTCCGGGTCCACACCCTTGGCAATTTCCGCAGGGAGAATCGAATAGATATGCAATGGATCATTCAGAACGGATAAGAAGCTTCCAAAACCGCCAATGAGAAATAAGATCATTGCAGCTATGACAAACTTCCATTGTTCAAGCAATAAACCAATAAATTTTTGGCTGAAAAAATAACGAATTTGTTTAAAGCTAGAGACTTGGTCTTTGTACAAAAGATTATGTGATTTCGCCACAAGGCCGTTCAAATAATTGGTGACTTCATCATGAGGAAAATAGGTTTGACTGTAAGAGAGATTCTGGGCTGCTTTTTGATAGAGTCGATGGAATTGCGTTATATGATCTCCTGTAATAGCAGGTCTGCGCTTACTCATGGTTGCAACTAACTGTTCTAGCTGTTTCCATTCTTCTCGATGCATTTTGACAAACTGTTTTACATTCATACTGACACCTACTTTTTGGGGGCTGGGAAAATAAGTCTTTATTCTCCTTATTATAGTAATATTGTAGAAAAATAGAAATAGGAATTATCATCTTGTGATGGAGGAAACTTATGAATGAAGATCATTTAGATATAAAAACACCTGAATTTGTTTCCATTCAGTTTCAGATTGCTGGTTTAGGCAGCAGATCGGCTGCCTTTATAATCGACCAGCTGCTTTTAATGGCGTTTAATATTTTGACTTTGATTGTCCTTTTTTTCGTTTTAGATGGCATGTCTAAAATGGAATTTATTTTCATCGGGAATTCACTGCCTATTGCGATAACAATTATTGCACTGTTTATCGTTAATGGGGGTTACTTTTTTGCGTATGAGTTTTTCTCAGGCGGAAGAACACTTGGGAAAAAGCTAATGGGGATCCGGGTCATTCAAGAGAATGGTCATAGCATCACCTTGCTGTCCAGCTTTATTCGAAATTTGATTCGGATCATTGATTCATTGCCAACAGCATATTTTCTAGGAATTATCATGATTTTTTTTCATTCCAAACATAAACGGCTTGGAGATCTTGTGGCTGGAACGATTGTTGTCCATGAGCGCAAGGCAAAGCGGAAAAAGAAACTCTCCCCTATAGAAAATGAACTCGACAGCAGAGGACTTTCAAAGGATGATCTTATTCTTGATGAATGGACGCTGAAATCATTAGGTATGAGAGATTGGAAACTTATCAAAACCTATGCAAATCGGTTTCTGCATATCCCATTAGACGAAAGAAATCAACTAACGGAACAAATCGCTATGATATTATTTCCGAAAATCGGAATGGACGCCTCAGGGAAAACCACCGCTGAGTTAGAAAACAACCTTCTTGTGCTTTATTTAGTACTTCTTGATGAGTGGGAGTTTGAATTGTGAGAATGAATAATCCATTATTTAAGTTCTTTTCGAGCTAAAAATATTAAAGAGGAGAAAGCAATGCATTTGTATCAGCATTGCTTTTTTTAATGTAAATTAACACCAAGTACTTATTAGTAATTAAATAGAATTAGAGGTTCGATTTGTAAAATCTATCCGACTTGGGTCTTATTTAGTCGGTTTTAGTCGAAAAATTTATTTTTACGATGTATAATAGGTAATTGTGGATTGCTGTGTGTTAATAAGGAGGAAATTAATATGATGGAATGGACAATAATTCTATTGATTGCGATATCTGCTGTTTTGCTCATCGTTTCAATGGCATCGAATCGTAAAGTAGAGAAACAAAAACAAAAAGAAATTGATTTGGTTCATGTTGCGGTAATGAAAGATATCAATAACGTACAGGAGCAAATTCGAAGTCTAGAACTAGATATTGAAGTGGTCACCAAGGAAGCAGGCATTCAGCTGACTCCTGAGGAAGTTATTTTCAAACGCGAAGTACTAGATTTATATAAACGTAAATATTCAATTGAGACTATTGCACAGAAAAAACAAGTTTCAGAGAGTGAAATTCAACAATTTCTTGCACCGTATCTAGCTGCTAAGGATGAAAGGAGCAAATTAGCCCATGAAATTTAATGTAGTGAGCAGCTTTGCGGCCGGAATTCTTCTAGCTACGACCATATGTGGTGCTGTTTACTTTTCTGAAGATCCTGTTGTCACAAAAGCAACTGCCAAACCAGCTAAAACCGAGCAGAAAACAGTTGCTCAACCAACTGAAACCGAGATGAAGGACAAACTTCTAGCTGCTGGATATGTTGTTCAACCAAAGGCAGAATATGATAAGACGCTTGAGGCAGCAAAAAAAGCAGCTTCAGCTTCCACCGCATCCACGGCTACTAATGGAACTCAAAAGATTGCTTACAGATCAGTTATTTCCGTTACACAAGGGATGACGAGCATCGATGTCGGCAAAATGCTTGTAAAAGCGAAAATTGTACCTGATGCCTTTAAATTCTCAAAAGATGTCGAGAAGAAGGGTGTCGAAAAAAACTTACGCCCTGGTACATTCGTGGTTGATACAGAAATGACCTATGATCAAATTATCGCTACTATTTTTAAAAAGTAATAAAACAAAGACGGACAGTATAATTAAATACTGTCCGTCTTTGTTTTATCAGTTACTTTTATTTACAAATTCTTGAACCATTTCGCCCGTAACGAATTCTCGTGTTGGGATAAAGCGCAGGTTGATTTTATTTATACTATTTGTTAAGGCGTTTATTTTATCAGTTGAAAAGGGTAGACCCTGTTTACATAAGGCAATCGCTTCTTCGATATACTGCTCACGTTGTTGATCGAGCGCTAAGAATTGTTGATAGGTTTCATGCTGATTTGCCGCATGTTTAATTAGATCTTTATGTACACTCATGATATCACTCCTAAAATATATTTATACAATCATACCACAATTAATTGAGGAAGAGACGCATATATAATTATAGTAAATAGTGCTACTTATGAAGTTGTCATGTACGCATTTAAGATAAATAAGAATAATACTAGATTCAGTCGAATATATTTTCTTATTAGATTGAATAATAGACTAGAAAAAATTTATTCCCCCAAAAAACTTTAAAATGAAATTTTTTAATGGCAAAGGAGGTACTATGGGGCACAATCACACTCATCACAATCAAAATAAAAAAGCTTTGATGGTCGCGTTTCTCATTATTACCGTTTTTATGGTTTTAGAGTACATTGGAGGGAAGTTGACAAATAGTCTAGCTCTTCTTTCAGATGCTGGACATATGTTAAGTGATTCCATTTCCTTGGGAGTGGGATTACTAGCTCTTATTTTAGGAAGACGGGCGGTAAGCGAGAGTAAAACCTTTGGTTATCAGCGCTTGGAAATTTTATCAGCTTTATTTAATGGGGTTCTATTAATTGTTATTTCTATTTTAATTATGTGGGAATCATTTCACCGTTTTACTGAACCTCAAGTAATTTTAGGTCCGGGTATGCTTTTGATATCTAGTATAGGCGCGTTCGTGAATATAATTGTCGCTTGGATTATGCATCAATCAGAAACTAGTGATAACATTAATATGAGAGCTGCTTTTTTACATGTAATTGGTGATTTACTGGGTTCTGTTAGTGCTATAATTGCTTCCTTACTGATTATGTATTTTGGTTGGACCATTGCCGATCCGATTACAAGTTTAATTGTTTCCCTATTAATTTTAAAGAGTGGGATTGGAATTTCCAACGATGCCGTTCACATGCTGATGGAAGGCAGACCAGCGAACTTAGATGTTGAAAAGGTGCGAGAAACATTACTTCAAATTCCAGGTGTGGTAAGTATGCATGATTTTCATGTGTGGAGTATCACATCAAATTTTCCATCGATTAGCTGTCACTTGGTGATTTCATATCCTAATCATGACTCGATTTTAAAGAATGCATTAAGAGAATTACACGATACTTTTGATTTGGAACATGCGACCATTCAAGTGGAAAGTGTTAATGCTGATTTGGACCAATATGAACATAATCGTTGTAATCATTTTGTAGGGAAAGATTCTTGATGAAGTTAGAGCAAAGTAGTTAAAAAGGCTGCTAAAAAGCGGCCTTTTTAATGGACTAACATAAAAATTGAAAAGGTTATTGACAAAAGTTTTTAGAAGTATTATGATTATCTCAGATTAAGGATATTCAATTTCGAAACAGGTTTAAATTTTTTTAAAATAATATCTCGAATTCGAGATAAAATGCTATTAGGAGGAATTAATGAATATCACTAAAAAGAGATTCTTAAATTAACATAGATTTTCTGAGACTTTAAAATCTTAAGGAAGAACAAAATAAGATAGCAAGAACCTTTATTTAATATGAAAAAGGAGAGTTGAAAAATGAACAAAAAAACAATGGGGATTCACCATATCACTGCAATTGTCGGTCATCCGCAAGAGAATGTAGATTTCTATGCAGGAGTATTGGGTTTACGTTTAGTTAAGCAAACGGTCAATTTTGATGATCCAGGTACGTATCATCTTTATTTCGGGAATGAAGGCGGGAAGCCAGGAACAATTATTACCTTCTTTCCATGGGCAGGAGCTCGTCAAGGCATCATCGGTGACGGTCAAGTAGGAGTCACATCCTATGTTGTACCAAAAGGTGCGATGGGATTTTGGGAACAAAGACTAGAAAAGTTCAATATTCCTTTTACTAAAATGGACCGCTTCGGAGAGCAATATTTGGTGTTTGATGATCCACATGGGCTTCACTTGGAAATTGTTGAAAGAGAAGAAGGAGAAGTTAATTCATGGACCTTTGGAGAAGTCACACCTGAGGTTGCCATTAAAGGGTTTGGTGGTGCTACCCTATTATCAACCCAACCTGACAAGACCGCTGATTTGTTAGAGAAAGTAATGGGACTTGAATTAGTGGGTAAGGAAGGAGATTTCGCTCGATATCGTTCCACTGCTGATATTGGAAACGTTATTGACCTTAAATTAACTCCGATTGGGCGCGGACAAATGGGAGTAGGTACAGTACACCACATCGCATGGCGGGCCATTGATGACGAAGATCAAATGGATTGGAAAAAATATGTTTCAGCAAATGGGTATGGTGTCACTCCTGTAAAGGACAGAAATTATTTCAATGCTATTTACTTCAGGGAACACGGGGAAATTTTATTTGAAATTGCTACTGATCCTCCAGGATTCGCACATGATGAATCACAGGAGACAATGGGTAAAAAGTTGATGTTACCTGATCAGTATGAAGCAAATAGAGCACAAATAGAACAGGGTTTACTTCCATTTGATGTAAGAATATTAGACTAATTTTGTGAAAGGAAATGATATCCTTGCTTTCGATTGATCCAGTTTCCATGTCTGAAAGAGAAAATTATAAATTTTTAATAGGAAGTATTATTCCTAGGCCAATTGCTTTCGTCACAACGATTTCAAAAGACGGTGTTTTAAATGGTGCGCCATTTAGTTATTTTAATATCGTTTCATCCAATCCTCCGATGATCTCTTTATCTATTCAGCGCTCAGCGGGGAGGCAAAAGGATACAGCGAGAAATATCATCGAATCTAAAGAATTTGTCATTCATATTGTTGATGAAGGCAATGTTGAAAAAGTGAACAAGACAGCATCAAACCTGCCTCCTGACCAGAGTGAGATAGAATTAGCAAACTTAACTCCTATTGAAAGTCTAATAATTTCAGTACCAGGTGTTAAGGAAGCCAAAATTCGAATGGAATGCACATTGGAGCATTCTTTAGAATTAGGTGGATCGGATACACCTGGGTGTGATTTTATTATAGGAAAAATTGTTCAATTTCATGTAGACAATGATATTTATGAAAATGGAAGGATAGATCCAAGGGGATTAGCAGCTGTAAGCAGATTGGCTGGTAATAATTATGCGAGAATCGGTGAGATTTTTGAAATAGACAGACCTAAATGAACCCTTAGAAGTTAATAACGAGCTGCTGAGGCAGCTCATCATACTTGTTTCGCACATTCATTTTTTTTATACTATTATCTCGAAATCGAGATAAAAAATTAGGAGGATTTAAAGATGATAAATATTGGTTTATTAGTCATTCGTTTAGTCATTGGATTACTATTTGTGGGTCACGGTGCTCAGAAATTATTTGGTTGGTTCGGTGGATATGGATTGAAAGGAACCGGTGGCTGGTTTGAATCTATTGGCATGAAACCTGGGGTAACAATGGCTCTTTTCGCTGGATTGGCAGAACTTATTGGGGGACTTTTGTTTGCATTAGGACTATTAACACCACTTGCAGGAATAATAATTGCTGGAACTATGGTAATGGCTATTGTTAAAGTGCATGCGCCAAACGGATTATGGGCCACAGCTAATGGATATGAATATAACCTAACTCTACTTGCAGTTGCTATCGGTGTAGCTCTGATCGGTCCCGGTCAATATGCTTTAGATGCATTTTTATTCTAAAATATCTGGTCTTTTATGAAATGATTTTACGAACTTAACTTTCGAAGGAGTGAATAGGAGATGGAACTCTTAGGACTACATCATGTATCAATATTAACTGGAAAAGCGGAAAAAAATTATGATTTTTATACAAAAATTCTAGGAATGAGATTGGTAAAGAAAACTGTTAACCAAGATAATACAGAATCCTATCATCTTTTCTATGCTGACGCGGAAGGAACCCCAGGAACAGAGGTTACGTTCTTTGATATTCCTCATCTCGGCCAAACATACAGGGGAACTTCAGATATTTCTACAGTATCACTAAGGGTTAGAAATTCGGATTCATTGTTATTTTGGAAAGAACGATTTAAACAATTTGAGGTTGAACATGATGATATTCAAAAAAGGGCAAATCGTGATACTTTAGCTTTCAGAGATTTCGAGGGGACTCGCTTAATTCTAGTAGCCGATAACGGTGAAAATGGTGTGAGAGCTGGGATTCCTTGGCAAAGGGATGACATACCACTGGAACATGCCATTATAGGTTTAGGACCTGTAACCCTTACCGTGGCAATCGCAGAACCAACGATCGGTGTTTTAACAGAAGTTATGGGTTTTCGCTTTGCCGGTTCTTATCCATCACTTGAAGGGAATTATCCAGATATATTGATTTATGCAACTGCAGAAGGCGGCAGCGGAGCGGAGGTTCACATTGAAACAAGAACCGATTTGCCAAGAGTCCGCTTAGGTCGAGGAGGAGTTCACCATGTTGCCTTCCGTATTCCGAATGAGGAAGAATATGATCAATGGGCAGCTCGATTAAAAGAATACAGGTTACCGACTTCAGGGAAAGTGGAACGGTATTACTTCAAGGCCTTATATTTCAGGGAACCAAATGGTATCTTATTTGAATTATCAACGGATACACCAGGATTTGCTACGGATGAGCCCATGGAAACAATGGGTGAAAAACTATCACTTCCACCATTTTTGGAACCAAATCGGAAAGAAATCGAAGAAAAATTACCACCATTGAACATAAATTAAATCTTAAAAAAGAGTCAATAATAAAAATATGAGTCAATAGGACATTTTCTATTGACTCATTTGACTCATTATATCCTTCAATGACCGCCATATTAATTGCGGTCATTTTCTTCTATAAGTAATTTTTTAAATTAATTTATTGACATCATACCTGCAGGGGTATATTATAGAGCTTGTCAATGATATTGTTTCATTGAAGAAAGTTTGCATGACATTTTTAATATTAACAGGTACATGTTCAACTTTTATTTTATATAAAAGGATATAATTGTTAAATTATAACCTTTACTTTCGAAAGAAGAAAATAGCTTAAAAATAAAAACTAATTGTAAAGGAGGGAAAAACAATGGAATACAATGATCAAATGAAAAATAGAGTGAAACGTATCGAAGGACAGCTACGAGGAATTTTAAAAATGATGGAAGAAAACAAGGACTGTAAAGAGGTTATCACTCAGTTATCTGCAACAAGAAGTGCTATCGACCGTACTATTGGAGTTATAGTTAGTTCCAATTTAGTGGAATGCGTTCAAAAAGCAAATGAACCAGGTGAAAAAAGCATGGAAGAATTGGTACAAGAAGCTGTTAATTTGCTAGTAAAAAGTCGATAAAAAAGGGTTGACACCCTCTTTTATTTTCAATAATATTATACCCATAGGGGTAGAGGTAATTTGCCACAAGGAGGAATTCAACAATGAAAATTGTGAAAGTATTAGATGCAAAAGGATTAGCATGTCCAATGCCAATTGTAAAAACAAAAAAGGCGATTAATGAAATTGATTCTGGTGAAGTTTTAGAAATTCATACAACAGATAAAGGTGCTAAGAACGACCTAGCAGCCTGGGCTAAATCAGGTGGTCATGAATTGTTGAAACACGAAGAAGAAGCTAATATCTTAAAATTTTGGATTAAAAAAGGATAATTTTTTTGACTAATATAATACCCTATTAGGTATAAAACATCAGGAGGTTATTACATGACAGAAAAGAAAAAAACAACAATCGTATTATTCAGTGGGGATTACGATAAAGCAATGGCAGCCTATATCATTGCGAATGGTGCAGCTGCTTATGACCATGAAGTAACCATTTTTCACACGTTTTGGGGATTAAATGCCCTTCGTAAAAATGAACATGTTCCGGTGAAAAAAGGATTTATGGAGAAAATGTTTGGAAAAATGATGCCTAGAGGCGCAGATAAAATGGGTCTTTCTAAAATGAATTTTGCCGGTTTCGGTCCTAAAATGATTAAGGATATTATGAAAAAACATAACGCGATGCCACTGCCACAATTAATCGAAATGGCACAGGAACAAGATGTAAAACTAGTAGCATGTACCATGACAATGGATTTGTTAGGTCTTAAACAGGAAGAGTTATTAGAATCAATTGAATATGCAGGAGTTGCTGCGTATTTAGGAGATGCAGAGGAAGGGAATGTCAATCTGTTTATTTAAAAAGAGTTGAATAAATTTTTTTAAGAAAAATAATACCCTTATAGGTATATAGGAGGAAATAAAATTGGAAAACTTGAAATCAAACGAAATTTTAGATGCTAAAGGATTAGCATGTCCGATGCCAATTGTTAAAACAAAAAAAGCAATGAATACCCTTGAGGCAGGACGAGTGTTAGAAGTCCAAGCGACAGACAAAGGATCCAAAGCAGACATGAAAGCATGGGCTGAAAGTTCAGGTCATCAATATTTGGGAACGATCGAAGAAGGCGAAGTATTGAAACATTATCTTCGCAAATCTTCTAATGATGATGCCGCTGAAAAGAAACATCCAAATGTTATCAATAATGAAGATCTTGAGAAAAAACTTGAAGCAAATGAAAAAATCGTCATTATCGATGTTAGAGAAGCTGCAGAATATGCTTTTAATCATATTCCAAGGGCGACCTCAATTCCTTTAGGTGAATTGGAAGAAAGAATAAATGAACTTAATAAGCAGGATGAAATTTTTGTAGTTTGCCGCACAGGAAATCGAAGTGATCTTGCTGCTCAAAAACTATCACAAAATGGATTTACAAATGTAAATAATGTGGTACCAGGTATGAGCGGGTGGAAAGGTAAAACAATTGGTATTGACCTTAAATAAAATCATTTTGCAGATAGTTTTGCAAAAGCAAATGTTTTAATTAGCCTATTTTTTTAACTATAAAATACCATAGGGGGTAAATAGAGAATGGCGGTTAACGTAATGACTTCAAAAGAAGTAACGAAAAAAGTATTTAATAAAGAAGAGTTATTTATACTTGATGTTCGGAATGAAAATGATTTTAACGATTGGAAAATCGAAGGCGAAAACTTTGATTATTTCAATATTCCCTATTTTGAATTGCTTGATGGTGTAGAAGAAATTATAGATAAAGTTCCTACTCATAAAGAAGTAGTGGTTGTTTGTGCGAAGGAAGGCTCGTCGGTAATGGTGGCAGAAATGTTATCGGATGCTGGGTTAAACGTGTCATACCTTCAGGGGGGAATGAAAGCATGGAGTGAATATTTAGAACCGGTTAAAGTGGGAGACCTAAATAATGAAGGCGAAATATATCAGTTTGTTCGGATCGGTAAAGGCTGTTTATCCTACATGGTGGTTTCAAACGGTACAGCAGCACTGATTGATGCAACACGAATGACTGATAGCTATCTTAATTTTGCTGAAAGTATCGGTGCAAAAATTACACATGTATTTGATACACACCTTCATGCTGACCATATTTCTGGTGGACGTACCATTGCTGAAAGAACAGGGGCAACCTACTGGCTTCCACCAAAGGATGCAACAGAAGTAACCTTTAATTATCAACCATTAGAAGACGGTAATGATGTAACTATCGGAAATTCTATTATTAATATTCATGCATTGTATTCTCCAGGTCACACGATTGGTTCCACTTCCTTTGTAATTGATGAAAAGTTCTTGCTTTCTGGTGATATTTTGTTTATTGATTCCATCGGAAGACCGGACCTAGCGGGTATGGCAGAAGACTGGGTTGGTGATTTAAGGGAAACTCTTTATAACCGTTACAGAGAATTATCAGAAGAACTTATCGTTCTACCAGCCCATTTTATGATAATTGATGAGTTAAATGAAAATGGCAGTGTGGCAGAAAAATTAGGAACACTATTTGCGAAAAATCATGGTTTAAATATCGACGACGAATATGAATTCAGAAGAATAGTAACGGAAAACCTGCCCCCGCAGCCAAACGCGTATCAAGAAATTCGTCAAACTAATATGGGGAAAATCAATCCAGACCTCGATCAACAACGAGAAATGGAAATTGGTCCAAACCGCTGTGCAGTTCGATAACTTTTAGATTGAAAAAGTTAAAAATATGGGGAACCAGTATGGGTTCCCTTTTTTACAAAAGGAGGACATCATGGATATTAGTTTTATCATTTCGATCTTCCTAATTGGATTTGTTGGATCATTTATATCAGGGATGTTAGGTATTGGCGGTGCAATTATTAATTTCCCAATGTTATTGTACATTCCGGTTTTACTGGGGGTAGGTCATTTTACAGCACATGAAGTCTCAGGGATTACGGCTATCCAAGTTTTCTTTGCGACAATTGGCGGTGTTATGGCTTACCGTAAAGGAGGATTCTTAAATAAAACTCTGATTGCCTATATGGGAATAAGTATTTTGATCGGAAGTTTTATTGGGGGATTCGGTTCTACGCACATACCGGAAAGCGGAATTAATATCGTGTATGGTATTTTAGCGTTGATTGCCGTTATCATGATGTTTGTACCGAAAAAAGGAATCGATGATACTCCTTTGGAACAAGTGAAGTTTAATAAGTGGTATGCTGCACTATTCGCCTTTATCGTTGGGATTGGAGCTGGTATTGTTGGGGCAGGGGGGGCTTTTCTGTTAGTACCTATCATGCTTGTTGTGTTAAAGATTCCAACAAGGATGACCATTGCCTCTTCCTTAGCCATTACACTTATTTCGTCGATTGGGGCTGTTTCGGGTAAAATCGCAACAGGACAAGTGCCAATTTTACCTTCACTTATCATGGTCGCTGCTAGTTTAATAGCTTCACCAATTGGAGCAAACACTGGGAAAAGAGTGAATACCAAAGTGTTGCAAGTCATTTTGGGAAGTTTAATTTTGGTTACTGCCGTGAAGACTTGGATTGGAATTTTATAGTTTTTGGTATTATTTCAGAAAATTTATCATTTTCATTTAGAAATATAGGATCATTTTTCATTTGTAATTTTTAAAGCACTTTCTAAGAAGGCATCTTGTTACTAAGAAAGTGCTTATTTTATATTTATTTATATTTCAATCTATAGCTGTAAACATAAAAGACCCTCTCTAACAAATCCCCTACTTGTTCGGCCATATCTCGAGGTGGTTCAGGCATTCCAGATTCACACTCTTCCAAGTTTCTGTTTTCGTCTCCATAAAAAATAGACACTAACTGAGAGTAGGAGAAAGAACAAGATGAAATAAATACTGTATTTTGACATATATAGTTCAACTTGTCCCCATTTTTCTCCTAGTTTTATTCCTAATGTGATAAAAGTAAAACTCCAAAGGATTGCCCCAGAAAAAGCATACAAAGAAAATTTACTAAAAGGGAAGTTGTTAAGGGCTGCTACATATGCAGTAAGATGTCGAACACCAGGAATAAAATAGCCTATTATTATGAGCGGAGGTCCCACTCTTTTAAATAAATTTTTCGTTCTATCGATTTTTTCTTCTGTAATGTGAACCTTAGGGCCAATCTTTTTTATTAGCGGCAAACCGAACTTATAACCAATAAAGTAGCTAAGCGAAATGCCACCGGCTGCTCCAACAAAAGCACTCAATAATGAGAGTATGTAAGATAATTCTCCTTGAAACACATTATAGCCGACATATGTTAAAAGAATTTCATCAGGAATGGGGAGACCTACAATTCCTCCAATTAATGCTATTATAATTCCAAAATATCCAAAATGTTCGATAAGGTAATTCATATGTTGCTCCACAAACATCCCACTTACAAATAATTTTAAAATTAGCTGCAGAATAGTCAGCAGCTATCTTATCCATTGAGAACTAAAAATATATCCTTTAAATATAACCTTTTAAAATACGTTCTATTCTCATGGCTTTTATTATACGGTAGACTTTAAAAAAAGAGGTGTGCTCTATATGGGAATTGAAATTAAAGAAATACTTGCAAAGAACATCCTGACTGAGGCAAAAGGTTATTTGGATGTTGGCTATACACATTCATTGAATCCGTATAGTGGTTGTGCGTTTGCTTGCAGATAATTATAAAGATTCATTGCCTATTTTTATTAAAAAACGAATTCGCTACCCATTCCTTTATTCTTTCTTATGATTGAATTTGTCTCAAAAAGCCGTGAGGCTTGGATTTTAATTTTGTTTCAATGGGAATATTGAAGTTATATATCAGTAAATTTGTTTGTGTTAAGTCCAACTTTTCGCTACCTATAAAACCATGAATGATTACGCTACTATGTATATGAATTAAACTTTGTAAATCCCTTTTTAAATACCATTAAAATCAAACTATCCCTTATTGTTTACCTCAAAAAATTCGTTACCTTTAAGAAAAAGACAGTGTTAATCAATCTTTAAGGAGTGGCTTTTTGTTAGCTTAATTATTGTGAAGGTGGTTTTCATTTAAATTATCCGGGTGCGATACTTCAATTACGAGGGATCGCTTTTTCTTATTCAAGTAACGAAGCAGGTTAGCTCAAGAAGGATTTGCATTAAGATGTGGAGAATAACTCAATAATTGAAAGGTTTTTAAAGGAGAAAATGGGATTGGGGAGGAGAGGGTTTATAAATGAACAAAGAGCTAGAAGAAATTATTGTTAAATCTTTCTTTGAAAAAAGAATACAAAAAAGAGTGCTATTCGAATTAACGTCCCCAAAAAAACGAGATAATGCATTAGATAGATTGAATCACAAATATCTAGATACTCTCCGCAAAGAATTTATGATTGAAATTCCCAAACCAAATTCAGACCCAGAGAAAATAGAAAAAATAATGAAAAAGCAAGGAGCTGGTAATAGCTGCTATGTAATGTCGTGTAATTATAGTTTGGATGGGAAGGAGCTACCTACATCAACGGCAATAGAACAATTAATTTGGTATCAAGCGGCTTCAATTATATCCTTTATACCTGGAAAATTAGCATATTTTCAAGCAGAATTGGATTATGGATTTCTCCCTAGATTTATTTTAAAAAGGTCATTATAAAGTTAATCATTTTACATTTGGTGACTTAATAAGGGAAATAACTGTTTTTGCTATTCTTTTTACCTCCTGAAGATTGTGAAGAATGTACTTAAAAATGGGGGCATTAGCTAAAGTTGATGATCGCTGTGGCGGTCTTTTTTCTTGTTGAGCTAACTATGCATTTTAGCACAATAAGGATTAGTCGAAAATCATGTGGAAAAGGCAGAATCCCCCAAATTACAGTAGTGGATTTGCAGTGTATAATTAACTGCAATTTACAATCCAAGGGATAAAATCAACATGAAAAAAAGTTTTTATTATTTTTTATTATTATTAACCCTATTGCTACGCTGATTTCATGTCTGTATAATTGGCTGAATGAATCAAAGCAAAGTGAGATTATTTTTCATGTACTTCAAACGAGTGTGCTCATTTTAAATGGAATATTATGTTTAAGTTTTAATGATAAGAAAGCAAACATTGTGGCAGTAGCAAGCTTTGCAGTTGCGATTTTTACTGTATACATAGGTTCCACAAAATATTTTTAAAAGTATTAACCAAATGCAACTAACCTAACGCATGCTTCAGGTAAGGAAAGGAAAATATTCATGGAAAAAATTTTTTCACGCTTGATACCCCTAGTTATAATGATTATTGTAACAATACTTAATTACAATTCTAAAGATTATGTTTCAGCTTTACTTTGTTTCTTGATTGTAATTTGGTTAATATATTATTTTATTGTTGGAGAGAAGAAAGAAAAACGGTAAATTTAATATATCTGTCTTTTGAAAACGGTTATATACTTTAAATTCTTATGCAACTACCATGGAAGAACGAATATAAATTCCATCCTTTGTGGTGCAGCACCGCTGCATGGATGGCTAACGGGTAGCGTTTGTTCAATAACAACAAAATAAAGGACCTTCACAAAAGGTCCTTTATTGGAACATTATTTTTTTAAAATTCGTGAGCCTTTTTTAAAGTTTAAATACCGTTTATTCATCAAGTTGTTAATCTTTTGAATTTCTTCGTACAATTCCGGTGGAGGAGTGATAAATTTCCCGTCGTTGTAAGGTTTTCTATTAAAATAACCTATCTCGACTCGTAAGCATTCTGGTGAAATATCCCCGTAGCCCAAATCAAATTCAGCATTCCACAATAAGTAATGATCATCCGAATGAATCGGAAGGGAGTACCCTTTTATAAAACACTTTTCTAAGCCCTGAACACTTTTTCTTTCAGTTGAAAGTAATTGGTGAGAATACTTCTGAGATTCGGTCTTCATATGGTTCCTCCATAGTATAATATTAAACTATTGAAAAATAAGTCAGATTGTTTATTTAACCGTTAGCTTCCTCATTTTTTATGTTTAAAATAAGCAATATTATTCCGGAAAGAACTGCGCAAGTAAAAGCAAGTGAATTGAATGGTTCTTGTATACCTTCCTTAATTATACCGACTGTTGAAAGCATAAAAGTGCAGTAAAACAAAATTGTAATAAAGTCTTTAATAATATTTTCATCTTCATTTTTTTCTTCTGGTAATTCTTCGAATATAAACTCCTTCAATTTCTGCTGAAATTCTCGTGTTCTTTGCTTTGATTGTCGCCTTTTTTCCTTTCGCAATTTCCTATTTTTTTGGATTATATCTTTAATATTTTTATCACTCATTCACTTTTCCACCAGCCTCTTGGGAGTGGGGAAGGAACATCTACGCCAAAGTCTTTCAAAAGCTTATCCATTTCATCATTAGCTTCTCCTAAAGCAGCTCTATCATGGAGATTTTCAGCATCAAACATTAGATACTTAATGCGTTTCAATCGCTGGATAAGTTCTTCTTTATACATTTTCTTCCCCCTTTGCCAATTCCAATGCTTTTTTGAAAAACTCTTCTTCTGAAAGCTTTCCGGAAAGCCTGTCTCGCACCAATTGCTCTTGTTCTTCACTTACAAGGTTTCCTGACATTCCAAGGGAGTCTTTTGCATTTTCTATACTCAATTTCAATCTGTAAAAATCCTTTATGCTCATGCCTTCGGGTACTACTATCCATTCAGAATCCTGCAATTTTGACCTTGCTTCCAGTTCCTGATTGGTGATGTGTTCAAGCAACTGTTTATCATCAGCAACAATCTTTAACTTTTCTTCCTTCGATAGTTTGCTGTTAATGGAACGTTTATGTTCATCAATACGCTTTTGTATTTCATCGCTCATTTTTGTCCTCCTTTTTCAAATTGGTCAAGGGCATACTTATCTATTTCCCTTATCGCTTCGAGTGTTTCCGGATTATTACTTTTTATATAATCAATAATTAGCCTTTCACGTTGAGAGAGATAGATGTTAACTGCATCAGTTATTGGTTTATCACCATTCAACTCCTCGACTAAATCGGTAAGCATGTTGTAGGCGTGTTCGACCCACCCGGTATCTTTTGTTTCCTTAAAAACAATTAAATGAACTAAAACCTTTTCCAATTCATTGATCAGTTTGATTTTCTCCATTTACGTCCTCCTTCTTTACTTCTTCGATTAAACCAGATGGGTCAGCAAAATATTGTGATTCTAATATTGACTTAATCTTTTCTTCTTCAAGACCGTTTCTTAATAAAGTTGCAATCCAAACCTTTGTATGTTTGAGGATTTGTTCATTGTTGTTAAGCTCTATCATTCTTGCTATTGATTGACCATTGTCGGCTGTCACCTGCCAAATATATTCCAACCCCAATTTCATATAAAGTGAAGCAACATCGTCCATGCTTAGCTTATCTTTACTGAACATACGCCATATAATTGGGTGAATATCCTTTTGGAAATTTGGGTCTATTTTTATTAGAGCATTTGATAAATCAACAATATCCCATCTGTCTTGTACCAGAAACGACAAAGCAACAATAGCACAACGCAATTCATTTTGTTCCATTTTCACTATCATGAACGTCCCCGTTCTGTTTTGAATGTCTATCCTTTAGCCTTTTATCCCATTCGATTTTTCCGGATAATAAATCAAGAACAAATTCTCTGCTAACATGACCATTTTTGATTAAAATTTCATAGGCATCAGCGATTCCTTTAATGTCTTTACCCTTTTCATCGCTCATTTTCTTCCCTCACTTAACCAAAGTATTTCTTCCAGTCCTTGCTCGGACAAGGTTCAAAAGTCTTGCGTATTCGTCTAATCCTTATTTGAAATTTCTTCTAAGTCTTGTTTGGAATTTTGTTTCATTCGATCATGTATAACATATCTATTTTTAAGATATTTGGATTAGTTTTTTACATTTTGATAAATTAAGTGGATACCTAAAGCGTTCGCAAGATTATCAGTGTGTTTTTTATTTATGATTGATTAGCTGGATTTGTAAGGTAACAGTATATACTGTCAATCACTCTTTGTTGTTCGTCATTTAACCATGATTTATTTGCAATTCTCAATAAAAGATGGAATTCAAAATTATCTACATATTCTTGAAGGTATATTTTGAATCCAAAATCTTCTTCAAATAAATCCTCAACATAACGTCTTATTTGCTTTGGAGTTCCTTCAAATGGTGGTCCATCACCAAAAACTTTTAGTTTCTTCATTTTAAGAATTACTCCTGTGAACAGAATTATTCAGATAAAAGAATGTGTAAATACAGCAAAATTTTGTAATTTTCTTGACATCAATATTTAAGAAATAAATCTATGGGTTACAGTAAATTTCTAATTAGATTAACCTTTGAATTCATTCATATTGGACCTCTACTTGTGTTTGTTTTCAATTTTTCTGTCAAGCAAACAAAGCAATTCAGTAATTCTTCTATTGACCCGATGACTTTCAGTTTGAATTTTGTTTTTTCTATTCACAAGGATTTTGTGTAAACCTGCCATGTTCTGATAATTTATAAACCCCTTTATTGCGTTCACCTCCAATTATTTTATAGTAGGGAAATCAGATTATTTTTTCTAACTTTATACCATTATAATAAGAGCGAATGTTCTTTTGTAGTGAAATAAATCGACATAAACCTTGATATAGACGTATTATCAAGCTAAATGAATTGAGCCAAACTATTATAAAAACATATGTTTTTTATAAAAAAATTTATAGTGAAATTATTTATTTATATTTATGTATTTTAAAAACATATGAATTTATATAACCAATTGGGAACCTTCTATGTGGAAAAATGTAATTAATTGTAGAAAAACCTTTTGAATCATTTCAAATAGTAGGACATTTGAGGTAGTTTTACTTTTTAAAACCAATAATGGTTGAGTTAAATTATTTGTAAAAATATAATAAAAATAAAGTGTGAGATTTAAAAAACGAAATCTTGTGATTTCGTTTTATCTTTTAGAATAATTTATTAAACAATGGTATTTCTTGATCATTCGCTATATCTCAAATTAATAGAATCAGTAGCAAATAAAGCTGGAATTGAACGAATAAAATAGCCTTCAATTTCCCGTATTTTTTCAGATTTCTCTTGAGCAGATAATACTACCAATACGTTGACGGTTAATTCACCGTCATCATAAGCCTTTTGCAATTGTTCATTAGTGTGTTTTTTTTTTCTTAAAAGGCTTCTATGAGTTGAAATCCGACTCCTTATATTTTTTGTCCCACCTACATAAACCACACCGGAGTCTTCATCGTGTAATAAATAGATACCGGGTTTACATGGTAGTTTCTTGCTTGAGATATTGTCGATATGCCAACAATTATTTTTCATTTAACCATCTCCTACTCATGAATAATCAAAAAGGTACAAAGAAGCAGGACCATGTTGAAATGAAGAAATTCAAATAAAACATTAAAATAAAACATTAAAATTATTGTCTCGTTCCTAATCTTTTGGACGTTTAAGTTAATTATATTAGCAGAAATAAACGAAATCAATATATTTTTCCCATATACGGGAAAAAATATGTATTTTAACCCCGTATATGGGAATAAAATGATATGGGCATTTTTGGAAAGAAAGGTTGTTACCCAATATGGATCTTGGAGGAAAGTTGCAATTTATAAGAAAACAAAAAGGTATTACGATTGAGGATTTAGCAGCTAAAAGTGGTATTAGTAAGTCATCTATTGATAGGATTGAAAAAAATGGACAATCTCCTACAATTCAAAAATTATTAAAACTTACGGAATGTTTGGAAATAAGGATTGAAGATTTAATATCTGAAAATGAACTCGAAATAGAATTAATGGAGCTATTATGGCAAGCAAAAAAATTAACCAAACAGGAAGTTAGAAAAGTTGTAGATATGCTACAGGTTTTCGACCAGGAAAAACAAAAATTAAAAAATAAACCTTAATTTATTGCTATTTACAGCAACATACAATGTTAGGGAAAGAAAATTGATTAAAGCATTTTCCAAATAAGAAAACATCTAAGACCATTAATTCATTCTTAATCAATGGTTATTTAGCCTTGGGAATTTTCTAAATATTAACCGGTTACTATAGTTTGAGCACATTAATAAGTAAGTTGCGAAAAAATAAATAAATTTTTTATTTAAGCAAGGACTGATCAAATGAAATCAGAAGCAGAAAAGGTAATAATAAATAGATTTGGTATACCGGAAATTGAAGGTATAAAAAGGGAAAATTTAATATTAAAAACAAACGATAAAAACATTCCAGGAACCGATGAAGAAGACTATTATTGCAATGAAAACAGCTTTAAATTTTGTCTAGTTAAAAAAGAGGATCAGGTCCCAATTGAGCCTGTTTTTTCAATGGACTTTTTCAAAGCTGGTACAAAAATGCAAAGCTTACGAAAAGAAATACCGTATATACGATTAGAACAATTGTACGTTCATAAAGATGGATTGCGTAAAAAGGGAATTGCCACTTACTATATGAATAAACTTGTCCAATATGCAAAAGAAGAAGGGCTTACTAAAATAAAGGTTTACCCTAACCCTAATGCAGATAATTTTATAAAAGATATAAAAGAAAATGCTTTAAATAAAGAACAATTAATTTCTTTTTACAAAAAATTTGAGGACAAAGAAATAAAAAATTGACATAGAATTGTTATGAGCCCCTCTCGATTGAGAAGGGCATGCTTAATCCCATGATATTGCTTCTATCACGAAATGCTTATATCCATTTTTTCTTGGGTCAATGAGTTTTATCAAAAATTTTCGACCTATTTGACACTATAATGAAGGCATGACCTGGTTCTGATTGAAAAAGAATGTGAGGGATTACATTTAAACAAACGGGTGATTTACTTGAAGAACCTGAATTTTTGCAACTAAAATGGTCCTTATTATTTTTGTTTCACACAGAACATATGTTCGTATATAATGATGTAGAGGTGAATAAAATGGCTATACGGGACCGTGGTAAAAAGAAATGGCAGTTTGCGTTTGGGATGCCTGAATTGATAAAGGCTCATCGAAATCTTTGGATCGACCAGGAACGTATGAATAAGCCAATCATTGATGAATATGAGAAGGAGGAATTTGACCAACGTCTCTGTTATGCGATGGAGCATAACCTACCGGTAAAAGTAACGATATGGTCTGACGGTTTTACTTGCGAAATAACTGGTCGCATCCATTATCTAGATCCAATATCGTACCAACTAAGGATTGAACTTCAAAGAGGGGAGTTTCAAAGGATTGATTTCAGGGATGTTATAGATTTGTCTGTTGTTGATTGAATGTGTTCAAATTTCTAAAATTATGGATAACCTTCTTCAGCTAATGGGCAGATTTAGGAATAACTCTTTAATTACCTAGAGATCTTTATTTTGCAACGAAGATCTAAGAGAGGAATTAGTAATCATAAAAATAAAATTGTTGAGATGTTGTTCCGGATTAAATTGAGTGATGCTTTTCATTTGTTTATTCATTAGAGATTACAGAATAATACGCTTGTGATTATAGTTGATTAGTAGAAATTGAACCAGTTTATATAAAAGAGATTTTTTCGAAAATTAGGAAATAAAATCCAATAATTAGCTGTCCGATAATCTCTTCTTCTGTAAGTAGATATCTTTGGAAGGTTAATAGTTGTCTATTAGAATGCTTATACTATTTGGTTAGGAGGCTAAACATAAAGACATTTTATCGTTGTTCTGAAGGTTTATACAATAGTAATATTAGACGAAAAAAAGGTCAATTATTTTGAGGTGTAATAATGAAATTTGATGATTACATAAAGGAGTTTTACAAGAATAATAAAAACAGACCTACGTTTGATAATTTAAGGTTTGAATTCATTAATAAGGGATATGAGAAATTCCTCTGGCTTCCCTATTCTGAGGAAAGAGTAATTGAAGAAAAAATTGAGATGAAAATTAGAAGTTTAAAAGAACTTAATATACCTAAAGTGTTAACACCTATTGTGAAGACAATCTCAGAACAAAGCTCGAATGACGAATTCATCTTCTTTTTCAGTTATGCTCCCACAAAGAGATATTATTTAGCAAAAGAGTTAGCTAAAAGAGCGTATAAGACCATTATCCTCCCGAACGTGTATGAAGATGACCCTTCCATTAACACTATGGCGATTTTTAAAAAGAAACAGGTAAAAGAAGCTTATTTATTTTATCATTCCTTACGAGGATCCGGTATGGGAAATGACATGGCTGCTTACAGGATTTTTGGAGTGGACATTTTGTTTATTGCAGATTTATGTTCCTTTAAAGATCAACGAATTTGTTTCCCTAGACCTAACCCATTAACTCATTTTTATGGGAATATGAGCAGAAGAGATAACGACCCCTATGAAATTAAACAAACGAGAGAGATTATTGACGAAATCATGATTCGGAAGGATTTTAAAGACGAATTTGTATTTGCATACACTTTAAGAAAGTTTTTAATGGAAACCATGCAATCTCTATATGAACGGAATAAAGAGTATTTTATAAAGAAGAAAGAGCTTGGAAAGATAGAACTTAATCATAAAGATGAATTCGAAAAAATTTATAGTGAGTTGGTGGCTAAAAACGAAGCACCAGTTAAGTGGAAGTCTGAAAAACAATTATTCGACTTGGTTTATTCAGAGTATCCCGATACTTTATTTCAACATATGCCCTTATGGTTAGCACCTCAAAACTTAGACATTTATGTGCCCTCATTAAAATTAGGAATTGAGTATCAAGGGATTCAACATTATGAACAAGTTGGTTTTTTTGGTGGAGAAGAAGGTTTAGAGAAAAGAAAAAAGCTAGATGAAAAGAAGAGGCATCTTTGCAAGATGAATGGCATCACATTATTAGAATGGCATTACCAGGATACGATTACGAAACCAGTATTAAAAAAGAAATTAAAAGAGTTGGGATTGGGTTAAAGTAAAAATTAAGGATTATAAAAGGGGGTCTTGTTCATATTACGGGTGCTTAGTTAAATAAATTCCAAAATAAATACAGGGATAGCTTAGTTCCATAAGGAACTGGGCTATTTTATTTTTCATAAACAAAAAGCACCGCAAATACGGTGCAAATTCACGTTTTGTGATAGGAAACGGAACCCGTAACCAAAATATACTGCATTTTTTTATGTAGAATAATAAAGGATGGTTTTATGATGAAGATAAAAATTGAGGATATTGTGGGTATTAATGTAAATTCTAAGTTGGATTTTAAATGAAAATTATTACTTTCGAGAAATTGGTTCCAAACAAGGATATTATATTAATCTAAAAAATATATATTTTTCCAAAAAATAAGTAGAAAGTTGATGAACGCTAACTAAAAATGCAAAAAACATGGTACCATTATAATCAGTACATCTACTTATTTAAAGTACGGAGGGTATATATGCTCAAAACACCTTTTGGTACATACAATGGGGACAGTTGGGAAGAACACTGTCAAACCTTATTAAAAATGAAATACGAAACCGATGGTTATCAGGAGATGACTGCGCATACAAATGGCGACTTAGGTATAGAGGGTTTTACAAGGAGTGGAATTGTTTTTCAGTGTTACTGTCCGGATGATGAATATGACTCTGCTAAACTGTATACTCATCAAAGAGATAAAGTGACAACGGACCTGCAAAAACTTAAAAAATATAAGCCTCAATTATTGAAGTTCTTTCAAGAGGTCAAAATAAAAAAATGGATTTTTCTTACTCCCAAAATTACTAATAAAGCGCTTATTTCTCATTGTCATGAAAAAGCCGTTGAATACCGTAATGATGAAGCTATGAAAGATTTACTAGATGACGAATTTGATGTTCTTGCCCATGATGAGCTGTTTTACGGGAAAGAAATTATCCAGGCAAAGCGGATCCTAAATGAAAAGATTAATATTGAGGTACCAGTTCCGGATGAAGAAGAAATTATTAACTGGAAACAGTGCCAGACTTCTTCGATTGCAATCTTAGACAGGAAAATCGGGAATCTCTTTAACCATTTAGACCAAGTAATTAAGGAGAAAAAAACAAACAAATATATTGATTTACAGGTGCGTAACTATATAAAGGGACAGGAAATTCTAAATTATATGAAACAGACATATAGTTCAGCATACGAGAAACAAGTTAGGATTAAAAGTTCCATTGCAAGTCACCTGGAAGAAGAGGTATTGCTGACGGATTTAGCTCCAAAAGAGTTGTTGGACGAAACCATGGACAAGTATAGAGCGGCGCTCACGGGGGAAAGATTCCATGATATTTTTGAATTCTCTGTGTACAATGATTTATGCCATGAGGCAATCGCGAGCTGGCTCATTGACTGCCCGCTGGATTTTGGAGGTTAAAAAATGGACTTGCCATTCGATGAAATAAAAGAAATTAGATTCAGCAGAAAAAAAGTGCCCATTTCCCCTGAACTGCGACCGATGTACCGAATTTCACAGATAATCCTTATCCTGCATCTTTCATCTACGAAGCAGACAGCATCGCTGTTAAAGCTGCAATTATTTAATTGGGGCTTGCAGAATCAGGGGCGCTATGAAAGATTGCTGAAATTTAAGGAAACGGGTAATTTTCCAGTTATCCGCTTTGACCCCTTTTTAAATAGAGCGCTGAATTACGGAGTAGCAATGGGAGTTTTTATATTCAATGATACCACTGGTAAATTCGCATTAACTGAAAAAGGGGAAGTTTTCGCACAAAGTATATTGAAAGAAGATGTATTCTTAGAAGAGAAAAAATTTTTAACAACAATTAAAAAAAGTCTGTCTGATGCGTATATTTTGCAACTATTTAAAGAGAGGTACTCCTCATGAACCGAATAAAATTGAATCACCTAAAAATAACAATTGATACGGCTGAAGGAGTATTTGGGACCGATATTCCATTCCAGTCGGGATTTAATATATTAAGAGCCAAAAATACCAAAGGGAAAAGTTCTACTTTAAATTCCATACTTTATGTATTGGGCATCGAAGAAATGCTGGGCGGAAGAAATGCAAAAACGATGAAGCCCGTACTGAAAGAGAAGTTGTCATATAAGGAAGAGGAAGTCCCCATTTTAGAATCGAAAGTGCAGCTAGAGATTTCCAATAAAAGAGGGAATATTATAACACTGACCAGATGGATAAAGTCATCTACCATTGATGAGAAATTAATAAGGGTTCATTTCGGAGCCCAGCTCTCAAAAGATGATAAAGTGAATTTCAAAGATTTTTATGTCCACATGAGTGGTTCGGCAACGGAGAAAGCAGGATTTCATGCCTTTTTAGCTAGCTTTTTAGAATGGGCATTGCCTGAAGTCCCTACATTTGAAGGAAAGGACAGGATTTTATATATTCAGACTCTTTTCCCTTTATTTTTTGTCGAGCAGAATAAAGGGTGGAGCAGTTTTTATTCCCCTATATCTGGAAGTTTTGGTATTAGAGATTTATCCAAACGGGCATTTGAATTTTTATTGAACATGGATGTTACCAAGAATACGAAAGAGCGGGAAGAATTAAAAATACTGAAGGCTTTACTTTCAAATAAATGGTCCACTTTGAAACAAGATATAGAAGAACTAGCTGTCAGTATTCATGCGGAGGTTCCGAGCCTTCCTGAAAAGCCATCACTGTTAGATGAGCTGACGCTTAATGTGTATGATGATAATAAAATACTTGTATCCATTGTTGATCGTATATTTCAATTAGAGCGTTCGATAAAAGAAAGAGAGAACTATAATATTGTTAAAATATCAAATGTTACCTCAGAGTACGAAAAGAAAGTAAAAGAGCAGGAACTGCTTGTTTTACAATTACAGAGTGAAATAAACTCCATCAGGCAGGATTTACACTTAGAAAGAAACAATCAGGGTTCTATGATTGAAAACCTAAAAAATTTAGAAATGGATTTGAAACGAAATCAAGAAGCTGAAAAATTGTATAAATTAGGTTCAAAGGTGGATTCTAGCCTTTCTCATGGTATATGTCCTACTTGCAATCAGCATGTTGAAGATTCGCTTATGCCTCCGGAAACAAGCATCCAGCCCTTAGATTTATCGGAGAATATAACCTTTATAAAAGAACAAATTAGTACGCTCGTTTTCGGTATAAAGCAATCGCAAAAAGTTATTCAAAATAAGAAATCGAAGCATGATGCACTTTCTGAACACCTTGATAATGCTAGAAGAGAGTTAAGACTTTATAAATCTGAGTTAAGCGAAAACCCACAATTGCCTACCAAGAAGGAACTGGAAAAATTAGTGGAGCTGAAAATCCTGTTAAATAAGCTGCAAGAGGCTAGCGGTTCTTTTGAAAAAATTGAACAGCGTTTTGACAAAGTTAAGGAAGAGTGGAGAAATTATTTAACCAGACAGGAAGCCTTGCCGAAAGATTACTTCTCGGAACTGGATAAGAAGAAGCTAGCTTATTTCGAGAAAGAGTTTTTAAGCTTATTAAAGGAATTTAGCTTTTCCAGTATTAATACAAGTGAAATCACAATTTCTCATGATAAATACACTCCTATCGTAAGTGGTTTTGATATCAAATTCGATTCTTCTGCAAGCGATAATATCCGATTAATCTGGTCTTATGTGATTGCCATTTATAAGACAAGTCAGCAGTATGGCGGAAACCATCCAGGTCTAATAGTTTTTGATGAACCGGGTCAGCAGCAAATGGCTGTGAAGAGTCAAAAGCAGCTTTTTGAAGTATTATCAAAAACGAAGGGACAGGCGATTGTCGGAACTTCCCTTGAACCGGCAGAGATACAGGAAATGACAAAAAATCTAACTCTGAATGTAATAGATTTGGGTGAGGATTATATTATTAAACCTTTAAAATAACAGGGTAGGCTATTTAGTATTAAAACCAGTAACCAAGAATGAAAGGTTACTGGTTTTTGTATTTAATCATTTCTGCTGCCCAAACTTCTTTTTGTTTTTTTGTCATTACTGTTTTAGCAACCTCAAAATATCTAAAAGCTGTGGTAAAAGATATCCAGTATCTGCTTTATACATCTTTTTTTGAATTGGGTTATTGAACAAACGGGCAGGATAGCTGACCAAGGTTCTGGGCAAGCTACCTACAAATTTTCGATTAGAAATGGTAGGTATGGTATGAAGAAAATCAATGTTATTATCTTTATATTCCTCTTTGTTTTTAATCATACAAACATCATAGTCTATGCTGCATATTCAAAAAGTGGAGATTCTAGAGGTGAAAATCTTTATATAAACTTTGTAGATAATAAAATGAATCAAAGATTTTATCGATTTAATACAAACACAAAAATAAATAAAATGTTATTTATGAAAAAAATAACGGACTATCCTACAGCGGTATATTCACGTTCAACTAAAGAAGTGTATTTTACAGACAAAACAAAAAATCAAACATCACAACTTTTTAAAAAAAATCTAAATAATAATCAAACTACTCAACTAACTAATGACCTTAATCATGTTGATATTTTAGAATTGGATGAGAAGAACCAAATTCTATTTATGAGAGTATTGTTAGGTGATAATGACCGTAACTTTCAAATGGCAATATATGATTTAAGGAACAAAAAAATTAAACTGTGGAATAATCAGGATAAAGACACATCAGTATTTATGATGGATTATAATCCAAAGAAGAAACAATTGCTTTTAGTAACGAATTCGGTAAAAAAAGAGTATGAAAAAATCGAACAAGCTAACAAGAAAGGAATTCCTCCAGAACCACCAGCTTATACTCTATCTATTTATAATAAAGATGGACAGAAGGTAAAAGATATAAAAAATATAGAACTTTTCTTAACAGGTGCATCGTTATCTACAGATGGGAACAACATTTTAATTAGTTACTTTAACAACCCAAAAGAAAATATTTTCAGTATCGCAACAATAGATATGAAGAGTAAAAACACTACACTACTCTTAATAGACCCAACAGTAAGTATGCGGCAACCTGAATATAACAAAGATAAGAGTGGATTTTATTTTTTAGCAGACAAAAATAAACAAATAAATATAAATGACGAGGATGTTAATGAAGTAACTATAAACTTCTACGAAATAAAAAATAAAATAATATCTAAAACATGGTTATGTAAGAATGGGCAAGTTGTAAATTTCTATGTAGAAAAGTGAACTTTGAGAAGTTATTGATTTAACTGGGTGCTTATGTTCAGGATGATCTGATCGCTGCGGCGGTCATTTTTTCCTGTTAAACTAACCGGCAGGTTACTTCAAGAAGGGAAATTTTCTGTGAAAGCGAATTTACTATAAAATACTGCTGCCTTATGGTGGCTTTTTCTTTTAGAACTTTTTAGAAAAAAATTACGAAAAAATGAACCATTTACTATTCTTGGGGGAATAAGTAGGTAGATAAAGGAGGTTGGGACGTGACGGAACATGAAGAACTTATCAAAGCTCAATCTGGGAATCATCATGCATTCAATTCACTATTGAAACCCTATATCCCTTCAGCATACCAGGTAGCGTATATGCTTCTAAGGGAAAGAGCCGGGGCAGATGATGCGGTACAGGAAGCTCTAATTCGTACATATAAATCCATACATCGATTTAATCCTGAAATTGCATCGTTTAAAACCTGGTTTCATCAAATTTTGCTGCATGTAATATGGAAAATGGCAAAGCGAAAACGATTCTTTTATCCGTGGAAGGATATTTTGGACAAGTCCAGGGATGGGCAGCCGGAACACATTTATCTTCAGGAGGAAAACCAAAAGGAGTTATATCAATGTATTCATAAACTTTCATTGAAACATCAGACCGTTATCATTTTATACTACATGCAGGATTTATCTATCTCGGAAATCGCTTCGATCCTTACCATAAGTGAGGGAACGGTTAAATCACGACTTCATCACGCCAGAGGAGAGCTTAAGAAGCAATTACTGTCTTCATCACATGGCGATATATCTCTGAAGGAGGGATGGACATGGAACAAGAATTAAAAAACACATTGAAATACGTTCAACGACAAATCCAGCTTCCAGAAGAAATAGATATTGAAAGCATCTTAAAAAGGAAAAAACGGTTTAATTCGAAACAGGCGGTCATATTTGTAGCTTTAACTGTTCTTTTCTTGCTGTTGGTTCCGAATGTAACACCAAGCTGGGCTGGGCTTAAGCTCTTTGGTACTAGCGATCAACCTACTCATCCTTATTCAGAATACCTTGTTCACGACGCTCATTACTATATACCGACAGTTGAGAGGTTATCCAAAGAGCAATTAGCTTCGAAACTAGGCACAATATCCCGTATTGGGGATTGGGAGTTTTTACGGGAAGGTGATACTACACAATATCCTCCGGACTCCAACTATTATTCCATTAAGGATAAATCACCTGATAAATATATTGCAGTTGAAATACTGGGAGGTACTGCGAGGAAGCGGACTATCGAGTATTATCAGGTTCTAAAACGGGCAAAATTAGTGGAAAAACCGGATGTAAAGTCTATTTTCGGCGGAAAGAATGATCTAACGGAGGTTCAGGCGGCTTATCAAAACATCCGCAAAGTAGTACCGTTTTTAAGAATACTACAGTCTCCTGAGTTAAAGAGGACCTCTATTGTTTTACGTAACGACGGTTCTCGCTATCATGTAAAACTTGAGTACCGACCTACACCCGAAAGCAGCATGGGGCAGACAGTCACAATACCAGGTGATGACCATATCACTGAAAAATTTATCTGGATACAAGAATATCCTGAAGGATATCAAGACGGGATTATTAAAGGAAACCATGTTGATTATAATGGTGATTTTCAGTATGACCCAAACCACAAAATCGGAGAATTTATTTCCAATGGCTTGAAATGGATTCAATACAGCCGTACTTATGAGCATGCTCCGTATGATCCTTTATTTTCTACAAAGGTAAACCGGGTCATTTACGAGGTGTCTAGCCAAGGATGTACCGTAGAAGAAATGAAAAAAATATTAGAAACATTTGAACAAGCACCCAAAAAGTAATGGTTTATTCTAGCTTACTGTTAAAAATGAATAGGATTTAGAAAGGTCGTCCAAGGACGACCTTTTTATGAGAAAATCACTTGCTGTTCTTTATGTTTAAGATTGTGAAGTATGTACTTAAACTATCTGGAGGTTAGTGGAACAAGAAATGGTAAAATGTATATAGAATATATTACGGGGGAATGTTTCTTGGAGATTATTTTGAACACTAATTTATTTACCGATGAACAAAAAGAACAGGTTGTACCACAACTTGAAGAATTAATTAATAGCTTAGCATCTTCATTAAATATTGTTTCTTTGAGACAAGTAATAGTTCCAGCGAATTTTACAGAAGAAATAATAGCATTTCAGGAAATTCACAACAAACTAAAGCAAGGTCATAGGACCGGAGAGGACGGCACAGCATTTGGAAAGGTCATTACCTACAATGAATCAACGGATTTTTCTCAAACAATTTTTTTGCATGAAGCTTTTTTAGCGTCCCTCTATAGTGAAAATGAAAGTTTAGTTAAAAATATTGTTCATTACATCCAGCACGAACTCGGTCATGTGCATGATAATTTTTATACAAATAATATTTTCACCCACTCTTTGCTAAATGGTTCTAATGTCTCTAGACTCCAATTCCTACTTCAAGATCATTCCGATAATATCTGGTCTGAATACTTTGCTAACAGGAGTTCCTTCTACACTTTAACGTCTGATATTTTGGAAAGTGCATATGAAAATGTATTTAATCAAATAAAATCAGTAAGTGAGAAAGTCATAGAATATATTATTGATTATAATAATGATAGAGATTCATTAAAATTAATAAATAACTTACGCCTATCAACAGATTATTTGTTTTATTATTCAGCTCACCTACTAGGTTTCCTTCAACCAATGAGGGAAATATCTGGAGATGGGGAAGGAAAATTTGAACAGGCAGTATCAACTCTGATTTCAAATACTTTTTTTCAAGAATGTTGGACCTTAATGGATAAAGCTCTATTAAATTTATACAAAAAATATCCAAATTGGAATGATGTTTATGAATTAGAAGAGTTAAATAATGCTGTATTACAATGTTGGAACGACTTAGGCATCTTTATGACAATGATTGATTCAGAACTTTACATAGATGTTCAATGATTAGTCTCGATAACATAAGACATGATTTTGGGTATCGGAGTTCAATAAGAATAATTACATAATATTAGCAGAGGTGTTGTAATGATAACCGTTAAAAATGCTGAAAGTTACCTCAAAGATAAGATTGGTGACGACATTGATGGTATAAAAAAGGTTTGGGATGTATTCAAGGAATTTTGTAAAGAACCCGTAGAGGGGGAAGAAGATAAGCAAATTCTATTTGAATGCGGTATTTATGATTTTACTGGAGAGGAACTATTTCATTTCGGTTTTGTACGTCAGTTTTCTATCATTGAGGATGACGGGTATGACCATATGGAACAACTTCACTGTGAATTTTTATTTAAACCTATCGACGTGTTGAGTAAGTTAGAAGTAGTAGAATGGTCGATGGATTATAACGATTTAGAAGCGTTTTTCAATCATATAGAAAACCTTCAAGAGTTTAAAATACCTTTAAATTTAAAGCCAATAAGTTCGGAGATATATCAAGAAGAAGTTTAAGCCTTATTTCACTAACTGGTGCTATAGCTTCGCAACAAATGGGCTGTTTCGGCAGTCCTATTTTAATTATCGTTATTAAACAAAAGGTAACAAGTTATCTGAACAAAAATTTGATTTTTGTACATTACTTTTAAGCACCGTAATAATAAAACGTATGATATAAAACTGCAGCAAGACAGGCGAAATCCTGCGTGGTTGAATTTATAATAATAGTATCCAATTCCAACTTTTTGAACAACGAAATATCTGTCTTAATTGGCATCGAAACAGTAGCTACTTGTTTATTGTCGCATTTTAAGTAACCAACACTTGTATAATCTTTCTCAAAAAAATATTCGTGGTTATTTAATCTAAAACGATATGCCTTTTCAATTAGTTGAACTCTATTGGAAGCTATCTGCACGGTTTGTAAGGATAAATGGTCAATCAATTTGTACCTAAAGCCCGGAAACAGGCAATCTATGGTATAAAGTGGTTTCCCAAACGCATTAGCTATTTTATAACTATATGGAATGCCACCACGTAATGAGTTGTTGACGATACGGGCAAGGAATTTATGTTGTTGTTTTCTTATTTCGAATACAGCTTCTCCTTGTTCGTTTATTATTGGTATTATTGTTGAAATATGCACCTTTTCAGGTACTTGATAAGTAAACTGTTCCATAGCAACCTCCAGCACATTCAATTGCACATTTATATTATATAACACGTCGGAGACATTTATAGTATCATTTTCTTATTGAACAAACGAAGCAGGTTAATGCAATAAGGATGTAAAAGTTTCTTATAAAGGAACGATTAAAAAGAGGAGTTTTTATGGGTATTATTTCATTAATAAAACTAAAAAAATATGATGATTACGTGTATAGGGCAGTTATTTATGATGATTTATTCCTTACAGAAAAAGCTATTAAAACAATGGAATTAGCAGTTAGAAATGAAAAATTCAATAAAAAAGAAATAGCTAGTGGCTATATATTTTTAGGGACACTTTATTCGAAAATAAAAGACTATGGAAAAGCTTCGGATTGTTACCATCAAGGACTTGAATTATCGATAGATGAGAAATTTTTTTATAGCAGCAATTTAAAAAAAGCAATTGAAACATTTGTTAAAAATAAGGATATAGAAAAAGCAAGATTCTGGTTGGATAATCTTCTTCAACGACAAAGTTATGATAGAAAATTTAAACGACTAAGCATATTAAAAAACAAATTAGAATGAGAACCTTATTAAACTACTGGGTAGCGTTAGTTCAAGAAGGAATGAGAAAAAAGGACTTCACAAGAAGTCCTATTTCTTTACTTAAAAAATCAACATTGTTGTTTAACAGAGCCCTACTTAAAAGAACTTCTAATCGCTTAATTCTTGTTGTGCGAAGTTACGCTTTTCTTAATGTATAATTTGTAAACTATCGACGATTTTTACTGATTCCTTAATGGGACCTTTATAGTGAAAATGATAAACAAATCCATCATCTGTTTGCCAAACAAATTCTGAGTCTGCATTGCGTCTTGTGCCATGAATAGCGATAGTTCCTTCGTGAATATTTTTGTTTTTCAGCCAATTTGTTTTCTTCATCGCTTCAAATAGATTATCTGCTTGCTGATAGGGTTCGTCTCCGTTATCGCCATCAAAGAGCATTGACCAAGATCCGCGCTTCGCGTAAATGACAGATCTAATCCATGGTTGAATCCACAATTTTGCTCCATCTTTCTTTTTATAAAAAACAAAATCACTCGGTCGTTCGCTAGTCGTCAAACTGCCGACAAAACCATATAGCTCACCGATTCGACTTGATTCTGGTGGAGGGAATACTTCTGGATCGTTTCGATAAGGTGTTATTAAAAAATAAATCTTATAATAATTTTCATAAGCTTTCACCTTTACAAAAGTCTTCTTTGATTTACTGTTCTGCGCGTTCCAATAGGACGGCAACAATACCGGAACATTTGTATTTTCTGAGAGCTCATTTATGTACGGTCGTAAAAAGGGAACGACTTCTTGTGACGTTGCAGTTGTTTGGCTATTAGTCATTTTTTGTTTAATTAAGTCTTGCAAATGCGGAGGAAGTTCGTATGATTCGAGATGCTCAAATTTCTTTAATTTAACTTGACCTGGTATTGTTGGTGCAATCTCAAACGTTAATCGGTCCTTACCTACTGGGTTATGAGCTCCAAACACTGGTGTAATTTCTAATGTGATTAAAAAATGAAAGGTGCGGAATCCGTCAATTCTCTCAACCTTTTCGATATCAATTTGATAAGGATACACCATTGGGGTTTCTTTGTAATATTTGGAATAGTAATTGCTCACTGCCGCATCGATTTCTGGACTTAATAAAAGCATTAAGATATCATTGACCATCATTTCTTTTGTATCTTGAGGCGGAGTTGTTCTTTCATGCTTCCATTTGACCAAAAGCCAATCAAAAAGCTGCACCGATTTTAATCTAATCTTTTGATTATTCCGGGTAAGGATGACATCACCATCTGCCAGCGTACAAAATTTTGTTTTATTTTGAACATGGCAGTCATATGCAGGTTCTACAATTGCAACATCCCCGTTTTTCATTTTTATTTTTATTACGGCAATCGGCGTTTTTTTATCATCTAATTCTGTTTTTTCTTTAACTGGTCTTGCTGTGTTAATCCATTCAATTACCTTTTGAATAACGAATGCTTCAATACCATCGTTTTCATTGAAAGTACGCGTTCCTCCGGAAGTACGATAAATTTGCATAGATGCAACATCTTCCCATTTCATTAGAGCATTTGCCTTTACTTGTTGAACCGAAAGGATAATCCCAAAAAATACAAGGATTATTATTGATAACTGTTTCATTAAATTCTCACCGCCATTGTAGTTCCTTAGATGCCTCTTATTATTTTTCCCCAATTGAAATTATTGAATGATTGCGATTCTTTTGTAACATTTGGGAAAAATATTACTAAAGGAGGGCGTTTGAATGAAAAAATTATGGCTTGTGTTAATAGTCCTTTGCTTTATGGAAACAAAACCCTCGTTTCAGGCGCATGCTTAAACGTTTAATCACTTACCAACGAAACAAACAAGTAAACAATGGTTTGTTGAGGTTGGTAAGGCTGAACTTGATAAAACTTCTGTTAGACCGAAAAAAGGTGTTTACGATCTGTTTAGTTTTAAAGTCAAGAATATCGGAATAAACGTGGACTCTGTAACTGTTCAGGCATTCCGGGATGAACCAAATTCCAAAACAAAATTTGCACTTTTTGAAAAGAATAAACAATCAGTAATGATTGAAAAAAAAGGGCAGGATTTTGTTTTTGCTGTTTTTCCTTTGTCGGTTAAGGCATCTCAATTAGAAATTGTTGTTTCTTGGCAAGAAAACGGAATTAAAAGAGACCTGAAAGAAACATTTGTATTTAAGGAGAACAACTAAAGGAGTAATAATTTATGGAATCATTTGAAGCATTAGAATGGCTTAGACATAACAAAAATCCTTCTGCTCTGGCTAGTGACCGGTTTGGCGAAACCGCTAATGCAATCAAATTTGTTGAAAAACTTTACGAACTGGGTGCGCTCAAGGTCAATGTGATTGGTATCCTAGATGAATCAGAACGAATTGATGAGGAAGGTGGACCTTACGCCACAGCACTTATTGTAGAATTACCGCAAGACAGTGAAAATCGCGATAAACTGATTGAATTTTATAAAAAGGAAATGGAAGAGCAAGGCATTGAAGAGGGTGAAGGAATTTTGGAATGGAACGAAAGCATGATGAATGAAGGAAAGCTGGGTTTCGGTTGGGGATGATAAAGTTGAACAGAGGTAGGCAGTGTTTATGTGGAATAAGCTAAAACCTATTTTAATCACCATCATAGTTATAATCGCCGTGTATTTTGCCGGTAAATATGCGTTGGATTCATTATTTGGAGATATGTGCGGAAATGACATAAAACAAAAGATACCATCTCCAAATGGTGAAAATGTAGCCTATATATTCGAAAGAAATTGCGGTGCAACAACAGGACTTTCTCCCCAGCTTTCTATTTTAAATAAAGGTGAAAAATTTCAAAATGAATCAGGTAACACGTTCAGAACTGATAAAGAATTTACCGTTGAATGGCTAAGTGACAAGAACCTGAAGGTGATTTATGATAAATCTTCAGAAACCTATAAAATGGATAAAAAAGTGAATGGCATAAAGATTCATTATATAGGCAAATAAGATATAAAAAAATGTGATTAAAAGGGGAGTTTAGAAGGTTTGCGGGAGATGGAAATAGAATTTGAAAGATTAAATAAAGTGATTAAAGAGTTACCTGAAGGCGAAGCGAAGCTTTTACTTTTACATATTTTAAAAAAAGTATTTTTCTTAAATGAGAAAGATGATTGGGGTTATTCCGAAGAAAAATTTCTAAATGATATCAGAAAGGTTTACAAAATGATTTTATCCAATGAGAAGACTGAAAAGGAGGAAGAAGGACCATTTAAAATGATTCATATTCTCTTTGGTATTTCTGCTGCTGGGACATTCAAGAATGTCCTTAAAAATATGGGTCTCCAAAAGGAGGAAAAAGTTATTTCATTTTGGGAGATGTTTTCTGTAGGTCCGATTTGGCATTTGCATGATGAAATTGGACAACAAGCTCGGTTTGATTGGATGGAAAAAATCCGCACTAATGAATATGGTGAACTCGATGAATATAAGGAATATTTTCAAAGGGCATTAAATGAAATAAAATCTATCCCAGAAAGTGTACCAATTACATTATGGACTTCGGAAAGCGCTCATGAACAGACCGGATTACGATTTGTTTTGCACTTATTGAAGGATAGAAATAATAGCATTTCTGTTATTAACACTACTAAAGAGTACACAGAACTTTTTCAGAAAAGAAAAGTAAAATATACTGTTTTGCACTCAGGTGAAATCATACCAGAAAAATTGCAGTTAATATATGAGCAAGGGAAGGGTGAAAACTTTACAGACCATGATATAGAGGAGTTACAAAAAGAATGGCAATCCCTTGCGGAAAATCATGATAATTTAAGATTATGGAGAAACGGGAGGATTCATTGTGTTCCTGAAGATTATTTAGATGAATTTATCGTTAAGGCAGCAAAAAGATTGCATGGAAAAACAAAGACAAAAGTATTCATAAAAGCTGCAAGATTAATCGGTGAAGTATTGGGGCATTTAGACCAATTTGTAGGGGATTCTTTCTTGGAATATCGCCTTAAAAAGATGATAGAAGCAGGGGCATTTGAGGCAGAAGGTAGTCTTGAAGCTATGAGACTTTATAGTATTAGATTAAAACAGACAGACAAATAACAATTGAAATTTATCATTGAAACGGTAATAAAGGCGCTCAATGAAGAAGCCTTCTCAAGGATAAGTATGGTTGATAACAGAAGCAAGAGTTGTAGATCATAAAGCTGCAACTAAAGATCATGAGAGGTGAGATTATTGACGGTAGGGATTGATTTTTGTATAGCAAATACTTATAAGGAAGCTGCTAAATCCCAGACATATGTCAAGTTTGATGAAAAAATACATCAGTTTCTTTTCAGGAAGGAACAGGGTACTGGAAGAAAATTATCATTACTTACAAATTTAGATCCATATGGCGATAAATTATTTGCTCAGCAGGAAATACTTGAATTGGTTACTATATGCGATTTTTTATTAAGCGAATATAGAAAAGGAGATATACTCGATCAAAAAATAAGAAAATTTGCAAAAGAGCTAAAGTTGCTTTGCGGAGATGCATTAAATCAGGGTAAACAAATATTCGCGGCGGGAGACTAAGCCTCTTCAAAGAAGGTGTTATAAATGGAACATTTAAACCATTTACATCCTAAAGATAAATTTGATATTGACACAGTTGACAAAATAAAAGAACTTAATCGTGAAGAAATAATCTCCCTATTGCCCAAACTACTGGAATGGATACAGGATATGAATTGGGTAATAGCTCCTAAAATAGCAGAACTGCTGTTAGATTTTCCAAATGAAATAATACCGCACATAAGAAAAGTATTTGAAACAGAGGACGACATATGGAAGTTCTGGTGTCTGGAAGTTTTGGTTAAGAAACTTCCATCTGAGCCAATAACGATGCTAAAGAATGACTTAATTCGATTAGCAGAAAAACCTTCTGAAGGTGAGAAATTAGAAGAAGTGGATGTTAAGGCGAAAGAGATATTAATACAATTGTGATTCTAATTGTAAGTAGGTTGCATTATAGTTAAAATTTATAAATTTCAATCTTTTACTTTGCTGAACTAACTGAGGCAAGAGGAAAAGAACAACTGCACTTTCCCCTATTTTGATTGTGTATTTGCTTAATAGATTTGCTTTTCTGGATAAGGAAATCATTGTAGAGTTTTACTTATGAAAAAGACGAATTTTTGAAAACTCCAGAAGCGCACGAGACATATGAAGACCGCGAAAAGGTGATAAAATGGACGAATTCGAACGTATGCTTGAAGAAGAGCTAAGAAACTCCAAAATGATGGAGGCTTTGAAAAATTCCAATATACAAATTGATCAAGACAAATTAAATAACTTCAAAAGCATTATTTCAGAGCTAGTAAGCTTCAGAAATAAGTATGAAAAGAAACGATCCCAGTTACGGAGTTTGGCAGAAAAGGAAATTGTAAATACTCAGTATTCAAAGGGCGGAGAAGCCATACACCGAGGTTATTATTGTCCAAGTCCTGTATTAGATTTAATCGTTGGAGGTCTTAAAAGAGGTAAGCTTTTTAAAAGAACACCGGATTTCGGAAGATATTCATATGAATACTGTTTTGATGCAAACGACAGATTGGTTCATGTGAAAGGTGTAAATGAATTTACAACACCAGATAGCAATTATGATGAGGAATATTTGCTTTATGATGGTAACATCATTTTAGGAGTGGAGTTTCGTCATACGGGTGACATCGTAGCTGTTTCTAGATGTACTTATGAAAATAATCATATTGTTAAATATGAATGGAGTTTATGTAGCTTACCGCAATATGCAGACCTCTATATTGAAGAATACGTCTATAAAAATAATCAGCTTTCAGAAGTGAAAACTGTTAAAGTAAATCCACTAATTGAAATATATGAAGAACAAAAATATAAGGTAGAGCTTAATGAAAACGGAAAAATAGTTAGGTTAATAGGGGGTTTTATAAAAAATGGGGTCTGGGAACAGGATTACATTATAAATATAAACCCCAAAAAATAAAATTGAACATTTTTTCTTTAACAAACAGGGTACTTGAGCGAAACAAAGTGCCTAGCTGAGTCTCTTATTCTAATTATACGAACGTGGTAGGTTAATTCAGAAAGAAGTATGCTAAATTAGATATAAAACGGAGAAGCGATTTAAGTGAAATATTATAAATGTCCTTGCTGCGGATATAAAACATTAGATAAAGAAGCGCCAGGAACAGATGAAATCTGTAATGTTTGTCTTTGGCATAACGATTATGTCCAATTTCAAGACCCGGATTACGAAGGTGGAGCAAATAGGGTTTCATTGAACCAGGCAAAGCAAAACTTCATTAAGTTCGGGGTGTGCGAAGAAAGACTCCTAGAAGCAGTCTGGTTTAAACCTTTTAAACCAATAAAAAGCCAAGAATGAGACTAGTTTTGCTTTAATTAAAGGTAAACAAATATTCGCAGATGAAGACTAAGCTTTGCTTAGCAAATCCTGTAAATCAAAAAAGTCCTTAAAGGACTTTCTTGATTTATATTCAGGCTTCACTTATTCATTAAATTTGGTCAGACCTTTCCTTCGAGTATTTGCTTTCGATACTGGATGGCTGACAGCAATTTATAGCCACGAAGTTTGGGAATCATGTTATCAAGCAGCGCAATCGCTTCTTCTTTTTTTCCGTTATGAACTGCTCGATCAACATTCAACATGTGTAAAAAATAGGTGTCTGATAACTTCGCTTTATGTTGTTCGAATGCTTCCGGATCGTTTTCATGAATGGCAATTTCCGACAATGCATACCACTTGGTCTTAAGTCCAGACATTTGCTGAAGAAGCTCTTTTGCCTTTCCGTATTGTTTCTGCTCCATTAAAAGCATCGATTCGGCGATTCGTTTTGATTTTTTGGAACGGATTTTTCCCATTGCTTTTTCCGCTGCCGATAAATCCCCCTGTAGAAAATGATAAAGAAATTGATAAAATGGCGCTTTAGATTTTTTTAGGTACGCCTCCATCTTTTCGGTATCTTTTCCAAGTAAAAGTGGGTTTCGGACCATGAAAATAACAAGCATGACACCAACAACACTATATACAATCCAAACCGGAACATGAAATAGTCCCATCATTAAACCAAAAATAAAAAGCATCAACAAAAACCAAATCATAGAATCCTCCGATAAAAGATTTTATTCCATTTTACCACATTTTGTTTTGCAGCCATTTTAGTAGGATGTGTTCGTCTGTATTTTTTTCAGTTCCTCACCGAACAAATAGCAATGGTTTAGGAAAAGGGTATGCCCATTTGAATTCACAAACATTTTGTTGAAGTAAACTTAAAGTGAAACTAACTGGAGGTGGCATTTTATGTTTCAAATGAACCTAATAAAGAATTTAAAAACTTCTTATGAAATAGTGCTATCGAATGACAAGAAGTTATTGTGTCATCTTATGGGAGGAAAAACAGTTATATTTGATACAAAAACTTGGGAAAAAGTTATTGAATTGAAAAAGCCAAACAATCCGAGCCATCTTCACTTTTCACAAAATGATGAAATGCTGTACATAAAAAACACTGTCGGAACATTTTGTGTTTACAACACTAAGGATTTTCAACTCATTAAGACGATTAAATCTGGAAAGTCTTTTCAAATAGTGGAAGGGAACTTTGCACTGCTTGATAATCCATTTACTATTCTTGATGTTCTTAAAATAAATGATAAGAAACAGGTTTGTACACTTAACATTGAAACGGGGATATATCAAGTATTAACTGAACTTGAAGGCAGTCATATTGAATTTAATCAGTTTGTACCCAATGATAATTCCTATCTGTTTACTTTGTACTATCTTAAAGAGATTAATGGAGATCATTATTCAAGACAAAAATTAGTTAAGGTCAAAAATCCTTTAACCGAACCGTCTTATTCATTTGTAAGTTCACTGGAATTACAGAATTGGGATTTGGTGTATTTTGAACCCGTTCATCAAGTTTATATTTTTGTTCATAAGGACTATGAATTAACAATTATGGATGCTAATTTAAAAAACATCCTAAGAAAAGAACACTTGTTGGATAAAGGAATAAAAAAATTCAAAAAAAAATTCGCTTCAGAAATTGAAGATGATTTATATGAATTGCAAAAGATTCTTGATGAAAATGAAAATGAATATTTTGTTCATATTGCTGCTTCCTACGATGGCAATTACATTGTTCTCACTTCAAGTGATAGGGTCTATATATTAGGATTCGAAGACTTAGCCCCTATCCATATTGAAGAATTAGAATACGCCTGTTTTGCGGAATTTAGCAAAGATGATACTTATTTTCTTGTTGGAACTTGGACAAAAGGCTTTGTATTTGAGAATAATCTTAAGGGAGTAAAACTTTAACACATCCTTATTCAACTAACGGTTGCCTTAGTTAAACAGAAAAAGACGATAATGATGGTCAAAGGGAGAATAAAAATGGTGAATTATAATATCGGAGACATGATTTTTCAATTGGTTTACATCCTTATTCTTATTATCTTGGCAGTGTTTGTTGTACGGTTTCTATACAGATGGAAAAAGAAAAAGAAGCGATAGTTTTTATCGCTTGTTCGATCGCTGTGGCGGTCTTTTTTCCTTTTTAAAGTAACGGTGCAGTTTAGTAAAAGAAGCTATGTTATAATGATGGGCGATAAATGTTATTAATTTGGAAGTTTACGAAAAAGGAATTGATTCTAAAGAATGAATCGTAAAAATAAAAAAAATCGATTTAGGGATTTGGATTTGTTCGGAAAAGTATTGGTTATTACAGCTATAACACTCGTGGTTGTCATTGCCCTTACGTTTGTTATTGGGAGTATATTCTCAGAAGATTATGAAAGTGATAACTATGGAGGCGGCATAATAGTTATTTTATTTTTTATCATTTATCCTATATATTTATCAGTAATCACAGGTATTGGAATTTGGTGGAAAAAAAGAAATAGTTCCGAAATGGTTTAATTTAAATCCTACATAAGGGCACCAGGTCAGTTCTTATTAAAACAAAGTGTCTTTGTGAAAAAATGTACTTACGCTAACGGGTGCTTTAATTCAAAAGGGTTGTATTAAGTTAATGGAAAGATAATCTAAGATACTAATGGTATTATTATTTAATATATTGAATAAATATTCATAGAATGTTAATATAATAATAGTTTAAATTCTTCTGAGTTTAGACCTCCTAAAATGGACTTAGCCTAGACCACTAAGTTCAACTTTGACCTTTGATTTTATTAATCAAAGGTATTTTTTTATTTACATAATTTGTAAATTGAATCTTATTCTCCATAAGTGTTGATTTAAATTGAATATAGTTTTGTGAAACTTTGCACTTAAACTAACTTGCAGGTTACTTGAAGAAGGAATTTGTATTAACGAACGAGAATAACACTTAAAAAATACTTTTTATTGGAGAGTTGGAGAAATGATTAAGGCGGTCTTATTTGATTTAGATGGAACTTTGTTAAACAGAGATGAATCTTTAAAGAGATTCATTGATATTCAATATGAACGATTGAATCAATGGGTAAGCCATATACCAAAAGAGAAATACATTTCAAGATTTATTGAACTTGACAAGCGTGGATATGTTTGGAAAGACAAAGTATATCAACAGCTAACCCAAGAATTTCATATTTCTGAAATAACCTGGAAAGACTTACTTCAAGATTACATCAGTGAGTTTAAGTATACCTGTGTTCCTTTTGCTAATCTTACTCAAATGTTGGAAGAATTAAAGAGCAGAGATCTCCTTTTAGGAATGATTACAAATGGTTATGGACAATTTCAAATGGATAATATTATAGCTTTAGGAATTGAAAAGCATTTTGATGTGATATTGGTATCCGAATGGGAAGGAATAAAAAAACCTGACCCCCAAATATTTAAAAAAGCCTTAAAACACCTAAAGGTGTCACCTAAACACAGCATTTTTGTTGGGGACCATCCTGAAAATGATGTAAAAGCTGCTCAAAATATAGGGATGAAAGGAATTTGGAAAAAAGATTTTCAATGGGATAATGTTGAAGCGGATTCCATAGTTAATGATTTGTCGGAGTTACCTTTAATCATAGAAAAT
The DNA here is from genome assembly GCF_023714155.1 of Neobacillus sp. MER 74. Taxonomy (NCBI): domain Bacteria; kingdom Bacillati; phylum Bacillota; class Bacilli; order Caryophanales; family Bacillaceae; genus Neobacillus; species Neobacillus sp. MER 74. The sequence continues at coordinate 389,604 of NZ_JAMAUV010000004.1, forward strand.
TTAAGTAAACAAAATGTCAAGTCTTGTTAAGCTAACGGGTAGCGTATGTAAAAGTGGGATGGCTGTGGCGATCCCATTTTCTTATTGTGCTAACTAAGCAAGTTAAACTTAGAAATAAGTATGCTAAAATTAGATTTAAAATGCCGGAGTGATTTAAGTGAAATATTATAAATGTCCTTGCTGTGGATATAAAACATTAGAAGAGGAACCACCAGGAACCGATGAAATCTGTAATGTTTGTTTTTGGCATGACGATTATGTCCAATTTCAAGACCCAGATTACGAGGGTGGGGCAAATCGGGTTTCATTAAACCAGGCAAGGCAAAACTTCATTAAGTTCGGTGTGTGCGAAGAAAGACTCCTAAACGGAATCAAGTTTAAACCTTTTAAACCATTAAAAAGCCAAGAATGAGACTAGTTTTGTTTTCCTTCTTCAACTATATTGGTGCTTATGTTGAAAATGGGATGGCTGCGGTGATCCCGTTATCTTATTGTGTTAACTAGGCAGTTTAGCTTAAAAAGGTTTTCGATTGGAAAATGTAGAATTTAAATAGGTAACACTTAAAATTTGAGGAGAAAAAAATGAAAAATGAAGCAGTGGACAACCTTTTAACTTCGGCTATTCACTATTGCAACCTAGTTGAAAATTTTAACTCCAATCAGGAAATTGATAAATTAAAAAATCTAGTTGTTTCTCTTTTAGAATTATATTCCAAAGCCTTGTTTCTTCCCGATGTTGAACCAGAAAGTGCCGATTTATATGACTTTGATGTATCTCTTCCTCAAATTAACTTCGAACAATACGAGAATTACTGGGAGGTCTTTAACCCATACCACTTAGAGGAACCTGTGTGTGGCAGCTTAACTGATGACATCTTAGATATTTATAAAGATGTTAAGGAAGGTATTTTTTTGTATGAGCAAAATGAGCAAATAGAAGCGATTTGGCATTGGAAATTTCACTTCAAAGCACATTGGGGTAGTCACGCTGTTGATGCAATTCGTGCATTACATTCTGCAAATATTATGTAATCCTCATTAAGCTAACGGGTGCAAGAGCAAAGTAAAAGAGGTTGTTAAAATTGAGAAAATTGAAGTATGAGGAAAAGCAAAGCCAAAACTTTTCAACTGAATTAATTGAAAATGTGGATACCTCCCTGAGTTGGGAAGATATTACAAAGCAAAGAATTGAACGTTATGAAAAGATATTAAGAGTTACCAAACATTCGGTAAAACGCAAAAAGATATTGGAACATTTGAACTGGTTAAAGACCGTAATTAAAGTAGTACAATGAATTAATGATACATCGTTCTACACCCATTATTTGAATTAGATGAAAAAGGTACTTGTTCAACTCCCTCAGTTAAATACGATTTTCTCCCGAATGCTCGCTAATTCGCAGGATTTCATTACCGTTGGTATAGAGTTAACGATTAAATGAAATGAGTTCAGATTTTTAGGCTTCGTGAAAGCATGGGGAAATAGAGGAGTGGTTTACAACTCCATATTTTACCATATGATGTACATGCTCCACGCCGCCCTTGGAGGCTTACCCTCCCATGTCTCAACGGGTCAAAAGCCCTATCATTCCTTCGTCATGCCTATCCAAGGGGTGGAGGC
>NZ_JAMAUV010000050.1:0-2707 GCF_023714155.1 Neobacillus sp. MER 74
TGTGCGAAATGTTTCTGGCTTAAATTGAAATTGGTCACAATCTTCAGGTAAAGGTCAGACAGTTCTTCGGAACTGAAGGGTTATATCGAAGAATCAAATGATGGGGTAACGTCCTAAAGGGTTCTCTCTTAGTCGAATAGCACTTGATTTAGTAAGAATGATAGTGTTATAAGCTCGGCGAAAAGGCGTGAGAAATTACCGTAGCAGTATGGCTGCCGAAAACCTACTCGATGGAGAGGTGTAATTCATAACGCTTGAGTTGAATGAATATGGTGAGTATGCGGAAAGTCTATAATAAAGGGCTAAGCTGACGAACTTCTGAATGTACGGGTCTACACGCACGATACATAGAAATGTGTATATCACTCAATGTGAGGTTAGCAGTGGATGAGTAAAACTAACAAATATGAAAGTCCATGATATGTTAAAGGCATATGAACGGCTGACAGGCTTAAAGGAAGCACCTAAGTTCTTTCTATAATAGATATAATTCAACGTTGTAAGCTGATAACGTGGAGAGCTTACTCTTTATGAAACGGTGATAAGGAAAGCAGTAATGATAATAGTTACTTCATAACTTTTCTTTATATCAGTGAAAGTGGTGGCACAGTACCAATGAGAGGTCTAATCAACCTGGAGGGATAGCCACTAGACTAAAAAGAATCATTCAACCATGTAAGACAGTTCTTTATCGGTTAATAAGGTTCTCGTAAGACTAAAAGAGGTTCAACTCCCAAGGGAGTCACCGACTTGTTGAAACGGAAGAAACTGAGACACAACGAGTATTATGATATGCAACATTGTTTTGATAATCTATATGCTCAAAGTGTCGATGGTCAAAATTTCTATGACTTAATGAAACTGATTAATTCCAATGAAAATATACGTCTTGCTTATCGGAACATCAAAAGAAACACTGGGAGTAAAACCGCAGGAACAAATAAATTAATCATTGATGACATTAAGCATTTGTCGGTAGAAGAGGTAATTGAGCACGTTCAGAATAAATTCCAATCATATTCACCAGAATGTGTTCGACGTGTTTTCATTCCTAAAACAAATGGAAAAGTAAGACCATTAGGAATCCCAACTATTTGGGACCGAATAATCCAACAATGCATCTTACAAGTCTTAGAACCTATTTGTGAGGCAAAATTTCATAAACATAGCTACGGTTTCAGACCAAACAGAAGTACCCACCATGCGAAGGCAAGATTCGAATCGCTTATCAATATGGTGGGTCTTTATCATTGCATAGATGTTGATATAAAAGGATTTTTTGATAACGTGAACCATAGTAAGTTACTGAAACAAATATGGTCAATGGGAATTAAAGATAAATCTTTACTCTCCATCATCTCGAAAATATTAAAGGCAGAGATTGAAGGAGAAGGTGTACCCACCAAAGGCACCCCGCAAGGGGGAATACTTTCACCACTTTTATCAAATATTGTTCTAAATGAACTAGATTGGTGGATTAGTAACCAGTGGGAAACGTTTAAGAGCAACCATGACTATAATCGAAACGGAAGTAAAGTAAGGGAACTCAAGAAATCAAACTTAAAAGAATTTTACATCGTTAGATATGCGGATGACTTCAAGGTTTTATGCCGTACTCGCTCGCAAGCCATTAAAATGAATTATGCCATCAAGGATTTTCTTAAAACTAGACTTCATCTTGAGACAAGTGATGAAAAATCAAAGATTATCAATTTAAAGAAGAATTCTTCCGAATTCCTTGGTTTTTCTTTTCGTGCAATGAGGAAAGGAAAAACAAGGTTTGGGTTTGTAGCACAATCCAATATGACGAAGAAAGCGAAGTCCAATGCACTCATTAAAATTAAAGATTCTATAAAAGCTATACAGAAGAAGCCTTGTGCTGAAACTGTATGGCATTACAATACAGTCGTAATGGGAATTCAAAACTATTACGCACCAGCTACTAACATCTCTAATAACTTAAGTGAGTTGTCCTCCCACCTAAACAAGACTTTATATAATCGATTAAGAAATATCAGAACTGAAGCTAGTTTTGAAGATATGACCAAAACGCTCCAAAAACGCTATAAAGGATACTCACCGCAATACTATAAGATTCAAAAGATGGTGTTTGTCCCTATTTATGCCCAACGGCATAAAACAAATCTCTGCTTATCGCAAGATGTGTGTAATTATACTCCCGAAGGCAGAGAGAAAATACACAACAATTTAAAAGCGATTAACAAAAGCGTATTACGTTATGTCATGAAAAACTTTATTCCAAATCGAACGATCGAATATAACGACAATCGCATTAGTAAGTTTATAGCCCAGTACGGAAAGTGTGCTGTAACTGGAGCAGAACTTGGAAAAAGCGATTGGCAATGTCATCATAAGATTCCTTTTCATATATCAAAGGATGACCGTTATTCAAACTTGATAGTGTTACATGAAGCTGTTCATCGACTTGTTCATCTCAAAGATGAAAACAAAATCAATTCTCTTCTTGAAGTTTTAAAACTGAGTAGTAAACAAAAGGAAAAAGTCAATGAACTCCGAACACTATGCAAAAATCATAAAATTTGATTGGAAATAAGAGCTACTTCACAAATCATATAGAATTGAATGAATTGGATTAGTTGGAACGCCGTATGCGGTGAAAATCGCACGTACTGGTGTGGACAGGGGGAAAAGGGAGCGATAACTTCAAACCCTTACCTATCTGTAT
>NZ_JAMAUV010000051.1:0-2699 GCF_023714155.1 Neobacillus sp. MER 74
GAGGGAATGATTCCTCAATTAAATAGTCTGGCAGCAATGGCGAGAAGGTCACACCCGTTCCCATACCGAACACGGAAGTTAAGCTTCTCAGCGCCGATGGTAGTTGGGACACGCGTCCCTGTGAGAGCAGGACGTTGCCAGGCTAACCCTTTTGGGTTATTTTTTTCGTCAATATTTAATATGGCCCCTTGGTCAAGTGGTTAAGACACCTCCCTTTCACGGAGGTAACACGGGTTCGAATCCCGTAGGGGTCACCAAAGTTTTTTCATGCTAGTGAAAATAACTTTCATTATTTTGGAGGATTAGCTCAGCTGGGAGAGCATCTGCCTTACAAGCAGAGGGTCGGCGGTTCGATCCCGTCATCCTCCACCATATTTATCTTTTATAGATTACGCCGGGGTAGCTCAATTGGTAGAGCACGACCGAATATGCTTCCTGAATGAACTTCAGCATACTGACCGAGCTGCTGCTTGGACAAGCTTTTTGAGGTCAGGATGACGGTAACAATACCAGCGTGTTCAAACTAAATATTTTTTCAAATTTTACGCCGGGGTAGCTCAATTGGTAGAGCAACTGACTTGTAATCAGTAGGTTGGGGGTTCAAGTCCTCTCGCCGGCACCATTTATTTTTTTTGCTTTTTTTGAGCCATTAGCTCAGTTGGTAGAGCATCTGACTTTTAATCAGAGGGTCGAAGGTTCGAGTACTTCATGGCTCACTAGAGTTTTTTGCGAAAGCAAAATAACTATTAATATTGCGGGTGTGGCGGAATTGGCAGACGCACCAGACTTAGGATCTGGCGCCGCAAGGCGTGGGGGTTCGACTCCCTTCACCCGCATCAAAGTTTTTTGCAAGAGCAATATAACTTACAACCTTTGCGGAAGTAGTTCAGTGGTAGAACACCACCTTGCCAAGGTGGGGGTCGCGGGTTCGAATCCCGTCTTCCGCTCCAACTTACGCCGGTGCGGCGGAACTGGCAGACGCACAGGACTTAAAATCCTGCGGTAGGTGACTACCTTACCGGTTCGATTCCGGTCCTCGACACCATTTAAATTAAATCATATGCGCCCTTAGCTCAGCTGGATAGAGTGTTTGACTACGAATCAAAAGGTCGGGAGTTCGAATCTCTCAGGGCGCACTTTAACGGGAAGTAGCTCAGCTTGGTAGAGCACTTGGTTTGGGACCAAGGGGTCGCAGGTTCGAATCCTGTCTTCCCGACCATGCTTCTAATAACAAATGGGGTCTTAGCTCAGCTGGGAGAGCGCCTGCTTTGCACGCAGGAGGTCAGGGGTTCGATCCCCCTAGACTCCACTTATTCGGAGGAATACCCAAGTTTGGCTGAAGGGATCGGTCTTGAAAACCGACAGGCGGGTCATACCGCGCGGGGGTTCGAATCCCTCTTCCTCCTCCATAACTCGTAATCTATTCTTATTGTCGCGGGGTGGAGCACGTTCGAATATGCTTCTTCGAATGATCTACAGCGCAACGATTGAGCCGCTGCTTGAATATGCTTTCTGAAATCAGGGCGGTCAGTATCAAATCGTGGAGCATGCTCCAAATTGAAAACTCTGGTCCGGTAGTTCAGTTGGTTAGAATGCCTGCCTGTCACGCAGGAGGTCGCGGGTTCGAGTCCCGTCCGGACCGTACTTTTATCCCCAGTAGGTAACTACTGTTGATATAGATTTTGTGTGGCTCAGTAGCTCAGTTGGTAGAGCAAAGGACTGAAAATCCTTGTGTCGGCGGTTCGATTCCGTCCTGAGCCACCTTTTTATATGGAGGGGTATAGTTTAAAGGTAGAACGAAGGTCTCCAAAACCTTTGGTGTGGGTTCAATTCCTACTACCCCTGCCAAATGATTCTATAATGGCGGTTGTGGCGAAGTGGTTAACGCATCGGATTGTGGTTCCGACATTCGTGGGTTCGATTCCCATCAGCCGCCCCATATATTTTATAAATATTGGGCTATAGCCAAGCGGTAAGGCATCGCACTTTGACTGCGACATGCGTTGGTTCAAATCCAGCTAGCCCAGCCATACATAAAGGCAGCATAGCCAAGTGGTAAGGCCGAGGTCTGCAAAACCTCTATCCCCGGTTCAAATCCGGGTGTTGCCTCCAATTTAATAAATGCGGGTGTAGTTTAGTGGTAAAACCTCAGCCTTCCAAGCTGATGTTGTGAGTTCGATTCTCATCACCCGCTCCACATAAATATGGGCCTATAGCTCAGCTGGTTAGAGCGCACGCCTGATAAGCGTGAGGTCGATGGTTCGAGTCCATTTAGGCCCATCATATTGTTCCGCAGTAGCTCAGTGGTAGAGCTATCGGCTGTTAACCGATCGGTCGTAGGTTCGAGTCCTACCTGCGGAGCCATAAATGCGCCTTTAGCTCAGCTGGATAGAGCATACGCCTTCTAAGCGTAGGGTCAGAGGTTCGAATCCTCTAAGGCGCGTAAAAAACAAAGTAAAAACGCTTATCTAAGCGTTTCAGACTGTCGACAAATCCGAAGGATTTCGGGTTTTAAATCGACAGTCTTTTTTGTTTGGCTCATTAAACTAGTCTGTTGATTTCCGTTCCAGGAGGCTTCGCTTTCCGCGGGCGGTTCGGGGAGCCTCCTCGGCGCTTTCAGCGCCTGCGGGGTCTCCCCTGTCCCGTACTCCCGCAGGAGTCTTCGCCGCCTTCCACTCCAATCAACAAAGTTATAAAAT
>NZ_JAMAUV010000052.1:0-2425 GCF_023714155.1 Neobacillus sp. MER 74
CATGGTATGCGTTGGACAACCTTAAGAGGCCTAAAAAAATTGTCCATGCAAGCGATGCTTACTTTTGCTGCCATGAATTTGAAAAAGATGGCCAACTGGACATGGAAAAGTCCAGAAATGGCCTAGAAATATGCATAGGATAGGTCTAAATTTTGCTCTTACGAGCAAATTAACAAAAAAAGGCATTCGAATGAGCTCATTAGAATGCATTTTGTCTACAATCTGAAACGCTTATCTAAGCGTTTTTTTTGTGCACTTTTTTAACAACCCCCGCAATCATTTATGAAGAAATCCGGGGTATTTTGCTGGAAATGACTCGAACTAGTACCTTTAGTAGGTGTTTTTTACCTGCTTTTCCAGCTTATCCTAACGAAGAATAAATTCACTATCAAGAGGAAAAATAAGGATAACTTTTCTAGGGAGGACTTATTTTGACAGAGAACAAAAATGTGAATACTTCAAATGAACAGGACGTAAATCGGGAGACGTTGACGACGCGCCAGGGCCATCCCGTGATAGATAACCAAAATATCCGTACTATTGGGAACCGTGGTCCAGCGACACTTGAGAATTACCATTTTATTGAGAAGATTTCCCATTTTGATCGGGAAGAGGTCCCAGAACGTGTGGTCCATGCACGAGGATCGGGAGCATTTGGTTATTTTGAAACCTACGGAAAAGTGGGCGATGAGCCGGTAGAGAAGTATACACGCGCGAAAGTGTTCTCTGGAGCAGGGAAAAAAACTCCGTTAATGGTGCGTTTCTCCACAGTAGCAGGTGGGAAAGATTCGCCGGAAACTGCACGTGATCCACGTGGTTTTGCGGTGAAAATGTATACGGAAGATGGGAACTGGGACCTAGTTGGGAATAATTTGAAAATTTTCTTTATCCGTGATGCGATGAAATTCCCTGATATGATTCACGCATTTAAAGCGGATCCAGCATCAAACGTGTCGAATCCACAGCGGATGTTTGACTTCGTTTCTCGTACACCTGAAGCAACGCATATGATTACATTCCTATTTTCTCCATGGGGGATTCCAGCAACATACCGCCATATGCAGGGCTCTGGTGTAAACACGTATAAATGGGTAAATGAAAAAGGCGAGGCGGTGTTGGTGAAGTATCACTGGGAGCCGAAGCAAGGAATTCGTAACCTAACACAAGAAGAGGCAAACTCGATTCAAGCAAAGAACGTTGGTCATGCGACACAAGATTTATATGAAGCGATTGAACGAGGAGAGTATCCAGAATGGGAGCTTTATGTTCAGATCATGTCTGATGATTACCATCCAGAACTGGATTTTGACCCACTCGATGATACAAAGCTTTGGCCAGAGGATCAGTTCCCATGGTTACCGGTAGGCCGCATGGTCCTTGATCGGAATCCTGTTGATTTTCACGCGGAAATTGAGCAAGCTGCCTTTGGTACAGGGGTTCTGGTGGATGGAATGGATTTCTCTGACGATAAAATGCTTCAAGGGCGTACTTTCTCTTATTCGGATACGCAACGCTATCGGGTAGGTGCGAACTATCTAAGTCTGCCGGTAAACGCACCGAAAGCACCTGTTCGCACAAATCAGCATCGCGGCCAAATGGATATTCGTAACCCGAAAGAATCGGGAGAAAACCCACATATTAACTATGAGCCATCGATGCTCGGCGGATATACGGAAACAAATAGTGATAACCGTGCACCTCACCAGCCAGTATATAACGCGGCAGCCATGAGCGCGCCGATTGATCGTCCAAACAACTACGGACAAGCGGGCCATACGTATCGAAGCTTGGATGATTGGGAGCGCGATGAATTAATCAAAAACCTGTCTGAAGCACTGGCAATATGCGACAAACGAATTCAAGACGCCATGATCCATCATTTCACCCAAGCTGATGAAGACTATGGCCGCCGTGTGAAGGAAGGGATGGAACAGGTAATGAAAGAAATCCAAGAAATGAAGACGGAAAATCAAGTTCCAGGCCGTGAAGCGGGTAAATCGAAATTTGGTCAGGGAACCATTGCTGCCAACAAAGCAACAAAAGAGGCTGTACAGAAAGGGCACGAAGCGGGACCTTATTAATAATGATATTTCTGGTACTAATGATAAAAACCGCCGTCCAATCGACGGCGGTTTCTTCTATTTAATATAACGGATTATTGATTTCCAAATATAAGGGAAGAAATTCCGGCTAATATGGAAAATACCTCTATTTCCTTAAAAATAAGGGGAGTATTTCCGCTTATATGATTCAAATCGTTGGGTTTTGTGTATATTTAAAGCTGTTAAGCGGAATATCGAGACTGTCGATTAACTCATAAAACCTCCTTTTTCACATACTTTCAAGATTTTTTAATTTCTCATCATTTCACTCCATATGTAAGGTAAAATTAAGATATATCTTAGGTTTGGAGTGATTGTGATGG
>NZ_JAMAUV010000053.1:0-2377 GCF_023714155.1 Neobacillus sp. MER 74
GTAAGCCCCCAATCAAACAACGCATATAAACCCGCAGCTCCTCTTGGTACGATACATGTATCAACTAAAGGAGGTGCTTTTTCTTATGCCAAAACAAAAATTAACAATCGTCCCCGTTTCACTCCACGCTGAAAATAAAAATTTCGTTCCATGCACTTCTCCAGCTCCATCATCAAATAGCGTTTGCACAATCAAAACGGCAACCGCTGAAATATCCTTCTTCAACGGCGTAGATGAGCGCATCATTCAAACCGTTATGAGGGAGTTGAAGCAGCAATGAAACATGATTATACAAGCGTGAAAAATATCTACATCATTTGTGGGAGGACCGATATGCGAAGAGGCATTGACGGATTGGCCACACTGATTCAAGATTCCTTTGACCTGGATCCGTACAGTGATTCGATTTTCTTATTTTCCGGGTGGAGTAAAGATCGTTATAAATGTTTATATTTCGATGGTGATGGCTTTGCCATGCTTTATAAACGTTTAGATAAAGGTAAACTGCAATGGCCTAAAGACGAAAATGAAGTTCGCAAACTTTCTCAGCAGGAGGTTCGATGGCTCCTCGAGGGATTATCCCTCCAACAGCCAAAGGCGATTCAACCATCATCAAAAGGTGTATTTTAAATTCAGCAAGCTACTAATATTATCTTTATTCTGCTGTTCGAACTAGTTATAATAAAAAGAACGAAACTGAACGAATAGTGGTGAATGATATGGCGAACGCTTCTTCTAAGAATGAAAAAAAATTAATTCAGCTGCTCGAAGAGCAATTGGCTCATTCGAATCAACAAAACAAAAACTTATCAAAACAAATTGAAGCGTTAACCGAGCAAGTTCGCCAATTAACTAAGCTTTTATATGGATCAAAAACCGAACAATCGAAGTACAATACACCGGATGGGCAAGTGTCACTATTTGAAGATGATCCGTCTTTTAATGAACCTGAGCACCCAGGAGAACAAAGCCAACAGACGATTTCTTACACTGTTGTTCGAAATATTCAAAAGAAAAAACGAAATGATTCATTACATGATGACATCGAAGTAGAAACAATTCACTATTATCCTGAAAACACGCTATGTGACTGTTGCCAGGGACAAATGATTGAGATTGGCAGTACAATCGTACGAGAAGAGGCAGAATTTATTCCCGCAAAAATGAAAAAAATCCAACACGTTGAACACGCTCTTGGATGTATAGACTGTAAAGGCGATACATTTCAAAAGGCGCAAATTAAACGTGGTAAAGCACCACAGCCTCCTATTCAACGAAGCATCGCAAGTCCTAGCGTACTTGCCAAAGTAATATATGATAAATATTCACAATACCTACCACTTTACCGTCAGGTAAAGGAATGGGACCGTTATGGCCTAAATACCAATGATAAGAACCTTTCGAACTGGGTCATTCGTACTTCTCACGATTGGTTAATGCCTATTTACGAACGAATGAAGCAATTGATGATGGCTAAATCTCTTTTACATGTGGACGAAACTTATAGCCAAATCATCAACCGATCCGACGGAAAATCTGGTCAAACCAATGCCTATAACTGGGTTTATCGAAGTGTTCCATGCCAAGGTCCTCCAATAACTCTCTTTCAAAGCGCTCTATCACGGGCTCGATCTGTCCTTGAAAGTTTCATAGAAGGTTTTTCTGGAACAATTATTTGTGATGGTTATTCTGCCTATGATAAGTTGGAGGGGGTTTCCTTCGCAAATTGTTTTGCGCATGTTCGTCGTTATTGGTTGAAAGCGGACAGCAAAAATGGCCGAATTGGTGTAAGCTTTTGTGATGATTTATATAGACTCGAAAGGAAATTTAAACATTTGTCTCCGAGTATGCGTAGAAAACAACGCCAAAAACACTCGAAACCAATTGTTGATAAATTCCTTGAATGGGTTGAAACGTCACCGTTCTTCGGAAAAAATGCCCTCGCGAAGGCAGCGGAATACACATTGAATAGGGCAAATGGACTTAGAGCATTCTTGAATGATGGGCGCATCGAAATCGATAATAATCCAGCCGAAAACGCCATACGACCAAACGTTATAGGTCGAAAAAACTGGTTATTTTCGGTAAGCGAAGCTGGTGCTCGAGCAAATGCCATCTGTTTGAGTATCGCAGAAACAGCCAAAAGTAACGGTGTTGATTTCTATGAATACATAAAGAAACTATTAACGGATCTGCCAAATCTCAGCATCCATCAAAATCCTGAGATTCTAGATCAATATATGCCCTGGTCAAAAATGATTAAGGCAGAATGCAGAATAAATATGAAATAAGCCGTAATTCGATTAAAAAAATCGGAATTTACGGCTATTTGAAATGCGTACCGGAAGGTACGTCTTTTTTATAATTCGGGCTTACA
>NZ_JAMAUV010000054.1:0-2315 GCF_023714155.1 Neobacillus sp. MER 74
TTGCTCAAACGATAAAGAGGTGGTACAGGAATATCAACCTGTTATCCATCGCCTACGCCTTTCGGCCTCGGCTTAGGTCCCGACTAACCCTGAGCGGACGAGCCTTCCTCAGGAAACCTTAGGCATTCGGTGGATGAGATTCTCACTCATCTTTCGCTACTCATACCGGCATTCTCACTTCTAAGCGCTCCACCAGTCCTTACGGTCTAGCTTCAACGCCCTTAGAACGCTCTCCTACCACTGACATCGTAGATGTCAATCCACAGCTTCGGTGATACGTTTAGCCCCGGTACATTTTCGGCGCAGAGTCACTCGACCAGTGAGCTATTACGCACTCTTTAAATGGTGGCTGCTTCTAAGCCAACATCCTGGTTGTCTAAGCAACTCCACATCCTTTTCCACTTAACGTATACTTTGGGACCTTAGCTGGTGGTCTGGGCTGTTTCCCTTTTGACTACGGATCTTATCACTCGCAGTCTGACTCCCACGGATAAGTCTTTGGCATTCGGAGTTTGTCTGAATTCGGTAACCCGATGAGGGCCCCTAGTCCAAACAGTGCTCTACCTCCAAGACTCTTACTACGTGAGGCTAGCCCTAAAGCTATTTCGGAGAGAACCAGCTATCTCCAAGTTCGATTGGAATTTCTCCGCTACCCACACCTCATCCCCGCACTTTTCAACGTGCGTGGGTTCGGGCCTCCATCCAGTGTTACCTGGACTTCACCCTGGACATGGGTAGATCACCTGGTTTCGGGTCTACGACCACATACTCATACGCCCTATTCAGACTCGCTTTCGCTGCGGCTCCGTCTCTTCAACTTAACCTTGCATGGGATCGTAACTCGCCGGTTCATTCTACAAAAGGCACGCCATCACCCATGAACGGGCTCTGACTACTTGTAGGCACACGGTTTCAGGAACTATTTCACTCCCCTTCCGGGGTGCTTTTCACCTTTCCCTCACGGTACTGGTTCACTATCGGTCACTAGGGAGTATTTAGCCTTGGGAGATGGTCCTCCCTGCTTCCGACCGGATTTCACGTGTCCGGCCGTACTCAGGATCCACTCAGGAGGGAACGAAGTTTCGACTACAGGGTTTTTACCTTCTCTGACGGACCTTTCCAGGTCGCTTCATCTACCCCGTTCCTTTGTAACTCCATGTTGAGTGTCCTACAACCCCAAGAGGCAAGCCTCTTGGTTTGGGCTATGTCCCGTTTCGCTCGCCGCTACTCAGGGAATCGCGTTTGCTTTCTCTTCCTCCGGGTACTTAGATGTTTCAGTTCCCCGGGTATGCCTTCCATACCCTATGTATTCAGGTAAAGATACTGTTCCATTACGAACAGTGGGTTCCCCCATTCGGAAATCTCCGGATCAAAGCTTACTTACAGCTCCCCGAAGCATATCGGTGTTAGTCCCGTCCTTCATCGGCTCCTAGTGCCAAGGCATTCACCGTGCGCCCTTTCTAACTTAACCTAAAAGGTTATTCTCTTAACTTCATAAGAGAGAAAACTAAAATGGCGATTACTCGATGTTTACTTTGCTTCTTCATTACGATTATCTAGTTTTCAAAGAACGAAAGCTTTGAGAGAATTGCTCCCTCAAAACTAAACAAACAAAGATCGTGTACAAACTGTTTTGTCTGGCTCACAAGTCCAGCTTTATCCTTAGAAAGGAGGTGATCCAGCCGCACCTTCCGATACGGCTACCTTGTTACGACTTCACCCCAATCATCTGTCCCACCTTAGGCGGCTGGCTCCTTACGGTTACCCCACCGACTTCGGGTGTTACAAACTCTCGTGGTGTGACGGGCGGTGTGTACAAGGCCCGGGAACGTATTCACCGCGGCATGCTGATCCGCGATTACTAGCGATTCCGGCTTCATGCAGGCGAGTTGCAGCCTGCAATCCGAACTGAGAATGGTTTTATGGGATTGGCTAAACCTCGCGGTCTTGCAGCCCTTTGTACCATCCATTGTAGCACGTGTGTAGCCCAGGTCATAAGGGGCATGATGATTTGACGTCATCCCCACCTTCCTCCGGTTTGTCACCGGCAGTCACCTTAGAGTGCCCAACTAAATGCTGGCAACTAAGATCAAGGGTTGCGCTCGTTGCGGGACTTAACCCAACATCTCACGACACGAGCTGACGACAACCATGCACCACCTGTCACTCTGTCCCCCGAAGGGGAAAATCCTATCTCTAGGAGTGTCAGAGGATGTCAAGACCTGGTAAGGTTCTTCGCGTTGCTTCGAATTAAACCACATGCTCCACCGCTTGTGCGGGCCCCCGTCAATTCCTTTGAGTTTCAGCCTTGCGGC
>NZ_JAMAUV010000055.1:0-1842 GCF_023714155.1 Neobacillus sp. MER 74
CGTATTGTCAAAACTTTTATATTAAAAAAGTTAATAATCCTTGATTTAAAGGGATTTAAATGCAAAAAACTTGCCACCCCCGTGAAATTAGGTTAAAAGTGAGGTTACCACACCGAACACCTAATCCCTAAAAACAAGGAAGTGACAAGTTTGTACCCTCAATTATTAACTTATTTAATGGAATTTATCAAGTATCAAGATCAGGTAATTCGAACATTACTTACCCTACTTATTGGGAAAGGCATGTTTGAAAAGCCTGAAGAAACTCCTGTAAATAAACCTTACCGTAAACTTCAGGTGGATGATCTTCCGATCATCGAAACCCTTCAAAAGCTAGATTACCAAAGTCTTCTATCTGAATATCTGGAGAAGAAAGGTAAACAGCTAAAGCCTGTTCAAAGGCGTTTAAATGCAAAGACAATTGTGCCTAAATCTATGAACTGTCCGAAGTGTGGTGCTCCATCGGATTATCTCTATGCCAATAATGGAGGCAAAGGACAGTATCAATGTAAGGTGTGTACTTGTGTTTTTAACGAAAAGAGCCGCTATTTGAAAGAGGCCGTTTTGAAGTGTCCTCATTGTTCTAAAACACTTGAGAAAGTCAAAGAACGAAAAGACTTTGACGTGTATAAGTGCAAGAATAATGACTGTCCCTATTACCAAAAGAAGTTGAATGGTATGTCATCGAAGGAAAAGAAACAGTTTAAAAAGGATCCTCAAGCCTTTAAGATTAGATACATTTACCGACAGTTTCGAATTGATTTTCAGCCATTGTCTAAGTCTTCTCCCCAAAAACCTAAGGTAGATTTATCAAGGCTTTATGTGTCACCACATACTTTGGGGCTCATTTTAACCTATCATGTCAACTATGGCCTTTCGGCCAGGAAGACAGCTGCACTCATGAAAGATGTTCATGGAGTATCCATATCGCATCAGAGTATTTTAAATTACGAGAATGCCGTTGCCCTTACACTTAAGCCTTATGTGGATTCTTATCCCTACGAACTTTCTGATCAGTTCTGTGGAGACGAAACCTATATCAGGGTGAACGGGCGTTGGCATTATCTGTTTTTCTTCTTTGATACAGTGAAAAAGATTATCCTGTCCTACCCAGTGTCAGCCAATCGAGATACAGTGTCCGCTATCGGTGCAATTGATGATGTTTTAATGAAGCTGAAAGAGATTCCTAAAGACCTAACCTTCGTGGTGGACGGCAATCCCATTTATCTTTTAGCACAGCACTTTTTTGCCCAACACGATATTCATTTTGACATCAAGCAGGTAATCGGGCTTACCAATGAAGACCCCGTATCAACGGAATATAGACCTCTCAAACAAGTGATTGAAAGACTAAACCGCACGTTTAAGGGCAATTATCGCTCCACACATGGGTTTGGGTCTGAACATGGATCGGTTTCATTCGTCACCCTGTTTGTAGCCTACTTTAACTTCTTACGTCCTCACTCAGCCATAGAGGGAAAGGTCCCAGTGGTCGTTACAGAGCTACATCAGCAGCCTAACATGCCAGCTCGTTGGACGAAACTCATTGGTTTAGCACAACAATGGATTGTGGAACAAACAGCCTAACTTTTTGTTTAGCAGAGCCCTTGGACAAACACTAGCAATCGGCGAAGCGAACTCTTGACAAACCGAACTTGCCAATGGTTTAAAATGGAAAAACCAAGGGCTATTTAGTGTGCCTTCTTTTGTCCCCGTCGCCCTTGTTAAAGGAACCTCAAACCATTGGTGTGTTTGTCAAGAGCGATTGCGGGTACCTCCACTACAAAAAAGAGAGAAGAAAAAAACTTCAGGTCACTTTTTCATAGAAGTTTTGACACTACC
>NZ_JAMAUV010000056.1:0-1616 GCF_023714155.1 Neobacillus sp. MER 74
ATGAGACTGTCGATTAAGTTTGAGTTTTTTCCACTCCTACACCATATTTCACATACTTTATGGATTTTATTGGATTTTTTCACAAGCTTTTATTGTTTTTATGTATATTTGCCTGCCCAAGGCCTTCTATTTGTCCCGAATTCCCTAATTTGGGCAGACGGGGGCCTTTATCCGATTCTCGTATTTTTTAAAACGATAAAAGGGCATGATGGGTTCAGCTAATTTCTTTACCATAATTTTCAAATTGATAACCATGGCCGTCAATTTTGCCATGATCCTTAATGGTTCTCTTCCTCTTGTTCTTGGTTTCCTAAGTCCTTGATGGTTGGCAGCTTGATGATTCGTTCTTTCCACTTCGTACCTAGCCCTTAATGCACTTTGTCCAGCTTCGGTTTGATTATAGGATCTTCCTTGTTCCATGATCTCATAGTAATCACTAATGAAGACGGTTCTACCTTTTTTATTGGTCGTACATTGTTGAAACAGTGGGCAAGCTTTACAAGTTTTCGCATCGAATTTGAATTGATATCCCTGACCCGGATTATTTCGCACTTTTTTAGACGTCGAGTACCCTTGAGGACAGGTGACCTCATCCATTTTTTCATCATAAACAAACCAATCGTTTTCTAACAATCCCGCTGGATTTGAAGATTTTTGTATAGGAGCGGTCAGTAATATCTGCATCCCTTGTATTCTCTGGCGATTTTCACCTGTGCCATAGGACGAATCACCGACAACTTGTTTCGGTATTATACCGTGACGATTGATTACTTCCTCCACCATCGGGGCAAGACGCTCTCCATCCCATTCGTTACCTGGAATGGTTTCAGTATTTAAGATTAATCCGTGCGTTCTTGACTCTAAGATTTGAATTTTATCTCCGGTAAACTTCAAGGATTTTGATTTGTACCCACTCCGGATTTCTGGATCATGGGCACTTCGGATACGATCTTGTGGTTTTTCCTTTTTGGATAATTCTTGGTAGTGAAGTGGTTCCTGTTTGGCACCTTCGGACTTATTCGGATCCATCGGTTTGGCGTTCTCTTGTAAAATTTGATAGAGGATCGCTTGAAGCTCCAAACAACGAAGTTGTTGTTTTTCAATCTCCCATGTCCAGAATAAAGGCTGTACCCTTTCACTTTCCAGCCAATGTAACAGGCTGTAGGCTTCCACCACCAGACGGCTAAATAATACCAAGCGATCCTTTTCAGACGTCCGATCCGAGAGCCGTTTCAGAAAACTTTTGAGAGCACAGTCCTGTAAAAGACAGGCATATAACTTTGGATATGTACGTTTGATGTGTTGAATAATTTGAAGGATTCCTTGTTGGATTAAACGGTAAGCCCCCACCTTCGCAATGTTGGCATACGTATGAAAGGAATCGATAAGCCAACGATCATATTCTTTTCCCCATAGACCTTTTACCAATGCTTGGGAAAGAATATGGTGATGACACGCATCAAAAAGATCAGAACCCATACGATCTCGGTCAAGCCCCAGAGTACTATGATCGAAACCGCTAAAAGCTACGGGTACACCCAAAAATTGTTTTAAATGAAGATGATAAAGAATAGCCTCTTCCATTTCACGGTCAGAGTAATTGTGATAGCGTTGCA
>NZ_JAMAUV010000057.1:0-1571 GCF_023714155.1 Neobacillus sp. MER 74
CGTCCGCCGCTAGACTCCGAAGAGTCCCGCTCGACTTGCATGTATTAGGCACGCCGCCAGCGTTCGTCCTGAGCCAGGATCAAACTCTCCAAGAAAGTTGATTAGCTCATTTGTTACGTTGGCTTAGTTTCATTGCTGAAACTAAAGTTTATTGTTTGTTTGCACGATTTTGTTTGTTTAGTTTTCAAAGAACAATACTTCTTCTTGTTACTATTGTGTAGAAGATTAATAGTTTCAAAAAGCGACAATAAATATTATAACATATCCTCTTCAAAGTTGTCAATTACATAAATAAAATTCTTAAAACGTTTTGACTCGTTCAGAAAGGAACTTTCTTATAATAACATCCTAGCTAAAAACATTCAATAGAATTTTTTTCTAATGATCACAATGAAAATGGGTTCATTTTATGCATTCCTCATTAACTTTGAGATTATTCCTTCGAAAAAACATTCTACATAAACCTAGTTCAGGAAGCAGCTTGGAGTTGAGTCCTTTTTTTGGGCATACAAGTTATGTCACAGTTGTCTAACTCTTTCATATTTTATCGGTATAAATAAATTTAGATAAGCTAATTTGGAGTGTGCGCCTTATGAGCATAGGGATAATTGTAATGGGTCTTTTAATTGGTTTTCTGGTGGGGTTAACAGGTGTTGGAGGCGCTGCCTTATTAACACCGATTTTAATATTGTTAGGAATCAGTCCATCAATTGCTGTTGGTACAGATCTTGTTTATAATTCCATAACCAAGCTTTTTGGTACTTTTCAACATTGGAGGCAGAAGACGATAAACTTTAAGTTAGTAAAGTATCTTGCGATTGGCAGTATTCCAAGTGCAATCTGCTCAGTCGGAATTCTCCAATTATTTGAAACCTTTTTTCATAACCAAGAGCAGGTCATTAAGCACACATTGGGTTACGTTTTAATTTTGGTGGCATTGGCCACATTAATTAAAACATTTATGGAAAATAAAGTTGAATGGAATTATTTTCAAAAGAAGCCGATGCATGAAAAAAGGGGTTTAACAATTTGTGTCGGGGCTATTTTAGGATTTATTGTTGGATTAACATCGATTGGATCTGGGTCATTGTTTGCCTTGGTTATGATTTACTTATACAGATTGAGTCCTTCAAAATTGGTAGGAACCGATATCGCTCATGCTTTTTTATTAGTCTCCGCTGCAGGGATGATGCATGCGGGAATCGGTAATGTGGATTATCCATTAATGTTTAACCTTTTGATGGGATCGATCCCTGGAGTTATTTTAGGAAGTACTTTATCACCCAAATTACCATCGAAACCACTAAAAACGATTATGGCAATCATGATTTTGATTAGTGGTTTTAAACTAATTTAATATCGATGCTTTTAAATAATTTTGTCTTGTAACACTATCCAATTATCTATAACACAAAAAAACAACCTTTTCAGGTTGTTTTAAATCTGCCTGGCAACGTCCTACTCTCACAGGGACGCGTGTCCCAACTACCATCGGCGCTGAGAAGCTTAACTTCCGTGTTCGGTATGGGAACGGGTGTGACCTTCTCGCCATTGCTGCCAGACTATTTTGT
>NZ_JAMAUV010000058.1:0-1564 GCF_023714155.1 Neobacillus sp. MER 74
TGAATGAATTTCATATTTCCAATCCCTTGTCTCTCAAGCGTTTCAAGGCATGAAAAAAGGAGTACCTCCCCAAATTCTTGTATAATGTAAGTGACCAAACAAACATTACATGAATAGAAAAGAGGTTGTCTCCCATGTCTATTATACGACAAGGAAGCCTGTTTGACATGCAGGATTTTTATGAATTAGAACCTTCTAAACGTTTTGAAGCAGTTTTTTCTACTCTTCACCTTGAACCATTATTATTTGCAGTTAATAAAAAGTCTGTTTACGGTGCACCAACAGAACTCAATTATCCTGCTATGATTTATGCACTTGTAGCTCGTATTCTGGAAAGAATACCAACAATTAAAGATTTGATTAAACGTCTGACTCAGGATTTTATGTTTCGTTTGGATTGTGGTTTTCTATTTTCGGATCGAATTCCGTCTGAAGCCTCCTTTTCTCGTCTTACTTCTAAATTAAGTGATTCAACTGCCTTTGAATTGGTTCAGGATTCATTACTCCTTCAAGCTATTCAAGAAGGGTTTGTTTGTGATGAGTCTGTGGCCATCGATGCGACTCATTTTGAGTCTAGAGACCGTTCCACTCCACAAGAAAAGAAGCCAAAGCAAGAACCAAAAAAGCGTGGACGCAAACCAAAGGCTGAACAAGAAGCCTTTAAATTAGAAGTACAAGAAAGAGAAAATCAAAAATCAATTTACGAAAAGACAATAGAAGCTCAATTGCCCATTAGCTTAGAGACTTTACGAACCGAGGCTCCGTTGGAGCCCAATTGGGGCATTAAGAAAAATAGTGAAGGTAAAAATACCTTTTGGTTCGGTTTCAAGGCACATCTAGCAGTGGGAACAAGCAGCCAGTATATCTTACAATCCATGATGACTTCTGCTAGTTTGAACGATGGAAAAGCAGCCATTCCTCTCCTTAAAGGGATCCAGGAAAGGCTTCCTGCGCTACACATTCGTTTCGGTCTTATGGACGCTGGTTATGACTATTTGCCAATCTATCAACAGCTTCTAAATATGAAAGCTTACGGAATCATCGCCTATAATAAGCGCAATGAAGGAGAAATGATTGGCTTTGATGAGCATTTTGCCCCGACATGCGTGAGAGAACATTCTTATCGATACGATAGTTATGATGAAAAAAATCGCTCATTGAAGTACGTAAGACCAAAAGAGTGTGAAACCTGCCCGCTATCCAATGACTCTCTATGCCAGAAGGTCTATAAGGTGAAGATTGATACCGATATTCGAAGATATTCAGCTCCAGGACGAGGTTCTGAAGCTTGGAAAAAACTTTATAAACAAAGAACTGCGGTTGAACGAGTGAATGCTTATTTAAAAGAGTTCTTCCAATTAAAAAATGTTCGATACCGAACTGGCAAAAAGGCAAAAGTTCATTTTGATTTAATTACTCTTGTGTACAACGCAACAAAACTGGCTGTAGATCGAATCAACAAGCAAATGAGAGAAATGAAATTGGCTGCCTAATTTTATAAAAAATTGCATTTGATAATTCGGTCAGCCTAATAATTCAAAAAAACAATTATGAAATTAACTCA
>NZ_JAMAUV010000059.1:0-1450 GCF_023714155.1 Neobacillus sp. MER 74
CGGGCGTGCCGGGGAGCCTCCTGATATGAACGAAACTGTCAAGGCTCCCTACTTAAACTCGGTTTTGGTTTATTTTTGACCAACTCTAAGAAGAGAAGCTATTTTCGCTTCTTCGCTTACTTGGTTAGATAGGTAGCCGTTTAAGGCTAGGGTAGCTCCTTCTTTAGCTTACTGACCATTTCTCATCTCTTTGAATGGCTGTCAAGTGCTCTCCTTGACAGCCATTCAAAGAGATGAGACACTTTTTTAAGCTAAAGTTGGAATAATCCTCCCTCCTTCATTTTTCTTAGAATAGATGTTAAGGACACGGCACGAAGGCAAAAACTTCTACTGCGGTTAGCGCTCTGATATTCGTGGGTTTTCACATTTTATCTTTCCGTATAAAGGCCTTATCCACTAACTCGTGACGTGCGTTAATCTAATTAGATATAGCACAGAGGAGGCACGTGGGTTTTCCTTTCCGGTTTTTCTCTTTGCCTTCGAGCCCTATTCTCATCCATCTATTTTCTTACTAATGCACTCATATCATAGAGAATCGTCTTCATTAAGCTGTTGGTACTACCTCATCAATTTCCTGTGTGATTGCCCAAATAAAACCCGCTAACTCTCTCGCTACTGCCGTGATTGCTTTACCGCTTTCTTTTCCTCTTGATAACAATCGAAAATATTTCTTATGTAGCCGGTTTTGTGCTTTCCAGGATATTGCCAGAACGGTTGGCGATTGTCCATTTTGTCTCTTTTGTAATTCACCCTTTATTGACGGCTTATATCGATAACTCCAAGCTGACTCCACCAATAGACGCCGCACATGACGATTCCCTGTTTTGGTGATCCTTCCTTGTCTTCTGCTTTCACCACTCGAAGATTCACTAGGTACTAAACCCAGATACGCCATAAACTGGCTAGCGGTTGAAAAACGTTTAAAAGAACCAATTTCTGCTGCAATACTTGTTGCTGTAATAAGTGCTACGCCTCTTAATGCTTGTAAAGCTTGGATGGTTGGGGCATGAACACTGTCCGTTGCTTGTATTCTGATTTCTTCTTCTAATCTTAGGACTCGTTGTTGTATCTCTTTAATTTGATGATAGTATTCTTGATAAACCACTTGTAGTTTAGAGTTTTCAAACTTTAACGTGTCCAACCATCTATAGTACCTAACGGTCCATTTTTTTCCCTTTAATGGTGGTTGGATATCATAACGAAGTAAAAACTTACTTAATCGGTGTTTAGCTCTTAATTCGTCTTCTTTTGCATCTTCTCGACATCTAACAAGATCTCGTAAAGCTTCATCTTCTGGAGTAGGAACGTAAACAGAAGTTAATTCTCCCGCTCGATATAATTGAGCGAGTCGAACGGAATCTCTACGATCCGTTTTAATACGCTCACCAGGTTTTTTAGGAATTAAAGATGGCGCTATAACCATACAGTGAATATTTAGAGTAAGGAATAA